>CALCCB010000158.1 GCA_937899625.1 uncultured Bacteroidota bacterium
TTTCAATACAATAACTTTATCATCTGTCCAATTGTCTACCTTCATTGAATCAGACCAGTCTAAATCTCCTGCTTGAACAGGCTTCCAATATTCTGCCTGAAGTGCTTGTGCAAGAATACCACTGACTACAGTTTTTCCAACCTCCGTCCCGATACCTGTTACACCAACAACTTTACTCATATTATCTCAATTGTGCGTTCAGCTTGCTTTCAAGATTTGTTCTGATCTTTTCCATGATCTTATCGATCATTTCATCCTTTAAGGTCTGTTCAGGATCCTGGAAGACAAAAGAAACTGCATATGATTTTTTGCCTTCATCGAGGTTCTTCCCTTCGTAAACATCAAATAAACCAACTTCCTTCAGGAATTGTTTATCAGATTCCTGAGCAACTTCTGAGATTTCAGAGAAATTCACCTTTTTATCCAGTAGAAGGGAGAAATCTCTTCTTACCGCAAACGTCTTAGGTAATTCTGTGTACTTCACTTTCACGAGCTTCAATGAATCAACTATTACATCCCAGTCCAGATCAGCAATGAATACGTCCTGTTTTATTCCAAAATGCTTCAGTACTTTTTTAGGAACCCAGCCCATTTCTCCAACTTTCGATTTCAGTACCTGAAGTTGAACTCCATCTTCGAATAGAGTCTTTTTCAAAGGGGATTCTTTTAGAAAGCTATCCAAACCAAGACGCTTCGCTATCGAATTCACTATTCCTTTCAGATCATAATAGCTGACGCTCTCATTGGGCTTGTTCCATGATTCCGCCTGCTTTCTGCCTGTCAATGCAATGATCAATCTTCGGTTTTCAGCATAGCCACTCGCATAATTATGGTACACCTTCCCAAATTCAAAGATCTTAAGATCCGGATTTTGTCTGTTCTGGTTGTGCTCCACCACTTCAAGTAAATTGAAGAGTAAAGTCCTTCTCATGATATCCAGCTCCTGACTTAATGGGTTCAGGATAGGCACTGCTTGATCAGACGACAGCACATCTCCTCCAAGTTTTTCAAGGTATGAAGAGGTTGTCAACGAATTATTCATGATCTCGCTAAAGCCTTTACCGACAAGCATTTCGGAAAGAACCTGTTGTACTTTTTCGGTATCCGGCTTTGAGAAAGTGCCGATCGAAGAATTCAGCTTTTCTGGAATCGGAACATTGTTGAATCCAAAGATCCTTAATACTTCCTCGATCACATCAGCTTCTCTTGTTACATCAACACGGTAATCAGGAAGAGTCAATGTAAGTATGTCTCCTTTATCTTGGATTACGTCAATATCCAACTCCTTTAAAATAGAAAGGATCACAGATTTTTGGATCTCCGTACCTATTAAGTCGTTGCAATTCGAAACGCTAAAGTCTATTTTCTTTGCTTCACGGTTTCTGTTGTCAACATCATATACTCTAGATCCAACCTCTCCCCCTGCGGTTTCAAGAATAAGATCTACTGCTCTTTTCAATGCGTATTCCGTCAACTCAGGATCTACTCCTCTTTCGAAACGGAAACTTGCGTCCGTATTCAAACCATGACGCTTAGCCGTTTTGCGCACAGAAACAGCATCAAAGTAGGCCGACTCAATGAACACAGCCGTAGTATCATTCTTCACTCCTGAATTCAATCCACCAAAAACGCCGGCAATACACATTGAATCACTTTCGTTTGCGATCATCAGATCTTCAACATTCAATTCTCTTTCAACCTCATCCAGAGAGATCATCTTTTCACCTTCATGAGCGCACCTCACGACAACATGTCCATTGAATGTTCTTTGATCAAAAGCATGCAACGGTGTTCCTAACTCTCTCATTACATAATTTGTCACATCGACAATATTATTGATCGGTGATAATCCAACAGCTCTCAATCGTTTTTGAAGCCAGGCTGGTGAAGGTTTCACAGTGACATTGTTGATCACCACCCCCATGTATCGAGGACATTTTTCCGTATCCAGAACTTTAACTTTTACGGGTTCACCCGTATTGTCAAATTTTGATCTAATATCAGGCAATTGAAGTGAAAGTCCCGCTGCGTTGTGCACATTTAAATAGGCTTTTAAGTCACGCGCTACACCTACATGCCCCATTGCATCAGCACGATTCGGTGTTAAACCGATCTCGATCATGTAGTCATCTTCCAGCTCCAAAACTTCGGCCATAGAGCTTCCCGGTTTCAATGAAGGATCCAAAACAAGAATGCCATCATGCGAATGCCCAATCCCAAGCTCATCCTCAGCACATAGCATTCCCTGTGATTCAACTCCTCTAATTTTCGACGCTTTTATTTTTAATGTTTCTTCCGGTGAAGGGTACAATGTACATCCCACAGTCGCCAGTGGAACTTTTTGACCTGCTACAACATTAGGTGCACCGCAAACCACTTGAACGATCTCACTTCCTGTGTTTACAGTTGTAACTTTCAATCGATCAGCGTCCGGGTGTTTTTCACATGTCAAAACTTCCCCTACGATCACACCTTGTAGTCCACCTTTTACTGCTTCAATTTTCTCGACGCTTTCAACTTCTAAACCTGTTTCCGTAAGAATTTTTGCAATTTCATTCGCAGACAGATCAGTATTGATGTATTGTTTCAGCCAATTATATGAGATCTTCATTCGGGAAGTATTAATTTTCCTGCGAATTTAATCAAACTAGTTCAAAACCCATTCATGTAATTTTAATACCATCCGCACCAAATGAATGCTGCTTTGTTTGTAGTTTTATGAATTTTACACCGACTCAATTGATCTAAAGCAAATGAAATACAGTATCGTCATCCTTTTATTGACAGTTTTAAACTTTGGCTTAACGGCACAGGAAAAATTTACGTTGAGTGGATATATAACGGATGCAAGAAACGGCGAATCACTGATCGGAGCAAAAGTAGTTGTGCCCAGTATTTCCCAGGGAGCCGTTACCAATAATTATGGTTTTTTCTCCTTAACGATCCCACAAGGAGTCTATCAAGTTGAATTCAGAGCAACAGGGCTGGACACTAAAAAAGTGGAGATCAACCTTAATAAAGATGTTCGCTTCGATATTGAGTTGGGCACTGAGATGCAAGAGCTTCAGGAAGTTGAAGTAAGCGCTAAAAAAGGAGAAAATGTTAACTCCACGAAGATCGGACAGATCGAACTAGATATCGATCAGATCAAAACACTTCCTGCCTTTATGGGAGAGGTGGATGTCGTGAAAACTATTCAATTATTACCCGGAGTATCTTCTGTTTCAGAGGGTGGACAAGGATTCTATGTTCGCGGCGGGGGGCCTGATCAAAACCTGGTGCTTCTCGACGAAGCAGTTGTTTATAATGCTGCCCATCTCTTTGGATTTTTTAGCGTTTTCAATGCTGATGCGGTAAAAAGTGTGAACCTGATCAAAGGTGGAATGCCTGCGAATTTTGGAGGAAGAATGTCATCCGTTCTTGAAGTGAACATGAACGAAGGGAACAATAAGAAGTTCAAGATCAAAGGTGGAATTGGAGCCATCTCATCCCGTTTGACCGTTGAAGGTCCTTTGAAAAAAGATCGAGGATCCTTCATTATTTCTGGAAGAAGAACCTACATCGACATCATCATGAAGGCAGCTATTCCTGATACAAGTCCTTTTGCAGGATCGGGATATATGTTCTACGATCTAAACCTTAAGGCGAACTACAAATTGACCGAGAAAGACAAGATCTTCGTCAGTGGTTACTACGGAAAAGACATCTTTTCATTTGGTAGTCGAGAAGACGACTTTAGGGTAAATATGCCATGGGGAAATGGAATTGGGGCAGTTCGCTGGAATCACTTGTTCAACAGCAAACTTTTCATGAATACGTCTGCTACATTTTCAGATTATCAATTTAGTTTTGGCTCTGAGCAGGATCAATTCAGATTTGAATTGTTATCAGGTATTCGAGATATCGGTGGAAAAGTTGATTTCTCCTACTTCCCAAACACAAGACACAAAGTAAAGTGGGGAGCAAATTACACCTATCATACGTTTATTCCTACTAGCGTTTCTGCCGAATCAGATTCTGTGGAGTTCAATACTGGAATAGCTCAAAAATTATACAGTCATGAATCTGCCATTTACCTGATGGACGAATTCGACGTGAATGAAAAGCTGAGGGTAAACGCAGGATTGAGATATAGTACTTACATGCATGTAGGTCCATTCATCCGTTACATTAAAGGAGATATCAGTAAGCCTGACACATCCATCAGTTATAACCGAGGTGACGTAATTAAATTTTATCAAGGATTGGAACCGCGAATTTCCATGAGATATGTGTTGAGTAAATCAAGCTCTTTGAAAGCGGGATATTCCTACAACTATCAATATGTTCACCTAACGTCGCTAAGCGCAGTTTCTCTTCCTACCGATATTTGGTATCCTTCCACTGATATTGCTAAGCCGCAAAAGGGCTGGCAGGCTTCGATCGGATATTTTAAAAACTTGATGGATGACAAATTTGAAACATCTGTAGAAGTGTATTATAAGGGAATGAACAACCTCATCGAATTCAAGGAAGGTGCGATCCCGGGAGATAACGTCAATGACAATACCGACAATCTTTTGGTGTTCGGTAAAGGCTGGAGCTACGGTGCGGAGTTCTTTTTTAAGAAGAGCTACGGTAAATTAACAGGATGGGTCGGATATACATGGTCTAAGACTGAACGTGTATTTGAAGAACTCAACAACGGGAATCCCTTCCCTGCTAAATACGACCGCAGACATGACCTATCGATCGTTGCTGGATATAAATTAAATGCAAGATGGACCTTCGGAGCGTCATTCATTTATGCAACAGGGAATACGCTTACGCTTCCGGCGTCTTGGTATGTACAAGATCAGAATCTTTTGTTCAATTACGGACCGAGAAACTCAACAAGAATGGCACCTTACCATCGACTTGACCTTTCAGCAACTTTGTACGACAAACCTTACAAAAAGAGAAAGAACGACGAGGGAGAAAAAGTACTGGTTAAAAAACGTTTCAGAAGTAACTGGTCTTTCTCTATTTACAACGTTTATAACAGAGCCAACCCGTTCTTCCTTTATGTAGATAACGATGGAGATTTCCTTCAGGGAGATTTCAAGATCACAGTGAAACAAGTTACGTTGTTCCCTGTTATCCCAAGTGTAACCTGGAATTTTGAATTTTAAAATGAAAACAAGTATTTCTTTCTTATTCCTACTGATGTTACTATTCTTGAATAGTTGCACAAAAGAAGTTCAGATCGATATTCCCGGATATGAAGAATTATTGGTCGTTGATGGAAGTATTGAAACCGGAAAAAAGCCATTGGTAGTGCTATCAAATACAGCAGATGTTTACTCACCAACCAATATTCAGGCCTACCTAAGTAGTTTTGTGGAAGGAGCAGTGATCACAGTTTCTGATGGTTCAACGACGATTAATCTGGAGCAAGTATACACTGATGAGCTCAGCCCTTCAGAAGTGAAGGAAGTATCTCAGATCTTGGGCTACCCAGAAGCCCTGATTTCCAATCTTCATATGGCGGTCTATTATCCTGTAAGCAGTTCAATAATGGTTGGAGAAGTGGGTAAAACATATTCCCTAACCATTCAGCTCAATGGGAAAACATATACTTCATCAACTGCCATACTTCAACCAACGCCTTTACTCAACACCTATTGGAAACCAGACGCTGGCTATACTGATAGAGGTTTTACCTGGGCTAAGCTTGCCGATCCGGCGAATTCATATGATTCCTATAAATGGGAAGTAAAACGTTTGAACGGTGCTTCGAGTGATGAGTTCTTTATGAAGCCCTTTAACCCTTACTTTGATGACGATTTTTTCGATGGCCTAACCTTTGATTTTGCCTATGAAAATCCTATGACATGCAATGGGGATTATTTACCTGAAGATATGCGTTGCTATTTTGCTTTAGGAGATACTGCTGTTATCAAGTTTTCAAAGGTAGACCGATACGTTTATGAGTACATGGAGAAAAAATATACGCAAATCTATTCTGCCGGGAATCCGTTCTCGACACCAACAAACATCCCTACCAATATTGTTGGAGGAGCAGTGGGCGTATGGGCAGGTTTTTCTCCTGCCTATGACACAGTGATCTGTGTAGAATAGATCAATAGTATTTATTGGGCAACAAGTAGTTGCTAACGTAGTCCTGAACACCTTGCTCCAAGGTATGGAAAGGCGTATCGTATCCTTGACCGATCAACTTTGACATATCCGCTTCGGTGAAATACTGATATTTATCGCGGATGTCTTCCGGAGTATCTATAAACGAAATGTTTTCAGTTACTTCCATATTGACAAACGTATTTTTTGCGAGGTCGAGGAAGGTTCTTGCGGTACCCGATCCAAGATTGTAAATACCAGATTCTGGTTGATTCTCCATCAAGAATAAACATACGTTCACAACATCCTTCACATATACGAAATCGCGTAATTGTCCACCATCGGTATAGTCGGGATTGTGTGAGCGAAACAACTTCATTCCACCAGTATTTTTGATCTGATGATAAGCATGGAATATCACCGACGCCATACGTCCTTTATGATATTCGTTGGGACCGTAGACGTTAAAGAATTTTAATCCAGCCCAGAAAGGAGGAGTATCTTCCTGCTGAAGAACCCACTTGTCAAAATCATTCTTTGAATCGCCATATGGGTTCAATGGCTTTAAATTATTGATCACTTCATGATCATCTTTGTAGCCGAACTCTCCTAAACCATAGGTAGCTGCAGAACTTGCATACACAAGTGGAATATCAAATTCGACACAAGCATTCCAAACCGATTTTGAGTAATTGACATTCAGCTCATCAAAGATCTCTTTGTTAAATTCGGTGGTATCGGTTCGTGCACCAATGTGGAAAATGAACTCTACCTCATTTCCGAAATCGCTAAGCCATTTGATAAAATCTTTACGCCCAACTTTGGCGATAATGGTCTTATCAAGTAGATTGTGATCCTTTTCTCTTTTTGAAAAATCATCCACTACAACAATATCTGTATAACCTGCCTGGTTTAATTTTCCGACAAGACAACTTCCAATAAATCCGGCTGCTCCTGTAACTACAATCATATATGCAATAAAAAAGGGGCGTCGCCCCTGAAATATTTAAAATAATCCGTTGATCTCTGCATCGATCGCATTGATGATCTTTCCAAGATCCTCCTGGCTTTCAGGGAATCGGTTGTTATCAACATCGATGATCAATAATTTGCCTTTATCATAAGTTGAGATCCATGCCTCATAACGTTCATTCAGACGCTTTAGATAATCCAGACGAATACTTTCTTCGTACTGACGTCCTCTTTGCTGGATCTGATTTACTAAAGTTGGTACAGATGCTCTCAAATAGATCAATAGATCTGGAGAGGAAACAAATGAATCCATCAGATTGAAGAGCGAAAAATAATTTTCGAAATCACGGGTGGTCATCAATCCCATAGAATGCAAGTTCGGCGCAAAAATGAACGCATCTTCATAGATCGTTCTATCCTGAATTACATTTCTACTGTTACTCTTGATCTCCTGGATCTGAGTAAAACGACTGTTCAAATAATAGATCTGAAGGTTGAAAGACCATCTTTGCATGTCTTCATAAAAGTCATTCAAATATGGGTTTTGCTCGACATCTTCAAAATGGGTATCCCAGTTAAAGTGTTTTGCCAGCATTTTTGTCAATGTGGTCTTTCCTGATCCGATATTTCCTGCAACCGCGATATGCATAATCTCTCTGAATTTGGACTGCCTAAATTAGTTCAAAAATCGAAAAGGACAAACATTAATCATCCAAAGAAACGCGATAGTTGATAACTTTCTCTTCAGTCCTCAGATAAAAGAGTTTATCGCTGATCCTGAACTCTTTTACACCTTTAATTGGGAGATCGATCTCGGCTGTCAATCCATTCGAAAGATCGATCGTTTGAAGTTGGTCATTTTTCAAAAGCAATAAATGCCCATTCCAGAAACCGATGTCTTCAACTTCCTCATTATTGACATACTCAATTAGTGATCCATACAGATCAAATCGATAAATTCCGGTGGATCGATCCAAAAGAAAGAGTTCGTTATTGTATTCCATGATCTTGGTAGCCTCAACGATACCGGTAATTCCATTAAGGTTTTTGATTTCCTGAAACTGAGAAGAATTATGAGCAGGGACCAATCGAAGCTTCAGATTAAGCTGATCAATGATCCAGATCTTATCAGGCTGTCCTGACACAGTAACTTTCATCGCGTAATCAAATCCAAGATCGGACAGATCGATACAGTCATTTCCCAGAGTAAGGGTATTATCAAGCCAACAAACCGACTGTTGTTCCTCCGAAAAAACGAGTACCTTCATGAAATTCACAGGTTCGATCGCTGAAATCCGCCCAATTGACCGAAA
Source organism: uncultured Bacteroidota bacterium (assembly GCA_937899625.1). Taxonomy (GTDB): domain Bacteria; phylum Bacteroidota; class Bacteroidia; order Flavobacteriales_D; family Crocinitomicaceae; genus M0103. Next base: position 8,382 of record CALCCB010000158.1, read on the forward strand.
AGACTGACTGAATTTCATCACCCCAACAGAATCGTACTTCTTCAACAGATTCTTTTTGGTGAGGTACACATTCTGTAAAATATCAACATTCCAGGTCTCGTTCTTACCCAGCTCAAAACTTCTGATCTCCCTCCATGTCAACGAATCCGATTGACTAAAAAGCATAGAAGTAAACATTAAAAAGAGGTTCGAGACAAGAAATCTCATAGTTCCATTTTTTTTAGTTCAAGAGATCGAAGGATTTCCTCAACCATTTCACGATTGTTGGATAATCGCGGGACCTTATTTTGTCCACCCAATTTCCCTTTCGATTTCAACCATTCATCGAACGTACCATTTGGCAAAATTCGAACCAAAGGCTCTTTAAGGATCATATTCTGATAGCGTTTAGCATCATAATCCGAATTGATCTGTCTCAATGTTTCATCCAGAATGTTATTGAACCTTTTCAGATCATCAGGAGGTACAATGAACTCAAAAAGCCATTCATGTCCGCCACAATTGATATCGGTGATATACATTGGGCATGCCGTAAAATCTCTAATCTGAGCACCTGTCTTTTTGCAAGCTTCAGACACCGCTTTTTCCGCATTATCCACGATTAGCTCTTCCCCAAACGTATTGATATAACTCTTGGTTCTACCTGTTATTTTGAAACGATAGGGCTTTGTTGATGAAAACATGATCGTATCACCTACAATATATCTCCAAAGACCTCCATTCGTTGAAATGACCAATGCATAATTCACTCCAGGTTCAACACCTGAAAGATCCACTGCATTTTTCGAATCAATGCCTTTGTAATCGGACATCGGAATGAATTCATAAAAGATACCATAATCAAGCATCAACAAAAGATCATTCGAGTCCACCTGATCCTGTATTCCAAAGAAACCTTCGGATGCATTATAGGTTTCGACATAATTCATGTTCGGATCTGGAATAAGCGCTTTGAATTGTTCCCTGTATGGATCAAAACTCACTCCCCCATGCATGAACAGCTCAAGGTTCGGCCAAACCTCTTTCAGATTATTTTTACCCGAAATTTCCAGCACTCGTCTTGCCAAAACCATGGTCCATGAAGGAACACCTGCCAGAATGTATACATCCTCATTGACCGTATTCTCCGCCATTTTCTCAATCTTCGACTCCCACTCACTCATCAAAGCAATATCTTTTGAAGGAGTTCTTCTGATCTCAGCCCACCAAGGTAAATTCTTCACAATGATCGCTGATAGATCACCGAAGTAAGAATCCTCACTAAGTTGATTGACTTGCGCAGAACCCCCTACTATGAGATGTTTTCCATTGTACAATTTTCGATTCGGGAAATTATTGTAATACAGGGCAAGAAGATCCTTCCCCCCTTTGTAATGGCATTCTTCGAGCGACTCTCTTGTAACCGGAATCAATTTACTTCGATCAGAAGTAGTACCGGAGGATTTAGCAAACCATTTTGTTTCAGTTGGCCATAAAATATTTTGTTCACCCTCCATTAATCTGTCAATAGAAGGCTTAACATCTTCATATTGCTGAAGTGGAACTGCCGATTTAAAATCCTGATAAGAATGAATATTACCGAACTGGTACCTCATCCCGAATTCCGTATACTTTGCCATCGCGATCATTCGATCCAGCAACTCTAACTGCACATCGATCGGATATTTAAGGAACAGATCGATCTGATGTATCCGCTTTTTTATGATCCAGGCAAATATGGAATTGAATGGCATGCAGGCTTTTTTCTAAAGGTAAATAAAAAGCACAAAAAAAGCTACCCATACCATGTACGGATAGCTGAATATCTTATACTACAGTCGGATTATCCCCAGATAAGGATCGCTGTGATGATTGCAAGAGCAATGATCGTATAGATCGTACCTACTGCAGCAGTTGAGCTTTCAAAGAAATTATCAGACATAATGAGCTTTTTTTTTCAAATGTATAAATATTTTGTTTTTTTCCGGCATTCCCATCAAATAAATCAATCATCCCTCCTTCCGGTCAACAACAATAAATAATAGATCAGCGTTGTCAATGCGCTTAGCGCTGCGATCACATAGGTCATTGCCGCCCAGTTCAGTGCACTTTTGGATTGTTCGTATTCTCCCTGTGTTGATACGCCGCTATTTTTGATCCATTTTAAAGCTCTGTTCGAAGCATCGAATTCAACAGGTAGTGTGATCAGTGAAAATAAGGCGATCATTCCATACGCTGCACAAACAATGATCAATACCAGATTAAAAGGAAAAGCATCAAACAAGAGTGCTCCTCCAAAAACGGTCATCATCATGATCACATTCAGGATCATTCCAGACGCATTTTGAACAGGTACCATTGCAGTTCTAAAATTCAAAGGGCCATACGCCGTAGCATGCTGCACTGCATGACCACATTCGTGAGCAGCAATTGCGGCAGCGGCAGCATTCCTTCCATTGTAGACTTCATGAGAAAGATTAACGGTCTTTTTCATTGGACTATAATGGTCGGTCAATTCACCACCAACAGAGATTACTGAAACATCTGAAATTCCGTTGTCTTTTAGCATCATTTCAGCAATCTCCCTTCCCGACAATCCTCTTTGAGACGGAATTGCACTAAATTCTTTGAATTTTCGTTTCAGGTTGGCACTCACCAACCATCCGATCCCCATAAACAGGAGACCAATTACCATTGCAGGACCAAAAGAAAAATACATAGTTAAACTTTTTACTCAAAGATAATTTGAGATTAAATCCATCAGGAACAGGAACCGTTAATAATTCTAAAAAGGCATAAAAAAACCCCGATTGCTCGAGGTTTCAATTTTATTCTCTGGATCCCATGACCCTTAATAGGGACATGAATAGGTTGACAAAGAGTATATACAGTTGAAGTCCACCGATCAATGCTAACTTACTTCTGTCAACACCTGACAAAGATTGATCCTGTGATACGCCTTTCAATTGCTGCATGTAATAAGCAGTTAGTCCTGTAAAAACAAAAACTCCGATCACACTGATGATGAATCCAAGTTGATCGCTTTCCATGAACATGTTCACGATTCCTGCAATAAAGATTCCTATAAACACCATGTAAAGCAAACTTCCGAATTTGGTAAGATCCGTTTTTGTGGTGTATCCTAAAATAGCCATTCCGGCAAAAGCACCTGCTGAAACGAAGAATGTTGAAGCGATCGCGGCATCTGTATAAACGATAAACACAGTACTTAACGATAACCCCATCAACACAGAATATGCTACAAAAAGCACCATTAGCAATGCCAATGACAAACTACGATATGCCATCTGGATCAATAATCCCAAACCAACCGGTGCGAACACTACTACATAAAACAATGGCGATAAAGAACCGTCAGCCGAAATGAAATAGTCCAGGAAGAACTTTGGAATACTCGCTCCATTTTCAAAAACAACTTGTTCTCCATTACCGATCATGTAGGCAATTAGTCCTGAAATACCCAAGGCACCGAACATGTATCCGTAAACATCTCTGAAAAATTCTCTTGAAACTTCTTTAGAGAAGGATTCCTGACGATCTAAAATCTCACTCATCTTAATGTAATCTTGCTTGAACTAAATTAATAAATTCTTTTCTTGTCGAATCGTTCTTGAGGAAAATTCCTGTGAAGGCACTTGACGTTGTGACTGAGTTTTGTTTTTGAACACCTCTCATCTGCATGCACATGTGAGAACACTCCAAAACTACTGCAACCCCCTTTGGGTTCAATACCCTCTGAACACAATCTCTAATCTCAATAGTAAGACGTTCCTGTACCTGCAATCTTCTGGCATATGCATCTACCACACGAGGAATTTTCGATAAACCTACGATCTTACCATCTGGGATGTATGCCACATGTACCTTCCCGAAAAAAGGTAACATATGATGTTCACACATGGAGTACACTTCAATATCTTTCACAATCACCATTTCTGAATACTCTTCATGGAAGATTGCCTGATTCATGATGTTGTCTGGATTGAGTTGATAACCATGTGTTAAGAACTGCATCGCCTTAGCAACACGTTCAGGTGTTTTCAATAATCCTTCACGGTTGGGATCCTCCCCAATATTTTTCAGAACATCTTCGTAATGTTCTGCTAATCTGGATGTGATCTCGTCGTTGTATTCTTCTTTCACAATATATCTTTATGAGATAAACGTGCTAATCTTAAAAAGGTTCTTTACCTCCGTAATATTCAACGTAGTTATTCTCAGTTTCAACCAGTTTTATCTTAACAAGCTCCCCACCCGCTTCTCTGATCGGATCCTTTATCCTGTCCCAGATCTGAATAGCCATATTTTCTGTTGAAGCAAGCATGCCTTGCAAAAAAGGCACATCCAAATTCAGATTTTTATGATCTAGCGGTTCAACCACTTCCCTTTTAAGGATTACACTCAAATCTTTTAAATTGATCACAAAACCTGTTTCTTCACTTGGAATCCCTTTGACTGTGACGTAAATAGAAAAATTATGACCGTGCCAGTTCTTGTTACTGCACTTTCCGAAAACTTCCCAGTTCTTCTCTTCGCTCCAATCTTCCCTCCACAACTTGTGCGCTGCATTGAAAGTTTCTCTTCGGGTAATGTAAATCGTTTTCAACTAAATGAATTTTTCACAAAGTTAGTCATGAAATCGGTTCATTGTACCCTTTTTACTTCAATAATGGTCGCTTTTCTCTACCTTTGAACGGTGGAAGAACGAATTGACAAATTATTGATCCAGCGCGGACTAGTCAGCTCCAGAGTGAGAGCAGAACAGATCATTCGTGAGACAGGCGTCAAAGTAAATGGCAAACTGATCAATAAAACGGGTCGAAAAGTACCTGTTGATTCTACCATAGAACTCATTGCCGAAGAGCTTCCCTGGGTATCCAGAGGAGCGCTTAAACTAATTGAAGCGTTAGACCATTGGAGTCCGGAAATTAAGGAAGGTGTTTTTATGGACATCGGGGCCTCTACTGGAGGATTCAGTGAGGTATTACTTTCTCATGGAGCAAACAAGATCTATTGCGTAGATGTTGGGAAAGACCAATTGCATTCCAAATTATTGAGCGACCCAAGGATCATCAATCTGGAAAGAACACATGTTCGTGACCTTACACACAAAATTATCCCTGAACAATGTGATGGCTGTGTGATCGATGTTTCGTTTATATCGTTGGAGAAAGTTTTGCCATTCCTACACCCGTATCTGAAAGAGAATGCTTTTGTGATCGCTTTGGTCAAACCACAGTTTGAAGTCGGGAAAGAAAATCTGGCAAAAGGAGGAATTGTAAAAAACAAGGAATTATACCCAATCACGATCGAAAAGATCAAGCAAGTTAGCACGGTCAACCAACTCGATTATGTTGATCATATTCCTTCACCAATTCTTGGGGGAGATGGAAATATGGAGTTTTTAATGCTCTTAAAACGAGGATCATGAAACCATTGTACTTTATTCTGATCCCTCTTCTTTTTTCATGCTCTTCTGAAAAGAAAGAAATTAAGGAAGGTGAGAAGGCCGAAAATGAATCAATGGCTTATGAGCTAAAATTCCCTGGTTCTCTTAAAAAATTGATTACTAACTTCAATACATCTGAACTTCCATTTCGAGCTGATTCTAACTTGCTGGAAAAACTGGATGCACAAAAGTTCGTGCTACTTGACAATGACCAGATTTTGAGTTTGTACAGTAATTACTTATCGTCTGAAGAATGGAATTCTTATTACGTGGATGAAGTCATCGGCATGAATCTACGCAAACGAAATAGTACCTACGAAAGCTATTTGGAATCCCTTGATCTGGCCATGCTGAAAGATGCAAATGCCTATGCGATTCAATTATTTGCTAAAGAAGATGTGGCGTTGATGCTCTGGGGAATTCAATATTCGTCTTATGAGGCTTGTCCTTTTTATGCCGGATGGGAATTGTATGTATCGGTCATTAAAGAGGGGAAAGTATATAAATGCATTCAGGTTGGTGGCATTCAATCAGCTGGCGATCCACCTGCAATGAGCTCAATGATGGGTCTATTTAATCTGAACTCAGATTTTAAGCTCACTCGAAAGTTGTACCGCGAATTCACGGAAGACATGGATGCCGGAGAACCTGATAAGGAAAGAGATTTCGACACATTGATACTTATATAACTTTTGCTTCTTTAGAACAATTCAAAATAAGTGAATTTCGTATCTTTGCAGCAATGATGACAGAAGGACAAAAGAAACCATTCAACGTGCGCGAGATCAGAGATGAATTCCCTGCCTTGAGACAACAGATCTATGGAAAGAACCTGATTTACTTTGATAACGGTGCTACATCTCAAAAACCTCAGGTCGTCCTTGATGCGATCGGCCGGTATTACTCAAAGGATAATGCGAACATTCATCGAGGAGTTCACCATTTAAGTCAAAAGGCAACTACGGAATATGAGGAGTCTCGTAAGATCATTCAACAATACATTAATGCCAGAAAACTGGAAGAAGTCATCTTTACAAAAGGCACAACAGACGGAATTAATCTTGTTGCTTCATCATTTGGCGAATTACTTTCTGCCGGTGATGAGATCATCATCTCAGCGATGGAACACCACTCTAACATCGTTCCCTGGCAAATGCTTTGTGAACGAAAAAACCTGAAACTTAGAGTAATTCCGATTAATAAGAAAGGTGAGATCATCATGGAAGAGTACGAAAAACTTCTTTCTACAAAAACCAAACTTGTTGCTGTCACTCACATATCAAACACGCTTGGAACGATCAATCCAGTAAAAGAAATGGCTCAAAAGGCACATGCAGTAGGAGCCCGTATTTTAATTGATGGTGCACAAAGTATTCAGCATTTGCCGATAGACGTTCTTGAGCTAGAGTGTGATTTCTTTGTTTTTTCGGGTCATAAAGTTTTTGGTCCAACGGGAATAGGAGTCCTCTATGGCAAAGAAGATTTACTGGATCGCATGCCTCCTTATCAAGGAGGAGGTGACATGATTGCAAAAGTGACTTTCGAAAAAACGACTTACAACGAATTACCTTTTAAGTTCGAAGCCGGAACACCACATATTGCCGGTGGGATATGTCTTGGAGAAGCCATTCGATTTTTGTCATCAATGGATATACAAGCGGCGATGAAGCATGAAAAGGATCTTGCGGATTATGCACAGCACCTACTCGACACTTTTGAGGGGATGCAGATCATTGGTGAAGCAAAAAAGAAAACTAGTGTTGTATCATTCGTTATGGAAGGGATTCACCCTTTTGATATCGGAACTTTACTTGATAAACAAGGTATTGCTGTTCGAACTGGACACCATTGTACACAACCATTAATGGATTTTTTCAATATCCCGGGAACAGTTCGTGCCTCTTTTGCGTTTTACAATACACGTCAGGAAGTTGAGTACTTCATTGAAGCATTTGAAAAGAGCATTAACATGCTCAAATAAAAGATTATGACCAGTCAAATCGAGAATAAACAACAAGAGATCATAGATGAGTTCAGAATTTTTGATGACTGGATGGAGAAATACGAATACATTATTGAGCTGGGGAAAGAGCTTCCGCGGATCAACGATGCTAAGAAAACAGACGATCGATTGATCGAAGGTTGTCAATCCAGAGTTTGGCTAGATGCAGAAGTCTTAGACGGTAAGATGAACTTCACCGCAGACTCTGATGCGATCATCACAAAAGGAATTATCGGACTTCTGATCAGAGTTCTGAATCACGAAAGTCCAAAAGAAATTGCTACCGCTGACTTACACTTTATTTCTGACATTGGCTTACAGGAGCATCTTTCTCCTACCAGAGCAAATGGCTTGGCAAGTATGGTGAAACGTTTGAAAATGGAAGCTTTAAAAAGCAGTATTGAATCAGGATTGTAAGATGGAAAAAGAAGTTATCGAGCTGGAAAATAAAGTGGTTGAGGTTCTTAAGAGCATTTATGATCCTGAAATTCCCGTAGATATTTTTGAATTAGGTCTGATCTATGAAGTGAGGATCGACGAAGACAGAAATATTGAAATAATGATGACACTGACTTCACCGAACTGTCCGGTTGCCGAAAGTTTACCGAAAGAGGTAGAAGATAAAGTAGCCGCTATAGAAGGAGTTCTTTCAGCAAAAGTGAACATTGTTTTTGATCCACCTTGGGACAAAGACATGATGAGCGAAGAGGCAAAGCTTGAACTTGGTTTCTTGTAAAAAGGAAGAATCAAGTATTCCATATTCGCTTTGAAGATTTAAATCAAGAGTTTAACATGAGACGAGTTGTAGTAACCGGTATTGGCGCATTAACACCAATTGGAAATAGTTTAAATGAGTTCTGGACCAATTTAAAAAATGGAGTTAGTGGCGCAGCACCAATTACAAAATTTGATACTACTCTTTTTAAAGCGAAGTTTGCTTGTGAGCTGAAGAACTTCGATCTTAAAGAACATTTCGACGTTAAGGATCTCAGAAAATATGATCCATTCTCCCTATATGCTTTAGTCGCGGTAGACGAAGCTGTTAAGCATGCCAACATTGATTTTGAATCCCTAGATCGCAACAGGATCGGAGTCATATGGGGTTCGGGAAATGGCGGAATTCAAACTTTCCAGGATCAGATGATTGAATATTGTCAGGGAGATGGAACACCTCGTTTTACTCCTTATTTTATACCGCGTATTCTGGTTGACATCGCTTCCGGAGTTATCTCAATAAAATATGGATTAAGAGGTGTGAATTTCTGTCCGGTTTCAGCATGTGCGACATCCAACACAGCCATTATAGAAGCATTCAACTACATTAAATGGGGGAAAGCCGACATGATCATTACCGGTGGTTCGGAAGCAGCGATCAACGAAGCGGCTATTGGTGGTTTTGCTTCTGCCAAAGCACTATCTACCCGAAATGATTCTCCTGAAACAGCTTCAAGACCTTTTGATGTAACTCGAGATGGATTTGTGATGGGTGAAGGCGCAGGTGCTCTGATCCTTGAAGATCTCGAGCATGCAATGAAAAGAGGAGCTACCATCTATGGCGAGGTTGTGGGAGGCGGAATGGCCGCTGATGCCTATCATCTTACAGGAACTCACCCCGAAGGTGAAGGAGCAGTATTAGGAATGCATGAAGCACTGAGAGAGGCAGAAATTAGTCCAGATGAGATAGATCACATCAACATGCATGCAACCTCGACTCCATTGGGGGATAACTCAGAACTACTTGCAGCAAAAAGGGTATTTGGTGAACGTTCATCACTTGCTGTATCCGCAACCAAATCAATGACCGGACATTTGCTGGGAGCCGCAGGTGCAATTGAAGGTATTGCTTGTATTATGGCATTAAAAGAAGGTATTGTACCTCCAACGATCAACACGACTGAGATTGAACCTGATTACAAAGACATGTTTACATTTCCGCTAAACAAAGCATTGGAAAAAGACATGACTTACGCAATGAGTAATACGTTTGGATTCGGGGGGCATATTGCAAGTATTATTTTCAAGAAATACTAGTCGTTCTGTTGCTGATTTTCGAGTAATCCTCATCTCAGAGTTCATAAAAATGAACTCGTTTTCAAAAACTTAGCGAATTAATCCCTATCTTGAGGTTATTAACAACTCGCTACATTCGATGAGGAAAGATTCATTTCTTTACACCTTTAAGAACATTCTGTTCGTTTCTACCTTGCTGGTAATGGCATTATTTATTCTACCAGGATATACTTCCAGCGACCAGAATAATGATCTGACGATCGTCATTACAAACATCAAAAAGGCATGTGGAACCATTCAGATCGGCATCTATAACAAAAAGGAAAATTTCCCGAAAATCGGCAAAGAGTTTCGCAAGCTTTCAGTGAAAGTGGAGGGAAAAGAGTTTAAATACACGGTGAAAGACCTGCCTCCGGGAAACTACGCAATCGCCTTGTATCATGATTACAATTCAGACGGAACTTGTAATACGAATTTAATTGGAGTCCCTACTGAATCGTATGGTTTCTCCAACAACATCAAGCCATTTCTGTCTGCACCCTCTTTTCAGGATACCAAGTTCAGCCACCTAAAAAAGAGTGCTGTCTATATTACTCTGTTTCATTAAAATTGATCAGTATCCGCAAGATCTGACAGTGTCATCTATCGCTTTTTGAATATCGCTTTTTGAATACTTTAACTCTTTCATTGAATCCTCAGTATCCAAGTATGTATTTGCCGATTGGGTGGAAATAAAATGATACAAGTTCAATCCCGTCTGCTTTCCAGAGACTTTAAAGAAAAATGATACAAGAGACGAGAAAAAGCGCACTAAAAAAGTAGGAACACTAATTACAATTCGTTTTTTACCAAGAGATCTCGAAAACATACCAAGCATGTCTTTCCAGCTGACATTATCTCCACCAACGATCCATCGATCTTTATGTTTCGCATTTTCTATTGCACCAACAGTTGCCTGAGCAACACTTTCAACAGAAACCATATTTGTTCCACCCGATGTGTAAAACAATACAGGCATTGATTTCACATATTTCACAAGAGGTTTCCACAGGGGTGTTCTACCCGGTGTAGCACCAAAGATGTATGGCAATTCAAGCGTAATAACAGCTGTTGAACCATCCGAATTTGTTTCGCTTTCCTCTTGTTGTAACTTTCTGCTTTTCACATACACATGATGCTCCGCCATCTTCCATTCTGGTTTTTCTCTATTAAAATGAGAGAAATAAGATCCTAGAATGATCATCTTTTTGACACCTTTGCTATTACAAAGTTTTATCAGTCTGACACAGGGCACTACGTTCTCGTTATAAAAGAACGCTTGGGCATTTCCTTTTGGAATGGTTCGATCGTCAGCACCTCCAGCAAAGATCACATGATCGAAATCATAAAGAACACTTTCCAGTTCTTCATCCGTCATTCCCTTAAGGTCAAAATGGACAATCGAGGCATTTGAATACTCATCTTCTTTAGCGGATCTACTCCCAATATTGACCACATATTTTCGCGATTGAAGTTCATTGACTATATGGTATCCAACGAAACCAAGTCCCCCAATAACAAGAACCTTTTCCATTATTTGATCTTACTGTTTTCTTTCAACCAATGAAGCCCGTCGCGAATACTTTCGTTCATTGGACGAAAAGTATAACCCAATTCTCTTTGTGCTTTCTCACTCGGAATATCACAATTGGATTGCAAAACTTTGATCGCATACACCGTAAACATTGGCTTTGCTTTAATCACCCTGCATACCGATTCAAGAACCCAAGCAGAACCAATGGCAATTGGAAGAGGAATTTTCATTTTAGGCTTTCTCATCCTTGATTCATAACCTGAAAGAATATCAAAAAACTGATTTAGCGACATTCGTTCTCCAGCTAAAATATAGCCTTCTCCCTTTCTGCCTTTTTCCCATGCCAGTATGAGTCCATCCACAACATCTCGTACATCGACAAAATTATATTCTCCGTCAATATAGACCGGTAATTTATTACTTGCATAATCCCTGATCAATCGCCCAGCTTCAGACCCCCTGTAATCATGAGGTCCCATAACACCAGAAGGAAAGCATACGACCGCATCCAATCCTTTCTCAACTGATTCAAATACCTTTTTAGTAGCTGCCGCTTTTGTTCTTGCATAAGCACCAAAAAGGTCTTGCCCATTAAAATCACTCTCTTCTGTGATCGGAATCCCATGGGTACCTTCCGGTAAAGCATGAACAGAGCTTGTATACACCAACCGCTCTACTCCATGCGCAATGCACGCATCTAATACGTGTTGCGTACCCTGAACATTAACATCATTTAATTCTTTGGAATCAAAAGAAGAAATTGAAATAATACCTGCTAAATGAAAAACATACTTCACGCCTTTTACTGCCGAATTAACCTCATCAGCATGTCTCAGATCTCCTTTTAATACTTCCAACTCAAGATGGCTTAACCACTCAGGCTTTTCACCTGTTTTGGTCATTACCCTTATCCTCTCACCTCTTTCGATAAGTTTCCGCACAAGTACATTACCAATATGGCCTGAACTCCCTGTTACAAGTATCATTATTCTAGTTTTTGTAAGGATAGTAACTATTTACGAAGAAATCAATGATATAGATCGGATCAATTTAAAATGTTCTGAACAATCTATATTTTCATCATTTTAACTCTGCTTCTAAGTACTTAGCCGTATGTGAATTGGTCTTGTATTTTTTGACAAGCTCCTCTGGTGTCCCGGAACCAATGATCATACCTCCGCCTTTACCTCCTTCCGGTCCAACGTCTATGATATGATCTGCAACCTTGATGATGTCCAGATTGTGTTCGATAACCAAAACAGTATTTCCTTCATCGGCTAATCGTTGAAGTACATTCAATAACATACGGATATCCTCAAAATGCAGTCCGGTTGAAGGTTCATCCAGAATATAAAATGTATTGCCCGTGCTTTTCTTCGCTAGCTCTGAAGATAATTTAATTCGCTGGGCTTCTCCTCCGGAGAGAGTTGTTGATGGTTGACCTAATTTAATATACCCTAATCCAACCGAAAGCAATGTCGATAATGGCCGATGGATCTTTGGAATTGATTCAAAAAAGACCATCGCATCCTCAATAGTCATATCGAGCACATCTGCTATAGATTTGCCTTTATACCGAACTTCAAGTGTTTCGCGATTGTACCGTTTTCCATTACACGTTTCACATTCAACGTAAACGTCTGGTAAAAAATTCATTTCTATCACCTTGAGTCCTGCTCCACTGCACGTTTCACAACGACCACCAGCAACGTTGAATGAAAATCTTCCGGCTTTATATCCCCGTATAAGAGCCTCGGGCATTCCACTATACAAACTTCTTATTTCGTCAAACACCTTTGTATAAGTAGCAGGATTTGATCTTGGAGTTCTTCCAATAGGACTTTGATCGATCTCGATCACTTTATCGATATGTTCTAATCCCTTGATCTTCTCAAATTCCAGAGGTTTTCGAACCCCGTTATAAATGTGCTGAAGTAAGATTGGGTAAAGTGTCTGATTGATAAGTGATGATTTTCCGCTACCGGATACACCTGTCACACAGGTAAAAGTACCCAAAGGAATTTTGAGATCGACATTTTTAAGATTGTGACCTTTTGCTCCCTTTAATTCAAGGGATTTTCCATTACCCTTTCTCCTTTTTTCCGGTAATTCAATGGAAAGTTCACCCTTCAAATATTTGGTAGTCATCGAATCGATCGTCTTCAATTCTTCTATCGGACATGCATTAACGATCCTTCCACCGTGCACACCGGCACCTGGACCAATATCAACTACAAAATCTGCCGCCTCGATCATTTCCTTGTCGTGCTCAACAACGATAACACTATTGCCAGTGTCTCTTAGTCGTTTCAAGGAATTGATCAATCGTGTGTTGTCCCTTTGATGCAAACCAATGGAAGGTTCGTCCAGTACATAAAGTACATTAATCAATTCCGAGCCGATCTGTGTTGCCAATCTGATTCGTTGAGCCTCTCCTCCTGATAGAGTTTTTGCAGAACGATGCAGTGTCAAGTAGTCCAGTCCTACTTCCAGAATGAAATTCAATCTAGATCTGATCTCCTTTAAAATCTCAGTACCGATCAATAATTGATCCTGAGATAAATGCGTTTCAATATCATCAAACCAGACTTTCAATTCGGAAAGGTCCATCGAGGCCAATTCTCCAATATGTTTATCGTTGATCCGGAAATAATGGGCTTCTTTTTTCAATCGGGTTCCCTCACAAGAAGGACACGTTTTTTTGTTCATGAAGCTTTGTGCCCATCGCTGTATTGCGGCTGTGCTTTCTTCTGAGTGCCTCATGATAAAGTTTGTGACACCTTCGAAAATAATATCGTTGTTCTTCTTAGATCGTTCTATCCCTTCGTTACCATAAAGAATAACATTCAAAATATCTTCGGGAATCTCTTCCAATGGAGTTGAGATAGAATATCCTTCCTGGACTAAATAGGCATCGAGCTTTTCAAAAATCCAGACTCTTTTGTATTCTCCAATCGGAGCTAATCCACCTTTCTTAATGCTTAGTTTTGGGTCAGGGATGATCTTGTCGATATCTGCTTCAGAAACTTCACCAAGACCGCTGCACGTTGGACAAGCACCATAAGGAGAATTAAACGAAAAAAGACTTGGCTCGGGTTCAGGATAAGAAATGCCAGAAGTAGGACACATTAGCATTCTTGAAAAATGTCTGATCTTACCTGATTCATGGTCCTGAATCATCATGGCTTTACTGCCGTATTTCATAGAAGTCAATACAGAATCGTAAAGTCTTTTCCGATCTTTATCCGAAACAGCGAGACGATCAATTACGATCTCAAGATCGTGGATCTTATAACGATCCAGCTTCATCCCTTTCTCTATTTCTACAAGTTCTCCGTCGACCCTAACTTTACTGAAGCCCATTTTGCGGATCTGCTCGAAAAGCTCGCGATAATGTCCTTTTCTCCCCTTTATTTTTGGTGCAAGAAGGATTACCTTTTTACCATTGTAATAAGAAAGGATCAGATCAACGATCTGGTCATCTGAATACTTGACCATTTTTTCTCCAGTCTCATAGGAATAAGCGGTACTGACCCTTGCGTACAACAATCTCAGAAAATCATACACCTCAGTGATTGTTCCAACAGTGGACCTTGGAGATCTTGAAACGGTTTTTTGCTCGATGGAAATGACAGGACTTAAGCCTTCAATCTTATCGACATCGGGTCTTTCCAATCCTCCAAGAAACTGTCGAGCATAGGACGAAAATGTTTCAATATATCTTCTTTGACCTTCGGCAAAAATGGTATCAAAAGCGAGTGAAGACTTTCCTGAACCAGATAAACCTGTGAAAACAACCAATTCATTTCTGGGGATTTTCAGGTCAACATTTTTCAAATTATGCTCCCTGGCCCCAAAAACTTCTATGTATTCCTTTTCACTCATTTTTCATACTCTCTATAAGGCTTCAGATTGAAGCTTTTTGCAGGAATCTCCAGTTCTAACATTGTGTTTCGAACAGTCAGCCGATTACCCAGGATCCATGGGTTCAACTTTTTAATGATCTTCAAATTATATCCAACAGACTTAGACCATTCCGCAAGATCATTTATATCCTCTGACACTTTAACAATTCTCGTCTTAATTGGTTTATATAGATCCTGCTTAGGAATGAAGAACCCATAACCTTCTGGATTTTCCATGATCAGCTTCATTGCAATAGCCCGGTAAACATACCTCCCCGTTTCACTATTCATATGGGTGTCGTAATAGTTGTCCGTCTCCTGCCAACGCATATCACTTCGAACCCCTCCAATGCCACGATTATACGAAGCAATTGCCAGGGACCAGCTTTTTAAGGTATCGTATGCTTCAATCAAATATTGACAGGCCGCATAGGTACTTTTTTCAATGTTCATTCGCTCATCAATCTCCTGACTGATCTTAAGACCAAATTGTTTTGCAGTGACTGGCATAAATTGCCAGAATCCAACCGCACCAGCCGGGCTAACCGCTTGTTGCAGATTACTTTCGATAACAGCCACATATTTGAGGTCTTCGGGAAGATCCTTTTCCTTCAATATTTTTTCGATCATCGGAAAATATCTTTCACTTCTTTTAATGGCCTGAATAGTTGAACTATGATAGTATGCATTCGTTAAAACCTCGCGATCAAGACGTTCACGAATATCTTCATCTTCAAGATAGATCGTTTCACCGCAGAATTCGATCGATTTCGGAATTGATGGAAGAACAAAAGGATGCTGTTCGGTATTAATGATATTAGCACTACGCTTAGGACCTACTTCATTTTTACATCCAACAAGAAAAGCCATGAAAAGAAGTAAGATACCAGGAATCCGCATTTGTAAAGTTTCAAATACGAAAATACCAAATTCAATTCTCTTGAATTGCCGTAGGTTCCGGAAATTTTATTGTGTTTCTATACAGGTAGAAGAACACCAACCAGAAATAAGGTATGAAGGCAAGCGTAGCCAATGGATAATCATTAATGACCAACATGATAATCACAACACTCAAAAAAGCAGAAAAGAAGCCAATAGAGGTGAAAATCATCCAAACTTGGCGGTCATTCTTCCCTGAATAAACCATGTGATGTGTGGTATGGTCCTTTCCCCCAACCATTGGAGACTGACCTCTTTTGATCCTATTAATTACGACTGTCAGTGTATCTGCTGCTGCTGGGGTAAACGCTGTTAAGCACGTAATGATCCCAGTCCAGGAATGATTCTGTGTCAAATGACCAATATTCCAGAAGTATTTGACAGCAAAAAAAGCGACGAACAAACCTATGAACTGGCTTCCGGTATCACCCATAAATATCTTGGAGGGGTGAATATTGTATCTCAAGAATCCGATCATACCTCCTAACATTGCAATGAGCATAACTCCCCAGATATCATATTGAAAGCCATTTACAATTCCATTTGCAAACATTGCTCCCAGAATTATAAAAAACACGGTTGTACCCGTTATGCCATCCATGTTATCAAGCATATTCAGTGAGTTCATTACAACAATAACCCAAACCACTGTAAGTACAGCGTCGATCCAGAATATATGAGTCATATCCGCAATAGTACCAGTGATCACTAGGCTAACTCCACATAAAACTTGGGCAAATAATTTTAGCAATGGCTTTGTATCGTACGCATCATCCGCCAAACCCATTAAAAAAGCAAGGCTTGAAGCAATAAGAAAACCAGCGAATTCAATGTCTCTAAAAATGTTTTCTCCATCTGACACGATCGAATAACCTAGTGCCGTAAAAATAAAAACCATAAAGAAACTTACCCCGCCCAGGGAAGGTTTAGACTGATTGCTCCAGCGAATGACAACGTCATTCTTATTTCTAATACCAAGAGTTTGAGAAAATGACAGAAGCAACCCGTTGGTAACTAGCGAGATTACGATCCCAGCGATCAAAAAAACAATCATATGGACAATTCCGAGTAGCAAGGTTATTAGAATGGACTAATAAAGTCTCGGAAAGGTACTCCATTTTTATCTTTTTCAGAAATATTTGGATCATCAATTTCCCACGAAATACCCAAATCATGGTCATTCCAGCATATACATCCTTCGTTTTCAGAAGAATAGAAATTCGTGCACTTGTATTGAAAAATCGTCTGGTCCTCCAGCGAAGCAAATCCATGAGCGAAACCTTCCGGAATCCACAATTGTTTTTTGTTTTCCGCGGATAGCAGTATTGAAAAGTACTCACCATAAGTCGGTGATCCTTTTCGTATATCAACCGCCACATCACGAACAGAACCATGCACCACCCTAATAAGCTTTCCTTGAGCAAAAGGAGGTTTTTGAAAATGAAGTCCCCTCAAAACATTTTTTGATGACATCGATTCATTTTCCTGAACGAATTCTCCAGAGAATCCGCTTTCTTTTTGGAACAAATCCAACTTGAATGTTTCCATGAAATAACCCCTAGAATCACCAACAACTTTTGGTTCGATCACAAAAAGACCTTTAATGAATGTTTCCGTAAATATCATTTCCTGATTCTGAAAAACTTTAACATTCTTTGAAAGAAGGATAACTCGAAGTCTTCTTCATAATAGCCGTATCCGTACCCATAGCCATACGTTCCTTTTTTAAAGCCTTGAACTCCATTCAGTATGACATTGAGACTATCAAGTTGCTTCATCTCAAAAAGTTCTCTTACTCGCTGAGCAAAATTTCTCTTAGAATAATGACTTTTGAAAACATAGATCGGAATGTCGGCTTCTGTCAGATTTCGAACACCGTCTGATACGAGACCAATTGGAGGATTATCAATGATGATCACATCATAGCTTGTCTTTAATTCTTCAACGATTTCCTTGAATCTTTTACTAAGTAACAATTCAGATGGATTTGGAGGAATAGGACCAGCAGTAATGAAATCTAGATTTTCAACTTTCGATTTCTGAATACTCTCCTCAAGAGTACACTGACCTACGATCAACTTACTCATACCATTTGTGTTATTTGCATTTAACCCAAGATGGATCTTTGGTTTCCTCATATCAAGATCCAACACTATGGTTTTTTTCCCTGACATTGCAATGATTCCCGCTAAATTCAAAGCGACAAAAGTTTTTCCTTCACCAGAAATAGAACTAGAAATGGCAATTGTTTTATAATCGGGATGGATATAATTCAAATTTGTCCGAATTCTTCGCAGCGATTCAGATAAAATCGACTTTGGCGCATCTCCCACCATCAGTTGAGAAAAGTCCATTGAATTCTTTATCAAAGGTAAACCACCTAAAATGGTCGCTTTGGCAGGTAATAATTTTTTAAGATCCTCAACCTGATTAATTTCATTGAAGGTAAGGTACCTCAGGAACAAGATCGAAAACCCAAGAAACAATCCTATAAAAATGTATGAACCATAAACAAGATTTCTATTTGGAGATACGGGTGTCGCATTCACAGCTGGTCGGGAAAGCACCCTGTTGCTTGAAGAATAACCGGCATCAGAAATGGAGTACAATACTTTCTTTTCGGTAAGTAAACCAAAATATTTTTCATTTAAGTCCTGAATACTCTTCAAACGACCGAATTCCATTTTCTTCTCTGGTAGATCATAATATTCTGACTCAAGTTCAGCTATTTCATTTCGGATAAGCTTGGTATTCGTGTAAAGTCTTTCAAGAATAGTACTTATACTTTTTCTGACAAAAGACAATTTTACATCGATCCTTTTATTCAGGGCTTTGATTTCGGCATTCTCATCAGTAACACGAAACAAAAGATCATCCTTTTTCTCCAGCAATTCATGAAGCTGCATGATGTGAGAAGACAATGCCGACTCGTAACTTTTACCTAACATTTCAGGCAGTAATCGATATACTTCCAATCGATTTGGATCTGATTTGAGCTTCTGATCGATCTGGTTTAACGATCGAATTTCATCTTCAGTGGTAAAGAGTTGATCCTGTAATTCATCCAGGTTGCTATTGATCGAGCTTGAAATGTTCTCTGGATCCGGCATATTGGATCTTCGTTGAAAATCCATCAGGCTATCTTTACTTGATCGAAGTTCCACAACCAAGGAATCCAATTGACGGTCAATGAATCCAAGGATTTTTTCTGATCCCTTTCTTTGAACATCATCGTCGTAAATCAAAAAAGCATTTGAAACTGCCTGAACGACATCATGACATAGCTGAGGATTATTTCCTCTGAATGAGATCTGCACTGTTTTTGCCACCGGATCCAATGGAAAGATCTGTAAATTGGATTGAAGTTTTGACGCAAATGATTGAAGGCTATTGAATATGAAATAGAGTTGATTTTCCGATGATTCATTTTTAAATGAAGCCACATTCGGAGATTTAACAATCACATCAAAATGCTCGTTTTCAATATGCTCATTGAGCTTTCCAGTTACCGAATAATTCTTTGACCTAAAAGTATAACTTAAGGTGACCTTTCCATTGTTATAATCCACCCAAACAGGTCTACCTGCCAATGAAGAATCTTTTAACTGATATGGGTGAACATTGAAACTACTCGAATTATACTTTTCTTCAGTCAAAACTTGACCTTTAGAAAACAAGCTCACGTTATAGTTGATCTGTTGAACCGCCTTTTCAAACATCAACTGAGATCGCATCAATTCGATAGTAGCCGACAGATCATTTTCCTTAGAATTAATGTTTTCAAAATTGATAACTTCCTTTGCATCATCCTGATCAGATAATTGAATCACCATTGATGACTCATAGATAGGCTTAGTATAACGCAAATATAAAAAAGCAACCAACCCGAAGACTGTCATCAAAAACAAAGGAATCCACCAATTACGCTTCAGAATAGTCTGAAGGATCAGTGGATCATATTCCTTATTGATGATAAAACTTCTATTATTCACTTACTTCTTTATAAAATCTATAATGTTCTGAAAACGGTGAACACCACCAAAGCACTTGAAAAAATACTGAGAATCGGAGCAACCTCCCGAACAATTCCTCGAGCCAGTTCCGGATTGGGTTCAACATAGATATAATCGTTACCCTGTACCACCATGTCAGCATATTTCAATCCCTCAATTGTTGATAGATCCAGTTTGTACACCACTCTCTGCTCTCCTTCTCTTCTCATCACTTTCACCACTCTTGCCTTACCTCGTTCGGAAATTCCACCTGCTTGAGCAATCGCTTCCATCAAGGTCGTATTATTGTTCATCAGAGGTACTACCTTAGCATCACTTCCATTTCCAGGAAACACAATTACCCGTTGATTGGTCACTCTAACCTGAACAAACGGTTCCTGGTATTCGACAGAAAATCTTTTCTCCAAGGTATCTTCACACTGTGCCAGTGTTAATCCTTCAATTTTCACTTCTCCAATAATTGGAAGCTCAGCAACGCCCGATTTTCGAACAACATATTCCTGAATTTGCACTTGGGTTCTTGACATATCACCTACACCACTCATCCCTTCAACTATTCTTTTTCCGTTGTTAGTAGCGAGTGAAAAGGTAATTTTATCATCAACAGAAATCCTGTAATCCTCTTTTGGCAGAAGAGGAACAGAGTCAGAAGTGACAACATCCCCTTTAGCCTCTTTGAACATTATATTGCTATTGATATTACAGGAGAATAAACCCTGTAAAAGGATGATGTTTGTAATAAAGACAACAAATATTCGATTCATTCTAACCTTTTCTTTTCAATAGGTCTCTGTAGTATTTCTCCATGTCAGAGACTAATCTTTTATAATGGAATTTATGTTCTACGAAGGTCCATCCATTTTGTGACATTTTTTGACGTTTTTTTTCATCCTCCACCAAATCGATCACACATTTCACGAATTGATCAACGTCATTTCTTGGCACTACAAAACCTGTTTCACCATGAAAAACAACATCTCTTACTCCTCCAACATCTCTTGATACTACCGGCACCCCAGAAGCTTGCGCCTCTATCAAACTGACCGGTGTTCCTTCATTTTTAGATGTTAAACAAATGATATCCATACCAGGATTGAACACATCAATATCTCTGATCCACGAAGTCATTACAATGCGATTGGGGTAAGTCAAGTCAATTTGGTCTACTTTTTCCTTAATCGTATTCCACTCCGATCCATTTCCAACAATAAAGAATTTTACTCTTTTCGTTGTGCTTCCGAGTACTTTTTGAGCTACGTCAAGGAAAAAATAATGGTCCTTCACTGGGGCTAGTCTACCAATAATAGCAACCGCAACCTCATCATCGAATATCCCAAAATTATTTCTGGTCGTTTCCCTTTTGATCTGTCTGTCAGTATTGAAAATTGAAAGATCAAAACCCAATGGAATGACTTCAATCATATCAGATTTACATATCCGATGATCAGCACTTAATTCCCTTCTCTGTAACTCAGAAATTGCGATGATACCATCAGAGCTTTTGGCCAATCTTCTTTCTATTGCCTTAAACACTTCAGTTTTCAGTTTTCCAAAATAGGAATGAAAAACATGTCCATGAAAAGTATGGACTACTACAGGTACCTTCATACTTTTCGCAGCCCTTCTTCCTAAAGCACCTGCTTTAGCAGCATGTGTATGAACAATGTGAGGTTTAAATTCACTGATAATCTGCTTGATTTTTTTGTATGCTTTTCTATCATCCGAAAAACCAGGCTCCCTTTTAAGCTCCTCAATGAGAAGAGGCTTAACCCCGTATTTATCAAGAATATACAATGAATCCGCTTCACCTTCTTCTGGCAAACCTCCGATCAACAGAGTTTCAAAATCATCTGACAGGTACTTCGTGAGAAACGTAGCGTTAAATGTAGGCCCGCCAATATTGAATCTATTAATGATCCGCAGCACTCTGATCTTTCCTTCCCCTTCCATCTATTTCCGAATGAATTTGGCCTTTCTTTTGTTATGCAAAGATACTAGTTCAATTATGGTTTTAACTCATAAAATGTTCATAAAATACGTGGCGTTACATAATTAGAGACTAGAAACACACGATTTTTATCACATGAAGGCGATCTTATCATTCATATTCTTCACTGCATTACTGAATTTGAGTTTCGGACAAGTACAGGAAGCAATCAATGCATTTAGCAATGACTCAAAGCTAGAACATGCCAGCATTAGTTTTTATGCTTACGACCTCACTTCAAAGAAAACGATCTCTGAATTGAATGGAAAAACATCCTTACCAACCGCCTCGACAGCAAAGCTCTATCCAACCGCCATTGCGCTTGAAATGTTAGGCAAAGATTTCCGCCCAGAAACGAGAATCTACATCAATGGTCCAATCGAAAACGGTGTTCTTAAAGGAGATCTTATCGTTCGTGGCGGAGGCGATGTCACACTTGGAAGTCGATTTTTCAACGATTCC
>CALCCB010000159.1 GCA_937899625.1 uncultured Bacteroidota bacterium
AAGTTATTACACTTGTAATATCAAAAGCAGGAACATCACCAATACACTGAACAGTTGTTGGGCTTGGTGCTATAGCTGTTGGATTAACATCATCAAGTACGACAATAGTTTGGGTAACATTTATAAAATTTCCACAGTCATCTGTAACTCTATATGTTCCAGTACTGTGCCAAGCCATTCTAATAAATAGTCCACCATAGTGCCCAAGGTCTGCTGGCCACCAGTCTTGACTGTCTGTCATAAGTTTTAATAGATCTTTTTTTACTGCTTTAAAATCTAATTTTTTGACTTCTTCTTTGTAGTCAAACTTTTCATCCATTGGATTGGTTTTAGTGTCATGCTGATGTAAAATATCTAAATTTAAATTTTTTGGCCACCATTCAGCTGTTGGTGTCTGACTTGATTTTGTCATTCCACCGTGCATTACGGGGCAACCTGAACCATTTTTGCTAGTTTTACTAATCTCTGAACTCATTTGACCTCTTTTGTTGTTAGTTTAAGTTTTATTACGCTTGTTAAAAATTCTTTATTCAATCTATATAACTATTTTAATTTTTGTGTCAAGTAGTTTAGAATAATTATAAAGTAATTTATTCACTTTCAACATTGATTATGACATCAATATTTTTAATTTTTTTTCCTGTTGGTGGATTTGGTATATCTTTCAAATCAACCTGGTTAATATCAATTAATTCTTTATTTTTAATATCAAAAAAATGGGAATGGGTACCTGTGTTAGTATCAAAATAGCTTTTATCAGTTGCTATAACAATTTCTTTTAAATAACCATTTTTTTTAAAAGCATGCACTGTGTTGTAAACTGTTGCTAGAGAAATTTTTTCATCTAATTTTTCTTCAATTATTTTACTAAGGTCATTAATTGTAAAATGAAAAGTTTCCTTTGGTGAAAATAAGGCCTCACATATTTTTAATCTTTGTCTAGTTGGTCTTAAACCAGATTCTCTTAACTTTTCTTTATATATATTTAAATTGTTCATTATTGTTTATAATTGTTCTAAACTATTACTATATTATAATCTCTTTAAATCAAGTATTAAGGAGTTTATTTTTTATGAAAAAAAATTCATACACATATAATGAACTAATTAATTGTGGAAATGGAGAGCTTTTTGGCCCCGGTAATGCAAAATTACCTCTTCCACCAATGCTCATGTTTGATAGAATAACTGAAATCAGCGATAATAGTGGTACTTTTAAAAAAGGATCTTTAAAGGCTGAATTAGATATCAAAGATGATCTTTGGTTCTTTGAGTGTCATTTTAAAGAAGACCCTGTTATGCCAGGTTGTCTTGGCTTAGATGCTATGTGGCAACTAGTTGGTTTTTATCTTGGGTGGCTTGGTAACCCAGGTAAAGGGAGAGCTTTAGGAGTGAGTACAGTAAAATTCACTGGTGAAGTTTTAAAAAATGTTAAAAATGTAAGATATGAAATTGATATGAAAAAAATTATGGCTCCAGGTGGAACAACAGTTGGTCTTGCAAATGGCTTAGTATTTGCAGATGACAAAAAAATATATTCAGCAGAAAGCTTGAAAGTAGGATTATTTAAATAATGAGAAGAGTAGTTATCACAGGTTTAGGAATTGTATCTTGTTTGGGAAACAATCAAGAAGAAGTTCATCAGTCACTATTAAATTCTAAATCAGGAATTTCTTATGCTGAGGAATATAAAGAACATAATCTTAAAAGTCATGTTCATGGCAAACCAAATATAAAATTAGAAGATCATATTGATAGAAAAACAATTAGGTTTATGGGTTCAGGTTCTGCTTATAATTATATCGCAATGAAAGAAGCGATTGAAGACTCTGGATTGGAAGAAAATGAAGTAAGTAAAATGGTGAACCCTGCTTTAACCCACCTGTGCTGATAGGCATCATCCAGAATGATCAGATCCGTATGCGGGTATTCTTCGAGTATTTTCTTAACACCCTTCACCCTGTCCTCGCAAACGGCGACTACTATTTTTTCTTTAAATCGAAGCTTTACTTGCAAAGGCTCGTCACCAACGTCTTCGGTTCGGCCAGATGATTCAACCCATAAAAATCCTTTGGTCTTCCTTCCATATCCTCTACTAAGAACAACGATATTTTTCTGAGAATGGAATTCTTCCACTAGTTTGATCACCATTGGTGATTTACCTGTTCCACCAACGCTTAGATTTCCAACGCAAATCGATTTTACCGGAATCTCATAGACCTTAAAGATCCCCCAATCGAACAATTTATTTCGAAACAGCGTGACGAATCCATAAATAAAGGAAAAAGGAAATAGTAGAAAGCGAAGTTTACTCACCTTTAAAATCCATTATTAATCACCAGATGAATAATCAGAATACGTTTGATCGCTATCGTAATAGTAGATCCTGATTTGAGCGGTATCACTCAAGAAGTCTATTTTGCCCACTTCTACACGGTTGATCGAAAGACCTGTTCTTGCTTCAATATCAGCCTTCATTTCTTCATACTTTTCGGGTTTGATGAGATCTATTCTTTCGTAAATGACCGTTTTTCTGGTTTCATGTCTGAGCAACCACAGATTCTCAAGACCATAGGTTAACAACAACACGAATAGATTGATCAACGCCACCTCTGCAACCGTAATTTTATCCGAAGCCAGCGAGTTTACTACACTGATCCCAATGATCACAAACAAGTAGGTCATTTCCTTGATCTCAATGGCATCTGTACGGTACCTGATAATGCCGAAGATGGCAAAAAGTCCTAGTCCCATCCCCGTGTCGATATCAAGTTTCTTCAAGGCAAAGCAGAGAAAGAAGGTAATGATCCCAATTAGGTAATAGGTAAAGAGATAATCCTTTCTTTTTGTCTTTGGATAGTACAACAAACGAATGATCAATGTCAAAAAGATCATATTAATTGCCAGGCGACCAAGCAACAAGTAAAAATCATTATTTACCCAGGTGATGTCAATTGGTTCATCAACAATACCCGGCTTAACCTTAAGAATTTCAAGAAGCATGGTCGTTTATTTTTTTTAAAGTAAGTAATTTCTTTTTAAAACGATTGAATTTTAAAACGCCTGGTCCATAGAGCTCAATGGAACCAATACAATACTTACTCAATCGGTATGGCCTGATGATCTTTTCTTTCATCAGCGTAAAAAAAGCAGAAGTACGATCTATGCTCTCTTGTTTTAGTTCGGCAATGATTAAATTCTCAAATAGATGATACTCTCCCTCCCATTTAAAGGTGAGGTTAAAATCCAGGGTTAATCTTTCCTTTAGCACCTTGTTGACAAGAGTGATCCTGTTAAAGGAATTCCACATGACAGGATGCAGATCATAATGCTCTGATGTGACACTATCAATAAATTCAATATGTGTTTTATCTAGCTGATCCGGGATCTTATCAACCTTTATCCTTCTCTTATGTGTTCTACCTTTGATCTTTTCTTTTATCTCAAGGAATTGAATATTGGATTCAACGTATTTTCTGAATCTAACTTTGTATCGATTCGCTTTTCCTTTGTGATGATCCTGAAAGAACGTAAAATGATCATCATCCAGATAAAGACTTTCATAAAAAGGTATTCTGGTACCCTCAATTTCAAGCACTCTGTATTCCTTCATAAGAGCGGGTAAAAACTCCAGAAATTGAGCAACTGAAAAAGCAAATTTTGTATCCACCCTATTCATGAGTTTAACTTCATCCATCTGATCGAGTGTAATACCGTCAAAATCACGAAGTATCTGATTGATTTGCTCCTTTAACATTAACTCAAAGTTAATTTTTTGTTCAATCGATCGCAATATCAGACGACATTTTTAGTGAATCCCCTCAAATAATATTTTCATGGCTATCTTTGAGGCATGAGAAAGAATATCATGCTTTTAGGATCAGGCGAACTCGGAAAGGAATTCGTTATCGCCTGTCAGCGCTACGGACAGTATGTAATTGCGGTGGATAGTTATGAAGGTGCCCCTGCCATGCAGGTTGCACATGAAGCCGAGGTGATCAATATGCTGGACGGTTCGGAATTAGATCGAATTGTTACGAAACATCAACCAGACATAATTGTTCCAGAGATCGAAGCCATACGAACTGAACGCTTTTACGATTATGAAGCGAAAGGAATTCAGGTAGTACCGAGCGCCAAAGCAGCGAATTTCACCATGAACAGAAAAGCGATCCGTGATCTTGCAGCGATTGAGGTTGGTGTAAGAACGGCTCCCTATAAATACGCGACTACTCTTGAGGAACTTAGAGAAGGTGTTGCCTTCACAGGAATTCCTTGTGTAGTAAAACCTTTGATGTCGAGCTCAGGCAAAGGTCAATCTGTCATCAAATCTGAGGCAGATATCGAAAAAGCATGGAATTATGCCATGGAAGGATCAAGAGGTGACCTGAAAGAGGTCATTGTTGAAGGATTCATCAATTTCTACTATGAAATCACTCTTCTAACGGTTACCCAAAAAAATGGACCTACTCTTTTCTGTCCACCGATAGGACACCGACAGGAAAGAGGTGATTATCAGGAAAGCTGGCAGCCACAGGTTATGGATTCTGCACATCTTGCAGAGGCGCAGCAAATGGCCGATAAGGTAACGAAAGCATTAGGTGGAGCAGGAATCTGGGGAGTAGAGTTCTTCATTACAAAGGAAGGAGCCTATTTTTCGGAGCTTTCTCCAAGACCACATGATACAGGTATGGTAACTCTCGCAGGAACACAAAATTTCTCTGAATTTGAGTTGCATGCACGCGCAGTACTAGGATTAACAATACCTAACATCGATTTATTGAAAAATGGAGCAAGTTCGGTAATCTTAGCAAATTCAACTTCTGAAAATTGGCCAAAATTTGAAGGGTTAGAGAAGGCTTCA
>CALCCB010000160.1 GCA_937899625.1 uncultured Bacteroidota bacterium
TGAAGTTAACCCAAAGTGAACCGAACTGGTTTGGTAAAGGAAGTACCCAGTAACCCAACCAAAGACGTCCCATGTGGATCAGCGGGAACAAACCTGCCATGAATACGGCAAAGATCGTCATCGCTTCCGCAGATCTGTTGATCGCCATTCTCCACTTCTGACGGAAAAGTAAAAGTACCGCCGAAATAAGTGTTCCAGCGTGACCGATACCTACCCACCAAACGAAGTTGGTGATATCCCACGCCCAACCGATCGTTTTGTTTAATCCCCAGACACCGACACCGGTTCCAAGTAGGTAAAGAATACATCCTACTCCGTAAAGACCAATGATCAGGGCAATACCGAAAAGAATGTACCACATTCTCGGTGCTTTGTCCTCAATTGGCTTACAAACATCCTCAGTGATGTCATGGTAGGTCTTGTGACCTAAAATGAGGGGTTCTCTTATTGCTGCTTCCTTATGCATTACAATCGAATTTATTCAATTAATGATGACTTTCTGTTTCTTTTTCTTCACCGTGACCTCCATGATGAGCTACTGTCTGGATCTTCGCCAACTCAGCATTGTGCTCATTACGAACTTTCACTTTGAACCATACGTTCGGCTTAACACCTACTTCTTCAAGAGCTTGATAAGAACGACTATCGTCTGCACTCTTTCTGATCATCGATGTTAAATCGTTCCAGTCTCCAACTGTGATTGCATTCGTAGGACAAGCATCTGCACAAGCTGAAGCAAAATCACCATCTACTACCGGACGACCTTCTTTCTTCGCCGTTAACTTACCTGCCTGAATACGCTGAACACAGAAAGAACATTTTTCCATTACCCCTCTTGTACGAACTGTTACGTCTGGATTCAATACCATACGTCCGAGATCATCCTGTGCAGGGTTAATTTCCGTGAATTTCTTGTATGACGGATAATTGAACCAGTTGAAACGACGTACCTTGTAAGGACAGTTATTTGCACAGTAACGAGTACCGATACATCTGTTATACGTCATTTGGTTCAATCCTTCATTGCTATGTGTTGTTGCAGCAACCGGACATACTGTTTCACACGGAGCGTGATTACAGTGATGACACATCATTGGCATGTGAACCACTTTAGGATTCACAGCTGCTACTTCTGCAGTATCAAATGCAAAGTTTTCATTTCTAGTTCCTACTGCTGTTTCGTCATCAGACGCGAAATAACGGTCGATTCTCAACCAGTGCATTTCACGACCTCTTCTTACTTCATCTTTTCCAACAACCGGAACGTTGTTTTCTGATTGACAAGCGATCAAACAGTTTCCACAACCAATACAAGAAGAGAGATCTACAGTCATTCCCCAACGGTGACCGATATTCTCAACTGGATGAGCATCCCAAAGGTCAAACTCTCCAACTGGAGTTGGAACGTGATTTCCTTCCGCATCCAGCTTCAAAAGCATATGAGTAGGATTATAAGCTTCCTTCTCTCCTTTACCGTAAATATCCAGAGTTGTTTCTCTAACGATCGAGTGACGACCCATTACAGTGTGATGGATCTGAGTTGCCGCAATTGGATAAACTCCGTCAACAGGAGTCAAACCTCCCACAGCAGAATAACTGTAAGTTCCGTTCTCTAATGAAACGAATGGATAAACGTTAGCACCAATTGGAGCAGGATTTCCGTTTTCCAATTGAACATTCCCACCGTATTCCTTTGTCTGGAATGCAGCTTTTCCGATGTTTTCACCATTTGCTCCACGACCATAACCCAAAGCAATACCTACTGTCTTTGGTGCCTGTCCTGGTAATGGATAAACTGGAAGTGTAACTTCAGTAGACCCAACTTTAACAGATGCCATGTTCAATCCATTTTCCTGATCGAACGTTGTAGCAAATCCCATTTCCTTCATTTCTGAAGGGTTCATGGTAATGTAGTTATCCCAAGTAACCTTAGTAAGTGGATCAGGCATTTCCTGTAACCATGGGTTTGCAGTGTAAAGACCTGTTCCAATCGCTGATTTCTGATACATGATCACTTCCAATGCGCCTCCTTTCGGTAAACCTGAAGAAGCTCCAGAGAGAGCAGCTACATTGAACGTCATTGGAGCTGCATCCTCAACTACTGGCATGTCCATTTCAACGCAACTGTTGTGCACTGCCATGTTCCAGTATGTGTGGAAATCTGCGTATTTCGTTTGACTCGGGAATCCGTTTGTTTCCCATGTCTTTTTGATATAATCGTAAGCTACTTTTGAATCTTTTCCTGAACGGTCAGCTTTATTCGCCCATACCAACATCGACTCAAGAGAAGATGAGGTATTGAATAACGGACGGATGGTTGGCTGTCCAACAGCGTAATGATTCATTTTTGGATTGTGATCAGTCCATGATTCCAATGCATGGTTGTCAGGACAGATGTAAGAACATCTTGAAGCTGTTTCATCAGCATGAGTAGAAATAGCAACTGAAGTTTTGATCTTCGCCATCGCTTCTCCTAAAGCTTTCCCTTTTGGATGAGTATACACAGGATTTGTTCCCATGAAAATCAATAGGCCTGACGCTTTTCCTCCGATCACAGCATCTACAAACTTGTTCATCTTGTCATCCTCTGACTTGAACATGTTCACAGAATTCTTAAGATCCATTGTCTTACCATAGTTTCCAAGAACAGAATTGATCTTGTTCACAAGGATCTGAACCGATTTGTTGTTTGATCCAGAAATAACAATTGACTCTCCTTTGTGAGCCTTAAGATCTTTTATCGCTTCATCAGCAATAGCAGCTACTTCTTTTGATAAAGCATTTGGAACATTCGTTGAAACTTCTAATCCTTTCAAGATGTAAGAAAGAACGTTTGCTTCTTCCGAGGGCTTAACCATTCCTCTGTAGTCAGCATTAGAACCTGAAACAGACATCATTGACTCGAACTGGAAGTGCTTTGACATCCACTCTCCGTCAGGATTTCTTCTTGTTCCGTATGCCGTAGCATATTCTGTTGACAACAACCATGAGCTAAGGAAATCTGCGCCTACACTTACAATTGTTTTTGCATTTTCAAAATGATAATCAGGGATAACAGCCGCTCCGAATGAAGCTTCATTAGCCTGTCGAATACCTGCGTATGAAACAGCGTCATATTGAATGTGCTCGAACTTATCATTTCCTTCTGCTGCACCAACTGACGCCGCTAACTCAGCAATCGCCATTTGCATTGAAGGACTAATTACAGTATTCGAAACTAAAGTCACTTTATTCGCTGACTTAATCGCTCCTTTAATGGCATCATCCACTTTAGACCATGAGCTTTCAGCACCTTTAGCCATTGGACCTGTCAATCTAGCACTGTCGTACAATCCTAGAACTGAGGCAATGATCTGTGGATTAACACCTCCAGATGTAAATCCATAATCTTTGTTCCCTTTGATATAAATAGGACGACCTTCTCTGGTTTTAACCAAGATGCTAGCGTAAGAAACACCATCATAAAAAGTTGAAGCGTACCATGTAGGCATACCAGGAAGCACATCTTCAGGCTTATTCACATAAGGAATAGCTTTTGTTACAGGTGCTTCACAAGCAGCAACTGTTGCAGCCGCTACACTAAAGCCGAGGAACTTAAGGAAATCACGTCTTGCTGT
>CALCCB010000161.1 GCA_937899625.1 uncultured Bacteroidota bacterium
AAAGCTCATCAACGTTAACTGAATTGGGTTCAGCAATACGTGCCAGGTCATTGCGGACGAGATCAACGATCATGACATTTTCAGCTTGTTCCTTCGGATCATTTCTTAGCTCTTCTCTTACGACATGATCAATTACAGGGTCGGCGTGTCTGGGTGCCGTTCCTTTAATCGGTTGAGAAAGGATCTTGCTCCCTTCCTTTTTTATAAATCGTTCAGGACTTCCACACAAAACCGAGAATTCATTGTAATGAACGAACGAGGAAAAAGGAGCTTTGGTAATGTCGTTCAGCTTAAAATAAGCGTCGAGCAGATATTCCAGTTCGACGTTTTCGGCATAGAACTCCTGACAAAAATTGACCTCATAAATATCCCCTCGTTGAATATGAGATTTCAAATCCAGAACATGTTTCAAGTATTCTTCTTTGGAGATCCTGCTTTTGTAGTTGATCGGATAAGGGTGAAAGTTGACATCCGTTTCCTCTTCAATGAAATCATTGAGAAAATTGAAGCTTTGTTCATCCTTCTTTCCTTGAAGGAACTCATAGTGTTCTTTGCATAATTTGACTACATGATCAGGTTTCCAAAGGAAAACTTCAGGAATTTCGAGATGATCATTATTTGATGAGCTCAATCCGTGGATCTCGTTCTTTAAGTCATAATTGATCCAGCCGAAAAGATAGGAGCCAGCGTGTGCATTGATGAATTGTTGGACTTCATTGAGATCAGATTTTTTTTGCACAAGCTCGGGGCCCGACCCGAACGCAAGCATCCCTGATCCGTCATTGCTGTTCAAATAGATTACTGGAAAGTCCATGAACAAATGTAGAAATTAAATGTAATCAAGCTCCGTGCGGTTTGTCCTTCATTTGATACGTTCAGCAAGGAATTAACATAGTTTATCCTTTTTGACCTATATGTACCATGGTAAATTGTACTTTTGTTTTCCTTAATGTTTCAATTTTTTCATGAAGAAGAATCAGATCATATTGATAGGAATTTTTGTAGGGATCAGTGCACTGATCTTTTTCAGAGTTTCCTCCAATAAAAAAGCTCCTGTAAAGGAGATGAAAGAGGCAAAAACGACCATGTTCGTTCCTGTTTCAGAAGTAAAGAATGTGCAACGTGAGCTTCAGCTGATCTCTTATGGTCAGGTTTCTCCTAATACCGAACTGGACATATCGTTTGAAGTTCAAGGAAAGCTCGAAATGGGTGAAATAAGGCTAAAGCCGGGAGTGAAATTCAAAATGAATCAGCTTCTGTATAAAGTGAATGAAGAAGAGGCATTTTTTACCTTAAGCTCAAGAAAGACCCAGCTGGCAAATCTCGTTATCTCTGCAATGCCGGATATCGAGTTGGATTTTCCATCTGAAAAAGGGAAGTGGTTAAATTTCCTCGATCAGCTATCTCCTGAAAAAAGATTACCTGAGCTGCCGCACATTAAGACCAACAAAGAAAAGATGTTCATGACCTCCAGAGGAGTGTTGATTGATTATTATGCGATCCGTTCACTGGAATCAAGAATGGAAAAATATTACTACGTGGCTCCATTCAGTGGAACGGTAACGGAAGTTTTTTCTGAACCGGGATCGATCGTAAATCCGGGAACAAGGATCGCGAAGATCGCTCGAACAGGAGAAATGGAAGTGAAAGTGCCGATCTCATTAAAAACACTGAAGCAGTTCAAAACGGAGGGCAAAGCAATTTTCACAGACGCTGATGGCAGAAAACTGGCTGAAGGTTCTATCCTGCGTGTGAGTGATGTGATCAATCAACGCACTCAATCAGTGGATGTGTATTACAGTGTCAAGCCAAACAAGGACGAAATGATCTACAACGGTCAGTTTGTAAATGTTGCCATCGCACAATCTGCAAAGCAGGAAAGTTTTGCTATTCCAAGGGCAGCTGTTCGTGAGGGTTCCGTTCATTTGCTGAAGGGAGACCAACTGATCAGAAAGGACATTGTAGTGATCGGAAATAAACCGGATACTTTGTTCGTGTATGGGTTGAACAATGGTGACCAGGTTGTTCTGGAACAATTCGAAAAGTCATCTGAGATCAAGAAATACAAAGGGATCAAGCGTTAACCTATGAAAAGGATCATTGAATTTTTTATCAATCGGCCGGTTTGGGGTAATGCGTTCATAGCAGTGATCGTAGCATTCGGATTGTTTTCCGTTTTCAGTATGAAACGGTCATTCTTCCCGGAGCTGGATCCATACACGATCGTTGTTTCGGTTTTCTATCCAGGGGCATCTCCTGTGGAAATGGAAGAAGGTGTAACGATCAAAGTGGAACAGGCCGTCAAGGGATTGCCGGAGATCGAAGAGATCAATTCGACATCTTCTGAAAATATTGCCACCATTACCATCAAGGCATATACAGACACTGATATGGACGAGCTCCTGTCGGATGTCGAAAACAGCATTAACTCAATTAACTCATTCCCTCAGGGAGCTGAACGGCCAATTATCAGAAGATTGAAGTCCAGCGGAATGGGGAGCGTTGTTGCATTTGTGGGAATCTCAGCGAAAAACCAGAATGCCAACGAGATCGAGTTAACGGATCTTGCTTCTAAAGTGGAGAGAGATCTTTTGAATACCAAAGAGATCACCCAGATCGAAAAACAGGGTTTTCCTGAAAAGGAGATTGCGGTCAACGTGCGCGAGAATGATCTGTTGCGTTTCAATATTTCCATGCAGGAAGTTGCATTGGCGATAGGCTCTAAAAATTTGGACATCACAACGGGACTGATCAGGGGAGGAGTGCAGGAAATGAGTATTCGTTCCAATAACCGTGGAACAACGGAAGAAGAGATCGAGGGTATTATTTTAAGAACCAGTACAACCGGAGAGAAGATCTCCGTTGGAGATGTTGCTGATGTGGTGATCGGTTATTCTGAAGCTTCTCAGGAATCGAAATACAATGGTTTACCTGCGGTTAGTTTCCGAATCGAGAAAACGGTCGATCAGGACATTAAAAAGATCACAGATGCATTGCATGTCTATAAGGATAAATTTGATACGGATAATCCGGGATATCAATTCAATATTTTCTACGAATTCAACGACATGTTGAATGAGCGTATCGACCTTCTTTCCAGAAACGGATTGAGTGGATTGGTACTGGTACTTGTCTTCCTTGGGTTGTTCTTGAATCTCAAGCTATCTGGATGGGTGGCATTTGGTATCCCGTTCTCGTTTCTTGGAATGTTCATCATCGGTTTGGGGTATGGGATCTCGATCAACATGATCTCCTTGTTTGGGATGATCCTTGTTGTAGGAATTCTAGTGGACGATGGAATTGTGATCGCAGAAAATATTTATACCCATTTTGAAAGAGGAAAATCTGCAGCCAAAGCGGCCATTGATGGAACAATGGAAGTATTGCCTTCGGTCTTCTCATCGATCGTAACGACGGTTGTTGCCTTTTCGGTGCTGCTGTTTGTAGAAGGACTTGAAATGATGCGGGAAATGGCATTTGTTGTAATCTCCTGTCTGTTATTCTCTTTGTTTGAAGCATTCTTTGTACTCCCTGCCCACCTTGCGCACAAGAGTGTACTTTCAGAACCTAAGGTTCCGGAATACTCGTTGATGAAAGGGTTAGGTTTGATGCTTGGTGGTATTGTACTCGTGATCACGGGTGGACAGATCTTCCCTGAAGGAGTTCCTTCTTTCGGACAGATCTTGTTTCCATTCCTGCTGTTCATCATCGGTGGCGTATTGATGTTCAAAGGATTCTCTGGTTCTCCTTTGGAAATTTATGTGAGAGGTGGAGCGGATAAAGGGATCAAATATGTACGTGACGTTTGGTTTAAAGAAGCAGTGGGAATGATCGTTGGATCGAGAATCAAATGGTACCGTGCTTCTTTCTTCATTCCGATGATCTTTTTGATCGTTACAGTCAGCATGTTGATGAAAGGAGTGATCGGAGCTACCTTCTTCCCGGCAATTCAACCTGATTTCTTTAGTATTGAAGCAGCATACAGACCGGGCGATAACAAAATGCAAACGGAGCGATTTGTAGATGTGGCTACTCAGATTCTATTGGAAGAAAATGAACGGATTATCAAGGAAAATGGAGACAGTTTATTGACCTATTATTCCTCGAATATTGGTTTTTCTCAAAACCTTGGTCAATCGGGTAATCATACTGGTTCAGTCAATGTGTTCTTTGACGGAGAAAATTCAAAAACACCAGTTGATACTCTGATGAATCGCATTATTCGCAGGTTGGCAAGTGTTCCTGAAGGACAATTGGCGCAGGACACCTATGTGGGTGGATTTAACCGATTCGGAAAGGAAATAGAAGTTGGTTTGACTTCATCCAACGACAACAACCTGATGAAGGCACGTGAGGAATTGAAGAAGCGCTTAGGAAAGATTGATGGTGTGATCAACATCAAGGATAACATGCCTCCGGGTAAAATGGAAGTGCACCTTGAGTTGTTACCGCAGGCTGAGATCTATGGCCTGACGAGATCAGATGTGCTCAATCAGATCAGAGCCGGATTCTTTGGACAGGAAGCTCAACGTGTGATCATCGGTACTGATGAGGTGAAGATCTGGGTGCGTTATCCATTGGAAGACAGAAACTCATTATCCGATCTGGAATCCATGAAGATCAAAACAGCAGCTGGACTGGCAGTTCCTTTGAATGAAGTATGCGAGTTTGAGCTGGGAAGAGCACCTGAAAGTTTAAAAAGAAGAAATGGACAGCGGATTATTAAGGTAGATGCCAATTCAACAGATCCTGATAATGTCGGAAAGATCAATACGAACATCTTCGATAATGTTGTTCCGG
>CALCCB010000162.1 GCA_937899625.1 uncultured Bacteroidota bacterium
AAGTTAACAAACAATGCCGTTAAGGATCTATCTGATATTTGGAATTATACCTTCGATGCCTGGTCTGAAAGTCAAGCGGACAAATATTACAAGTTAATTCTCAATGCATGCGCAGCAATCGCCAAGAAGCCACAGCAAGGAAAGGTGTATGAAGAAATTTACCCGGATCTGAAGGGTAAAAAAGCCTCAAAGCATATCATTTTCTATCGGATAATGGAAGATAAATCAATCGAGATTACGAGAATCCTACATGAGAGAATGGATTTGAAGAATAAATTGAAATAAGAAACCTCACATAACAGCAAGCAAGCGCCAGCCCAGATCCTACTTCTAAACAACAAATAGTTTTTAAAGATTAAGTTTTATCTTCGGTAAAACGATCTTGTGAAAAGTGGGCCGTTCGCCTGCTTGCAAAACGTTAGCAAACATTAAAAAGAAAAGATGAAAAAGAAATCAGTTTCAATAATAATCACAATACTAACCATAGGATTAACAAGCTATGGGCAAGTGCAAATAGGTAATGATATTGATGGAGAAAATCCAGGAGACCTTTCAGGTCATTCAGTAGCCATTTCGGCTAATGGAAACATAGTAGCTATTGGTGCTATTGAAAATAGTGACGGTGGAAGTAGGTCGGGTCATGTTAGGGTATATGAAAATGTAGACGGTACGTGGACACAAATAGGCGAAGATATTGCCGGAGAGGCCGTGGACGATCGATCAGGATGGTCATTGGCAATATCCGCTGATGGTGGTATAGTTGCCATTGGTTCTGATTTAAATAATTCATGGAGGGGTCAAGTGGAGGTGTATGAAAACATAGGAGGTACTTGGACACAAATAGGTGAAGATATTGAAGGCGAAAACTTTCAAGATATATCAGCAACAAGTATATCATTATCAAACGATGGGAGTATCATAGCCATTGGTGCACCACGTAGCGATGGTACTGCAAATAATTCTGGACATGTTAGAGTTTTTGAAAATTCGGGGGGATCATGGATACAAATAGGTCAGGATATTGATGGGGTACAGGAACAAGGTCGACTAGGTAATTCGGTAGCACTAAATGGTGAAGGGAACATTATAGTTATTGGTGCCTCTCAAAATGACGAGAATGGCACAAATACTGGCGAGGTTAAAATCTACGAAAACCAGGATGGTACTTGGACTCAACTGGGCGGAGACATCAATGGTGTAGTCGAATTTGAGGATTCGGGTTCTGAAGTTGCGTTATCAGAAGATGGAAATATAGTGGCTATTAGTTCACCGAGTAGCAATGCTAATGGACTGCATTCAGGTCATGTACGAATTTTTGAATACCTGGGGAGCGTCTGGATACAAATAGGTGAAGATATAATTGGGGAAGCAAGTGAAGATTATTTTGGTTGGTCTATGGCGCTGTCCGCAAGCGGAAATATTATAGCCATTGGCTCGCTATGGAATGATAACAATGAAAGTGACGCAGGTAATGTTAGAATTTTTCAAAATCTAAGTGGAGTTTGGACACAAATAGGTGAGAGTATTAACGGAGAGGCTGCTAATGATAATTCAGGTTATTCGGTAGATATTTCGGCTGATGGAAGTATCGTGGCTATTGGTGCCAAAGCTAATGATGGAAATGGTGACTTTTCAGGACATGTAAGAGTGTTTGATATATCAACAGTTCTGTCAATTCCCACAATTGATTTAGAAACCATAGTAAGTTTACATCCTAATCCATCAAAGGATGTCATAAAAATACATTTAGAGCAAGATCAGATGGAAAAAATAGAACTGTATAGTGTGACAGGTGGACTAATTTTCAGAACGGTTTTGAATTCTAATACTTTCATTTTAAATACAGCCAATTATCCATCTGGAACCTATCTATTGAAAGTTTTTAGCCAAAATACTGGCTTCGTATATACAAAGTTTATAAAGGAATAACGTTCGCTAACTGCAGCTACAAAAAATTGGCGGTTCAGTGGTTAAATGAAGCTTTGTGTTCAGTACCAAGTTCAGTGGTGGCAGACAGTTTATTGCTTCGAAATCGCCAACTTCTTGTAGCTGCCGACCGTTATGCATAGTAAGAATGAAAAATAAATTGTATATAGTATTTGCCCTTTTTTTATGTTCAAAAGGATCGTTTAGTCAGGTCGATGAAGATAAATTTGGTACTTGGTACATGTATTTTTTTAATACTTCTTTGAAAGAAAGTTCCTGGGGATTTCAAGCTGATCTTCAATGTCGTAATTGGAATGCTTTGGGAGACCTTGAGCAATTACTTATTAGAGGCGGAGTAACTTATGAACCAAAAAAAGCAAAAATAAAGTTCACGCTAGGTTATGGAGACGTGACCACTGGCGCATATGGCCCTGAAAAATCTACAACTAGGGAAAGTCGCATCTATCAAGAGGCATTATTTCCGTTGAAAATTGGCGAGCGATTTTACATGAATCATCGCGCACGCTATGAGCAAAGATTTGTTCAAAATCAGAAATTTAGAACTCGATACCGTTACAATTTGTTTTTAAACATCGCGCTAACGAACAAGGAATTGGTAAAGAACACCTTATACTTAGCATTGTATAATGAAATATTTATAAATGGTCAACGCAATATCGGTAGTGGGAACACAGTAGAAATTTTTGATAGAAATAGACTGTATATTGCCTTAGGGTTTGTATTTATTGATCGCCTTAGATTGCAATTAGGGGTAATGAACCAAACGACTGATGGATGGAAAAAAAATCAGTTCCAAGTGAGTCTGCATCATCAGTTATAATGAATCTGCATAACAGTACCTATACTCCGTCGCAGTTTCATTTTCAGTGAATTCAATTATCTTTATTGATGCGGCGAGGGTATAGCCGCGGACCGTCAGCTTCCTTTCTATTCCTTTTCCAAATGGAAGAATCCCTGAAGTTCTTGTTCTCCATCATTGATGATCACGTGATAGAAATAAACGCCTTCAGTTAGATCTCTTGGATCCCAGTCATTCTGATACCCTTCTTCTTGAAAAACGGGATTTCCCCATCGGTTCAAGATCGAAACTCTATTATTTGGATAAAACTCAAGGTATCTGAAGGCAACAAGATCGTTAACACCATCGCCATTTGAAGTAATGATATTTGGCGCGAGCACTGTGGCAGGCGCAATAGTGACCATTTTACAAAGTGTATCAGGACAATTTGGGTAAGACGTAACGATCAAACAAACTTCATATTCTCCGGGGTTGTTTTCAATTATTTCAAACTGAGGTTGGCCTGACACTGTTGTTCCATCGATCGTCCATTCCCAGCTGATGATATCCCCTCCAGTGCCACTGGAGAATTGTATCGATTCAGAAACAATCGCAGGATTTGGATTCCATGAGTATAGGGCAGGCTGAACAGGGCTATTGTACACTGTGATTAATGTAGTATCCGACTGACAGTTGTTGAGGGATGAATAGGCAATGAACTGAGTTGAATCTGTCGTTCCGGATTGATTGCTCATTACCTGATAAATTCCACCAACTCCGTTTGTGCCATTCCCTTCCCAATATGCCAGCGCACCTGTTAAACATGCATCCAGAAGAATGGACGTTTCCTCACCTGAACAAAGATTAGTATTCCCATTGAACGAAACATGCGGAGCCGGTTTTATCGTGATCGTTTCACTTGGCATACCTGTAATTGTATTTCCGCATGCATCAGTGATAACAGCTGGCGGAACAACAAGTGAGGTGAAATTTGAGTCACAATAGATCGGACAATTTGGAATTGTAAGCGTAAACTGATGGTTGTTTGCTCCATTGCCACATCCTATACTTTGCCCTTGTGTTACTATTTCATCTGACCACGGATGAGAAAAGGTATATGGAGGTACACCGTTCATGGCGTAAGCCAATGCCGTTAGCTCACAAGTATTTGAACAAATACTGGTCTGAATTACGTTCCATTGACTTCCATATGATTCGACCGTCTTACCAACGATCACCGCTTTAAATGGCCACAAAGTAGTGGCTGCATCATATCTGATGTATGACGTATTGCAACCTGTTCCCGGACCGGTTCTTCCAAGCATCATTGTTAACCAGAACGAAGTATCTGAGCACGTTTCAGGGAAACAACAAGTTAGCGGATTCAATATGTTTACGCTGTCAAGATAAGCTGTTCCGGGAAAAGAAGAGTTAGCGCCTGTGACAATAAAACCTTGTGATGCCCCACAATTGGTGCTGTATTTCATTTCACCTTGTCCCATAGTAGCCGTTGTAAAAGGATCAGCATAAAAACTCCCCGTAACAAATAACCCAGTTACCAT
This sequence comes from uncultured Bacteroidota bacterium, assembly GCA_937899625.1. Taxonomy (GTDB): domain Bacteria; phylum Bacteroidota; class Bacteroidia; order Flavobacteriales_D; family Crocinitomicaceae; genus M0103. The sequence goes on from CALCCB010000162.1 coordinate 4,288, forward strand.
AACACCTCCAGGAATTGTAACTAAAATAGAGTCGCGGTTATATGCCGGCATAATACAGGAAGGCATATTCCCTCCTGTCCAATTGGATGTAGGACCGGTAACGATTGGATCAATAATTACCGGAAAAGCTCTTAAAGGATCTAAGATCCATGATTCATCCACCGTAATGGAAAGGGTGAGTCGATCTTCCACTTTCTTAACCTGATATTTCCCCTGGGTAAAAGCTCCATGAGCATCAATCACGATAGGTACCGAAAATCTAGCGAGCGTTTCTTGATCAAGGTCATTTATTATCAATTCTCCATTTTCAATTCGGTAGATCGAACCTTTCATCAATTCTATCTCTTCGGAAATTGAGAGTGCACCTTCAGTCCATTCATCAATTTCATAATGGTATTTTACAGCGTTTTCAAAAACATAGATCTTCTTTTTTACCTGACCATAGAAAAATTCAACGGAATTCTCTTCTGAAGAAAACACCGGATCTTCAGAAAATGAGCTATTTGATAATCCAATCATCCCAGTTCTAAATCCAAATGGAGAATTGCTGTTCGCCTTGAAAAACACTTCTCCTTGATTGGATACCAATAATTGATTCGGTTGATCTGCCGCCAACCACCCATTCGGGTTTTGTCTCAACTTTGGATCTATTTGTTGCCAGGAACCATTCTTGAGGTAATTAATCGGTCTTGATCCAACGATTGTAGCAATAGTCCCCTGATCTGATACCAATCTTGAAGAATAGGCATTGGAATATTGCTGCAAAAAACTCCAATTTTCATTTGATATTGAGTCTTTTCCAACATTTATCCTGTGTGCTCCGGGGATTTCAGTTTGAGAATAAATAGGAAAGCACCAAAAAATGATAAAACAAAGAAAAAGTTGAACACGTGAATTCATAGTCGCAGTATTACACAGCAACTTACAAAATTTTTTATTAAAAATACTTGATAATATGAAGGAATTACCTCCTCAAGATCCATTTACTTTTGAGGGTCGTACTTCGATAATCGTCCAGTTTTTCCGTAACCCCATGTTGGCTTAACTTCTTCAGTAACTTGAATGTTCCTTTGCCCTGTTTGTAGTCCATTTCGTCCGGGAAAATAGGGATGATCCCCAGGAAGTGCACCGTATTTCCATTCACCTCTACCGGCTTTAGTTCATCCGACAGCAGGATAGGATCTGTAAGGAAGAAATGATTCTGCAACATGGTATCCGACAACGATTGCATATCCTGACCACACGGCATGGTATGTCCGGGACCGAACCAGGTATCCTTTTCAATAACGAATTTTGTTAAACGCTGGATCCATGGATATACCCAGTTCATTCTGGGATTTTCAAGATCACTCCATTCCCAGTAGCTCGGTAAGCAGAAATACAATTCATTGAATTCTCTTCCGGCCATTTTTTCGGGCACCTTCATTTTAAAGTTCGAAAGTCCATTGGTCATCAACACAGACACCGGGCTTTTGGATTCGAGCTCCATTAACAGCAAAGGCATTTCACCTTCCTTCACGGGAAGTTCATGGATGCGGTGTTCGCCGAAGCGTTCACATAATGCTACTTTTAGGTCTGAACTCAATACGAATGATTTTGATTTTCGAAATTCCTGCTCTTATGAAGTTCAAAGCTATCTAAAAGATCGATACCACGCGACAGGAAATGTATAGAAACAAAAAAGCCCCAAACTGGGGCTTCTTTTTATCCGTTGTACGCTTCGCACTTTCCGTGCTTGCGTTTCTTTTTCGCTTTCTTTTTCTTCTTATCGACTTTCACGTAAGACGATTCGGATTTCATCATTAAAGGCGCTCCGAATGTAGTCAAACTCATCCCGGCGATCGATACAGCTACAAGTATGTTTTTCATAATAAGAAGATAAAATTTGTACCTCAGTATAGGGCAAAAAGTTGAAAAGGTTACAAAAAAGTTGAGTTATTTCTTTTTACTCCACTCCTCGATAGATGCTTTGTTCATGTTTACATAGGTCATATTCTCAGCCTTTTCAGCAGCAGCCATTGATTTTTTAGCTGTTTCAATCGCTGCTTTTTTGTCGCCCAATTCAGCTTCGATCAACGACTTCAAACGCAACATCCAATATGCATCTTCTCCTCTCAATTCAACCGCTTTAGTTGCCCAGATCAACGCCTGCTTCATGTCCTTTTTCTCTTTGTAGTAGAATTCTGCAGAAGCAAAGTAATCGTTTGCAGAAGGTCCGTTCATCATCTTCTGGATGTTCTGATCCATTTTAACGCTTGTCGGTACTTCAAAGGCCAGTTCAATCGCTGTTTTATCCCAAGCAAAACGAAGGTTAGCAGATTTTGTCGTTGTCTTATCGAAAGTGATGATAAATGTTTCAACCACATCATTCAATTTCACTACCGGCGCATTCAAGGTCAACGCTACTTTTGACTCTTCCCACTCATCCGGTGTGCCCCAGTTTGAATAGTCTGTATAGAAGTAAACCGTCCATGCACTTTCCGAAGGTTTCGTGAATATCGCATAGGTTCCTGCTTTCAGCGTGTCTTTCCCGAAGATCATCGCATCCGAACACGTGATCTTTGTGTTTTCGTTCGCACCGGTTCTCCAGATCTCATTGAACGGAACTACATCACCAAAAACAACACGGTCATTTTTAGATGGACGATAGTAGGATACTGACAGGTCTGTCAATCCAACTTTCTGTTCAACTTTTCCTTGTGGACTTGCCATTGGTCTTGGCAACTGCCCGAAACCTGTTAACGTGATCATTCCTGATACAAACAATGCTGCTAGTTTTTTCATTTTTCTGTTTTAATTGTTTTCAATTATTGGATTAATTCCTGGACGGATCTCCAAAACTCTTCTGTTGATGGAACACATCCGTTTTCGATCATTTTATGGATCTCAGTTTCTCTTTCCCACTGATATCCTTTTTCTGATCTAAAATATTTAATGCCTTCAAAAGTACCACTCAATGTCTTATGTATGTTCTCCGGTGTCGAAAAATCTGCAGTTGACATTTCATCTGTCTGAAATCCGATCAAACCGATGTGCTCCGTTCCCAGATAAAATACAAAAAGGCGATCAGCACTCCTGAATTCCAGCACCTTGATCTTTTCGCACACCTTCTGCAAGATCTGATCACTAAAGATCTCCACCAGCTCCAATGCTTTGTCGGGATATTCCTTATTCAGCTTTTCCCATTCTTCACCATGTACACCGTTAACAATCAAGAACTGAACTAGTTCATCTCCGAAATGATTTAATTCTTCATCCGTTAAGATCCTGTATTTCATTTCTTCAGGAATAAAGTTGCGATCGTATGATCGTTCTGGGTCGTAATTTTTATGTTCTCTTCGTTGCCATCCACCAGCGCTATTTGAACGCCTGCTTCTTCAACCAAACCGGCATCATCCGTAATTCCGTTGTGGTATGGAATATCGTACGCCTTCCTGACGAGTTCTGCACGAAAACATTGTGGCGTCTGCACAATACGATAATCGCTTCTTTTCACGGCAACAGAGCCCTGATCACTGATCATTCTGATGGATTCCTTCATTTCGATCACCGGTACCACTGCACCTGACGCGATAACCTCCTCTCGACATCGTTGAAGGGTTTCTTCGCTCACTAATGGTCGCACAGCATCATGAATAAAGATGTATTCTCCTGAACAATGCGTCAGAGCGTTCTTCACAGAATAATAACGCTCCTCTCCACCCGAAACAATTTTAACCGAGGTGCGGAACTGATGAACTGCTACCAGCTCATTCCAATACGAGATCCATTCTTCGGGCAGTGTAACGATGATCTCTGCCTCTGGATCAAAACGCACAAACGCAGCAATGGTATGCATGATCAACGGCGTGTCATTGATCTCCACAAACTGTTTTGGGATGGCAGCGCCAAAACGCTTTCCTATTCCTCCCGCAGTAATGATCACTGAAATTTGCATTGCATAAAGTTAGTTATTCCTTGTAAAGTTCAGGCCGTTAACCAAGGTATGCTGAGGATAATATATCGGAGGATCTTTGAGATTGACATCCATAGGAGTACTCTCCACCAGTGTACCCTGAAAAAACCCAATGCGACGGTCAAGGGATCACCTAAAAAAGGCGTCCATGATAACAATGCCAGCCATTCTCCATATTTGGCTATCCGTTGTTCAAAGGAATTCAGTTTCGATTCAGACAGCCCGATCCTCAACAGCCATTTCGGATTCCCCAGCCTTCCGATCCAATAATTGGTTGCCCCACCTAATATGTTTCCAAAAGAAGCCAGCCCAATACAAGCAAAGGGATCATATCCTGATGCGAGCATCAGAACGAGCATACCTTCACTGCTCAACGGCAGTATGGTTGCCGCAAGGAAACTTAATAAAAATAAGCCGGGATAACCGAAATCGAACCAGTTCATAACAAAAAAGGGCCGGTACACTACCGGCCCTTCAAAGGTAGTTAACCTAAAATTATTTCTTAATGAACTTCTTCGTAACAGTCGTTCCTTCAGTAACGATGTTCACATAGTAAACACCTGAAGCGAAATCAGCTTCGAAAGATACTGAATGATCACCTGCAGTTTGAGCACCTTCAAGAACTGTCTTCACAATTCTTCCTGATGCATCAAGAACAAGAACCTTCACGTTTTCGTTGTTCAACAAAGAGAAATCTACAGTTGTATTTCCGCTTGTTGGGTTAGGATATACTTCAGACAATGCAACTGTTCCGCTTTCCTCGTTGATTCCAACTGAAGGATCGAAGTTCAATTTCACCGCTGGAGCAACACCCCATCCTACGAAATAGTTTACTGCACTACTTGCGCCGAAAGGGCCGTAACATACTGTTGAGAAATCAGCATCACCAGCAGAAGAAGTCTTGATTGCCAATTTTTCTGTTGCTGTTTGAGATGTCATTAAAATTGCAAAATACAATTTACCTGCTTCCAAGGTAGTTGGTGTAGGCAACTGAATTGTGGTGATTCCAGAAACCGGTGCAGGAGTTGGGATCTGATATGTGAAGTTCACAACATCAAAGTTTCCTGGGTCTTGAATGCTTCCAGCTACCACTTCATAAACAAATACATCTACATAGATACCAGCAGTCGTTCCTGAAGCAAATGCTACATCAATCGCCTTCAATTCCTGGTTCGCGTTGATCTCATAGAGGTTACCAATACCGATCAATTCTTCTTGAGAGAAGCTCAACTTAGTTGTACCTAGAGCATGGTTGTGTCCATACACAAAATCAGTAACCTTAAATTCTGTAGTCCCTGAGTTATTAGCTAGGTTATCATCCGCCGGCAATGTAGCTGTGATCGTATAAGTTCCTACAGTTGATGCAGTATACGTAGTTGTAAACCAAACAGTATCAGACTCGCCCGGCTGTAGCGTTACCGCTGGAGTTGTTGCTGAGTACACTGATGTACCACCAAGATCAAAGTTTACGTCGATCGTTTTTGTTTGAGCAGTTCCTCCGTCATTCTTGATAGAGATACCAATTGTAGAAGGTACAGTTTGAGCAGTTGGTGTTTCATAGTAATCCCAAGCATTAAAGATATCGTGAGTGAATACTTCGTTCAGTTTAAATTCATCTGAATATGCTTCTAGGATTCTTACGTCATCGATCATCCATCCATATGTTATCCATACGTTTGGATTGGTTGCAGAACCTGGGAAGGCTGTAGTCCAGCTAAAACGGATCCAAAGAGAATTTGTTCCCCCAGGAATAAACCCTGATAGATTGATCGTTTTAACAGTTGGGTTTGTATATGCAGCTCCGCCGTTTGCTGTCAAAGGCTCAATGTCAGAGTTGTCACCAACCAAAATCCAGTTCGTACCATCTGTTGAGATGTAAACTTCTTGAGCGTCATTGAATTGTGCTCCATATTGCATAAACTCAAGGATGTAGTTGTTTGGCCCACCAGAAAGAGCATTCACATCTATAGGTGCAGCTGTAGTAAGGGTATAGGTTACATCCAACAACTGAGTGCCTGGAGATAATGTTGGATTACCGTTGTTCAATTCAGCAAACGCTCCATCTGAAGTAGAGTTGATCACTGAATTAAAAAACCATGATTGCTCAGTAGTTCCAATGTCCCATCCAAATCCGGCACCAGTAGCGCCATCATTGTTAACAGTCCAATCAGTAGCATTTGAGAAGTCATTTGACCAAACAACATCCCCGCCAGCCTTATAAGTTGGAGTTGTTGTTGGCTTTTCAGCAGGAAGTTCCGTTGCAAACTGTCTGTTTGAAACGATCATTGACTCGGAAACCTTTTGTGAAAAACCAAAGAAGGCAGTTCCCAAAGCCATAACAAGAGTAGAGTATTTTTTCATAATTAATTATTACTTACGTGGTTAATTAAAAACAAAACTAACTAAAATAAAGTTGGCTACAAATTGAATTAAACAGACTGTTAAATTTTGATCACTTTCTTCAGAATTGTCTTAAGCATCCTTAAGGAAAGGTAATTTTTCTCTTACCTCTGAAAGCATTGCGGCAGACAATTCTCCGATCACGATCTCCTCCTTACCTTCTTCGGCAGCTTTTACCTCACCCAAAGGACCTACAACCATGCTGTCTCCGGAGTATTCCAGGTTTGAACCATCCAATCCAACCCTGTTTGTTCCCAGAACATAGCACTGATTCTCAATTGCCCTTGCTTGAAGTAAAGTCTTCCAATGAAGTGACCTACGTTTAGGCCAATTTGCAACATACAAGATAACGTCGTACCTCACCAAACCGTTGGAAAGGATCTTATTTCTCACTATTTCAGGAAATCTCAGATCGTAACAGATCTGCAAATTGAATTTCCATCCTTTGTACTCGGCAATCGTTTCTTTTTCTCCTGAACTGTAGGTGAGATCCTCTCCCGCCAATCCAAAACACTTGCGTTTATCGTAGGTTGTCATCTTTCCGTCAGGAAGAACAAAATAGGCTCTATTGAAAAACGCACCCCCTTCACTTGTGATCATTGATGTATAGACCGCACAGTTCTTTTCGCTTGCGAGATCCTTCAGCCATTGAACACCTACACCTGCCTTCTCTTCGGCAAGGGCTGCAGCGTTCATGCTAAATCCGGTGTTGAACATTTCGGGTAGAAGAATAAGATCTACCTGCTCCAGTCCGGCAAGTAACTCCGAATAATGCGCATAGTTTTTCGTTTTATCCTCCCACGCCTGATCGGCCTGAACAAGGGCAACTTTTAGATCATGCATAATTTCTCTGCTGCTTTGGTTAACGTTTCATCGTCCTTGGCGAAGCAGAATCTGATCAGCTTCTGGTCGAGTCTTGAGTCGTTGAACACCGATAACGGGATCGATGCCACACCATGTTCAATCACCATTCGCTTAGCGAATTCCGTATCCAGCTCGTCAGAGATCGACTTGTAAGATGCTACCTGAAAATACGACCCTTCGGAAGGTAGAAGTTCAAAACGACTTCCTGCCATTAAAGAGCGGAACAAATCTCTTTTCTGCTGATAGAAACTACCCAGCTTACTTACATCGATCTTTCGTAAATATTCTGCCAACACTTCCTGAGCGACACTATTTACACAGAACACCAGGAATTGATGTACTTTTTTGATCTCCTTCATCATCGTCGGAGGAGCGATCATGTAACCCATTTTCCAACCTGTAATGTGGAAGGTTTTCCCAAAAGAAGAAACGATGATACTTCTGTTCCTAATGTTTTCCAAACTATTCACCGATCTGTGTCTTTTCTCAAAGGTGATGTATTCATACACTTCATCGGACAACAACAACAGTTGCGGATGATCATTCATCAACTCCTCCAGCGCCACATAATCATCATCTCTCCAAACTCTACCCGATGGGTTATGCGGATTGTTGATGATCATCATTTTGGTATTCTTATTTACTGCTTCACGAATCTTTTGCCAATCCGGTAAAAAGTCCTCGGCCATTTGAACATGCACTGGAACTCCTCCGGTAAGAACGATCGGTGGTTCGTAACAATCATAGCTTGGATCAAGGATCACCACTTCCTCACCCTTATTTACCAACGCCTGAATTGCCGTGAAAATAGCCTGGGTTGCACCCGCCGTGACCAATATTTCTTCGGATGGATGAACCGATCTTCCATATTGTTCGAGCGTAAGTCTGGATAGTTCTCCCAAAAGTTTTGGATTACCTCCCATTGGGGCATACTGATGGATATTTTCATCCACTTTTGACTTGATGATCTCGATCAGTTGATCATCTACCGGAAAATTCGGAAATCCCTGAGATAAATTGATCGCCTGGTATTCATTGGCCATCTGTGACATGACCGTGAATATCGTTGTCCCTACTTTTGGTAATTTAGACATGCGTTTACTTTTAGCGAATTTACTAAAAGCAATTACTTCAGCGAAAAGGTCTCTTAATTGCTTTTAACATTCAAATAACAATTCGGCAAGGGATTTTTTAATATTATTGCTTTGTCATATATTAAAACTTATACTTATGAGATCAGAAATACTTTTAGTGTCCTTTCTAATAGCAGGAGGTGTTGCCTCTGCTCAGGTAAATTCAGAAAAGCAAGTCGTTAAGAATGAAGTAAAGAAAGAGGTTTCAATTGAAGAGGTGGATGGAGTAAAAACCATAATGATCCATACTTCTACAAATGGAGTAGAAACCATGGAAGTATATAAAGGCGAGGAAGCAGAGGAGAAAATAGCTGCTATGAATGTTGAATCTGGAGCCATAGTTGAGGAACGTGTTTATGTTGAAGAGAACAACGGAGTAAAAACACTACGAATCGAGCGCATCGAGAATGGTATTTCCTCAGTAGTGTACTACAAAGGAGAGGAGGCCGACAGAAAATTACAGGAGATGGAATCTCGCGAACTACGCAAGAACCAGCGAATGGAATTGAAAGAAGAAATGAAGGTGAACCGAATTGAAAAACCAACGAATTAATTGGTATTCACATAAACTTTAAGCCGTCTTTAGGACGGCTTTTTTATTTTTGCAACATGAATAAACTACTCATTATATCCATTGTTCTTGGAGGCCTTTTATCGAGCTGTTCTTCGGAAGATGCTCAATTCTGTGAATGCATGAAGGTCAGTAAGGATCTGAATGATATTTCTGCCGAAGTACTTGAAACGGGTGCCGACGAGAAAAAGGCAGAGGAACATCGTAAGCTGAACGATCAAAAGAAAAAGATCTGCAAGGAATACGAAACGATGAGCGGAGAAGAAATGCTCAAGCGCAAGAAAAACTGCGAAGAAAAGTAGGTCTATCCGTAGATCATATCCAGCACTTCCTCCATCGCTTTCGCTGCCATATCTAGATCATTCAGGGAGTGAGCTTCTGAAACGAAACCTACCTCATAACCACTTGGACCGAGGTAAACACCCCTATTCAGTAATTCTCGGTGCATGATCCTGAAACCATTCATGTTTGGGTCGATCTCCTCTGCACTATGGATCCTTTTCTTTCCATTGAATGAAAGCCAGAAGATCGAACCGATCGACACTAATTCGAATGGATAGTTCTTTTCGTTTGCATAGTTATTGATCCTGGAAGTAAAGTGGTTTGTTTTCTCAGCAAGCGTTTCATAAAACCCAGGCTTTGAACATTCTGTCAATTGAGCAATACCCGCCGCCATTGCCACCGGATTTCCGGATAATGTTCCAGCTTGATAAACCGGTCCGTCAGGAGAAACCTTTCTCATTAACCCATTGCTCGCGCCATAGGCACCTACAGGCAAACCACCACCAAGAATCTTCCCATAAGTCACAATATCTGGAATAATCCCGTATAATTCCGCTGCACCACTGAAGGCCACTCTGAAACCTGAGATCACCTCATCAAAGGTGAGCAAAACGTTGTATTCGGTACACAGCTCACGAAGTAACAAAAGGAAATGTTTTTCCTGAAGTAAAAGCCCGTTGTTCGCAGGAATCGGCTCAATGATCACACACGCCATATCAGCATGATGTTCTTTGAAACATTCTCTCAACGCAGCTTCATCATTTAACGGTAAAACCAGTGTTTGATTCGCGAACGCTTCAGGAACTCCAGCACTTGATGACTCACCAAACGTCACCAGACCACTTCCTGCTTTTACCAGAAGTGCATCCACGTGACCATGATAGCATCCTTCAAATTTCAACACCTTGTTCTTACCTGTATATCCTCTTGCTAAACGTAAGGCAGACATCACCGCTTCTGTTCCGGAGCTCACAAATCGGATCTTTTCAATGAACGGGTTTCTGTTCAGGATCAATTCAGCAAGTTCATTCTCCAATCTCGTCGGCGCACCAAAACTTGCACCGTTTTGCATGGTTTCAACCACCTTTTTAAACACTTCAGGGTGATTGTGCCCAAGGATCAGTGGACCCCAGCTGCAACAGAAATCAATGAACTCATTGTTGTCCTCATCCCAGATCCTGCAACCATCGCCTTTTTTAATGAACAGCGGATTTCCATCAACCGATTTAAAAGCTCTTACAGGGGAATTCACTCCACCCGGAAAATATGTTTTTGACTTTTCGAAAAGCTCCTCTGATGTTTTTCTTGAAATATCTGTTGACGTTTGCATCTTATCCATTTTACTACAAAATTAATATTCAAGCAGGAATCTACCTTATCTCAACTAATAAAAGTAGCACGTTATGGCCCCAAGAATAATTATCTTTGCCTGCCGACTGTAGGCAACACACGAAGAATAAGGCATATTTTAGCTATGGAATTTCAAAATACACTGTCATTCGCACAACAATTGGATCAACAGGATCCCTTAAAGGACTTCAGAAACCAGTTCCATTTTCCAACTTTCCATGATAAAACCGTTCGATATTTCACAGGGAACAGTCTTGGATTGCAGCCGAAAAGAACGGCCGAATACATTTCCAGAGAACTGAATGACTGGGCAAAATACGGTGTAGAAGGACATTTTCTGGCGGAACGTCCTTGGTTCGCGTATCACGAAAACCTAACCGGACACGTCGCTGAGATCGTGGGTGCCAAACCTATAGAAGTGGTTGTCACGCACTCGTTAACTACGAACTTGCATTTATTGATGGTTTCGTTTTATAGACCTGAAGGTAAACGAAAGAAGATCCTTTGTGAAGCGAAAGCATTTCCAAGTGACCAATATGCCCTTGAATCTCAAGTAAAATTCCACGGACTTAATGTATCCGAGGATCTGGTTGAAGTATGGCCAAGAGAAGGAGAGCATTTGATCCGCGAAGAAGACATCTTGTCAAAGATCGAAGAGCTAGGCGATGAACTTGCCTTGGTTATGATCGGTGGTGTTAACTATTATACTGGACAATTGTTCGACATGAAAAAGATCACCGAGGCAGGTCATAAAGTTGGGGCTGTGATAGGATTCGATCTTGCTCACGCTGCAGGAAATATCAATTTAAAATTACACGACTGGGGAATTGATTTCGCAGCTTGGTGTGGCTATAAATATCTGAACTCTTCCCCAGGAGGAGTGAGCGGAATGTTCGTTCACGAGCGTCACGCTAACCGACCAGAGCTTCCACGCTTTGCAGGATGGTGGGGTTACAACAAGGAAAAAAGATTCCTTATGGAACCAGGGTTTGTACCAATGGAAGGAGCTGAAGGATGGCAATTGAGTAACGCCCCGGTACTTGGAATGGCAGCGCATCTTGCAGCTGTTGAAATCTTCATTGAAGCAGGCATGGACAGGATCGGTGCAAAGCGTGACCTGATGACTGCCTATCTTGAATTTGTTATCCATCAAGTTTCAGAAAGAAACAAGGAACGTTGTTCGTTTGAGATCATTACACCAGCTGATCAAACAAAAAGGGGCGCACAGTTGTCTATTCTTGCAAAAGGTCAGGGACGATCGCTTTTTGATGCCTTGTCTGAAGAAGGAGTTGTTGCTGACTGGAGAGAACCAAATGTGATCCGTGTAGCTCCGGCACCATTATATAATAGTTTTGAAGATTGTTATTGGTTTGGAGTTCTATTGGAAAAAGCGATACAATAATGGATGAACTGACGATACAAACGCTGATCAGAGCGAAATTTTCGGGAGCACTGGATCAAAGTGGAACGTATATTAATCTGACTATTCAAACAATAGCAGTTCTGGTAGGAGGTATCGTATTGTGGAGAGCAAGCAACGCCATTCACAAGAAAAAACAGGCCGAAAGACAACGAAATAATTATTTTGAAACACCTTACTCCAGAGAATGGAGAAGAAAAAGATAAAAGATGGAAAAGGAAAAGAATGTGATCATTATCGGGGCGGGCCTTGTGGGCTCACTTTGGGCAGTTTATCTTTCAAAAGCCGGATATAAAGTTACGATCTATGAGCGTCGTTCTGATATTCGTAAGGCTGAGATCTCTGCCGGAAAATCGATCAACCTTGCACTGTCCAATCGAGGGTGGAAAGCTTTAGATGCTGTTGGTGTTGGCGACGAGATCCGTAAGATCGCAATTCCGATGTACGGCAGAATGATGCACGACACCAATGGAAACCTTACCTATCAGCAATATGGCAAAGATGGTCAGGCGATTTATTCCGTATCCAGAGGAAAAATAAATGCGACCATGATGGACATCGCTGAAAACTATGGCGATGCGACGATTCATTACAATCATGAGTGTATTAAAGTTGATCCGGTAAAAGGAATCGTTCATTTAAAAAACACTGAGACTGGGGAAGAGCTTGAAAAACAAGCCGATCTGGTCTTTGGCGCTGACGGTGCATTTTCGGCTGTTCGATACACGTCGATGCAGAAACTCGATCGTTTCAACTACAGTCAGAATTACATCTCTGACGGTTACCGTGAGATCTTGCTTCCTGCAAATGCTGATGGTTCTTACCAAATGGATAAGAACGCTTTGCATATCTGGCCACGCGGACGTTTCATGCTGATCGCTCTTGCCAATGAAGACGGATCTTTCACATGTACGTTGTTCATGCCTCATGAAGGAGATGCGAATGCATTTGATAAGTTAAAAAGCAAGGCGGACGTTGATCAGTTTTTCAAAACGACCTTCCCGGATTTCTATGATATGATGCCAAATGTGGCCGAAGCTTGGGAAGATCATCCTTTGTCTTCTCTGGCAATTGTTAGATGCTATCCTTGGACTGCTGGTAAAGTAGCACTTATGGGAGACGCAGCACATGCCACTGTACCATTCTATGGTCAAGGAATGAATGCCGGATTTGAAGATTGCACTGTGCTATCGGATTTGATGAAAAAACACAACGAAAACTGGGCTGCGATCTTTGATGAATATTCGGAAACGCGTAAGCCTGACGGGGATGCACTTCAGGATCTTTCCTTATACAATTATCACGTAATGAGAGACTACGTTGCTGATCCTGACTTCCTTCTTCGCAAGAAGATCGAAGCTAAATTTTCAACGTTGTACCCTGAAAAGTGGATGCCGTTATACTCACAGGTAACGTTTAGCTCCATTCGCTACAGTGACGCTATCAAAAGAGGTAAATTTCAGGACCAGATCATGGATCAGATCATGGCAGACGAGAAGATCCATGATAACTGGGACTCTCCTGTTGTAATTGACAAGATCCTTGAATTGCTTGGTGAATAATTGTACCTTGTGTAAAAATCAGAATATGAAGAACCTGATCATCCCATCTTTATTGATCCTGAGTGTAGGATTTTCCGCTTTTGGACAAAAAACGCGCGATTTTACCGGTAAAAGTCGTGGTGACTTTTTTGGGGGTGCCCGCGATTATAGAGAGATTACCAAAAATGGTCTCCAGATCTCATTTGGACCCAATTTTACTTTGGTAAAGGGAAAGGATACTCGATATGAAGGTAATGATGCCTCAACAAACAGACCGATTGCTGATGTCATCGATCCGGCAGGAAGTGTAGGTGCTTTTATCAATGTAGGGATGGCTCATTATCGCCTGAAGCCTTCTAGAATACTTGAAAGTATGGGAAAGAAAAATCCTGACGGATTTGTTGCCAAACGAATCAAATCAAACCTTTGGCACCGATTTGACTGGGGATTAGGGTTCGATTACATCGGCGGTAAAGAAAAGACTACACATGAATTGTACAATCCGTTCAATGAATTGACGGGGACGGAAGAATCCAGATCAAGTTTCTACAATGGTTATTTGACAGCAAGGTTCACTGCCGATCGTTTCAGAAAGATCGGAGACGACTGGCATCTGGAAACGGGATTAGGTTTTAATGCCAACTACAATATCCTTTCTGCTGAAAAAGCAGGATACGCATCTGGTTCCATTGCTCCACAAAAGTTTCAAAAAGATTTCATGATTCAAATGCACACCCACATCGGTTTCAACTACCGTGTGAAAAAAGGGGATTATTTGACTTTCGGGTTCTATATGCCTATACTTGGATTGTATGAAATGAACAAATTGAAGCCAACCATTCAGTGGCATTCAAGTAATTACTACCCTGCGCATTTACAGGTGAAGTGGATCCACCATTTCACGAAGAAGCAAAAGGGATGTAATACTCCTGGGACAGAAGAAGACCGTAAGAAAAATCAGGAATATCTTCAGAATAACTAAGCATGAAAAAGATCTATCATCTAAGTAGCTGTAGCACCAATCAGCGCATACTTAAAGAGATCAATCCGGGAAAAGACGTCGAGCTTCAGGATATTAAGCAGCAGAACATCGATGCTGAAACGTTAGACTGGATCAAGGACAAAGTTGGATCCTATGAAGCGTTATTCTCAAGAAAAGCCATGAAGTACAAATCCATGGGTCTCAACAACATGGATCTGAAGGAATCTGATTACAGGAAGTACATGCTTGAAGAGTATACTTTTTTAAAGCGACCATTCATGATCAACGGTGATGAGGTATTCATCGGGAATTCAAAATCCGTTGTGGAAGATGCAGTAAAATCTTTCAATTCCTAAAGGAGTGGGGAAAAACTTTTCTGCTCACTTTGCTCTGTTCATGGTAAACACACTGTATGGTGCAAGCCATGTACTCGCCAAAGGAGTTATGCCCGCGTATTTAAGTCCGAATGTCTTTATTCTTTTCCGTGTTGTAGGCGCAACCGCCTTGTTCTGGCTTGTTCGCATGATGGTTGTAAAAGAAAAGGTGCATCGCAAGGATTTGCTTTTACTTGCCACTTGCGGCCTCTTTGGCGTCGCTATTAATCAGCTCTTCTTTTTTCATGGATTGAATCTTTCTTCTTCCATCAATTCAGGGATCATTATGGCGCTCAACCCCATCATGGTGGTGATCCTGTCCTATCTCATTCTGAAAGAAAAGGTCACCAACACACGAGTGATCGGAATTCTTTTGGGAGCCATGGGAGCCATTCTATTAACACTTAAAGGTGGAACCGGAAAAGGGGATTCCATGTTGGGTGACTTATTCCTGTTCATCAATGCTGCCAGTTACGCCATCTATCTGGTAATTGCAAAACCGCTAATGAAAAAGTACTCTCCTTTAACAGTGATCACCTATGTGTTTACCTTCGGCACGATCTACGTCTTGCTTTTCCCACCAACGATCACCGAATTGTTCGATACCAATTTTCAAATCATCCCATTATCGGCCTGGATCAAGATCGGCTATGTAATAGTGGGTGTTACTTTCATGACCTATCTACTCACGATGTATGGCCTCAAATACCTTAGTCCAAGTGTCTCAAGCGCCTACATTTACCTCCAACCGGTACTCGTCATGTTCTTCGCCTATTCCTTAAGTGCAATTGGTATTGCAGATGATTATACCGGAACGATCACACTTGAAAAGATCTTCTACATGATCATCATCTTTATTGGTGTATACATCACATCATCCGTAAAAGGAAGTGCTTTATTGAAATGGAAAAAGTCCTGAGGGCCCTAAAACCTCTTATTCGCCTTAATTTTTCTACTTTTGAGAAAATTTTTACGTCATGTTGATGTCGATGACCGGCTTTGGTAAGGTAACCGGTACCTTTCAATCCAAAAAAGTAACTGTAGAGATCCGATCGCTGAACAGCAAATCTCTTGATCTGAATGTTCGAATTGCGGGGAGCTACAGAGAACTGGAACCTGAGATCCGCAGGATCATCGGGGAAGAACTGGATCGAGGTAAGATCGATGTATCTGTCAATATCGACAGCACTGGTGACACGCGCAATTATGTGATCAATAAAGACCTTGCTAAATCCTACGCTGAGGACCTCAGACAAACGACCGAAATGATCGGGACGCATACGGAGGACCTAATGAGCATCATTATCCGCATGCCTGATATCTACATCAACGAGCGAGAAGAATTATCGGAAGACGAGAAGAAATGGCTTGTATCACTTGTGAAAGAAGCGTGTGTCGAGCTCAACTCATTCAGAAGAAAAGAAGGAATTGCATTAGAGAACGAATTCAATGAGCGTATTGATGAGATCAGAACACTGCTCAACGATGTTCCCAAATATGAGAACGAACGCATCGAAACTGTTCGCGAAAGGATTAAAAAGGGACTTGATGAGATCGAGGTGAATGGCCTGGACAATAATCGTCTGGAGCAGGAGCTCATCTTTTATATCGAGAAGCTGGATGTTTCAGAAGAAAAGATGCGTTTGAGTCATCACCTGGATTATTTCAATCAAACCATGAAGATGGAAAAGTCGGGGAAAAAACTCGGTTTCATTTCTCAGGAGATCGGAAGAGAGATCAATACACTTGGAAGTAAAAGCAACCATGCAGAAATGCAAAAACTGGTTGTTGGAATGAAGGACAGTCTGGAAAAGATCAAAGAGCAGGTATTGAACACATTATAATGAGTTTTACTACATCACAAGGGAAATGCATCATCTTTTCTGCTCCTTCCGGGGCTGGAAAAACTACGATCGTGCATGCGTTGTTAAACGACCCTTCGTTGAATCTATCGTTTTCAGTATCTGCTTGCAGCAGAGGACCAAGACCGAATGAAACAGACGGTAAAGATTATTACTTTCTGGGGATCGAAGGATTCAAGCAAAAGATCAGAGAAGGTGCCTTTATTGAGTGGGAAGAAGTTTATACGGATCACTTTTATGGAACGCTGCGCTCTGAGATCGAACGGATCTGGGCACAGGGGAAAAATGTGATCTTTGACGTAGACGTGATCGGTGGATTGAACCTTAAAAAGATATTCGGAGAAAACGCGCTTGCGATCTTCGTTCAGCCACCTTCGATCGAAACCCTTGAAGAAAGACTAAGACATCGAAGCACCGAAACAGAAGATAAGATCCGTCAGCGATTGGAAAAGGCTGAAAAGGAAATGAGCAAAGCTTCTCAATTTGATGTGATCCTTGTCAATGATGAGCTTGAAACTGCCATCAAAAAGGCAACAGTCATTGTGAACGATTTTGTAGCAAACTCATGAAGGTGGGGTTGTATTTCGGAACTTTCAACCCGATACATGTCGGACATTTGATCATTGCCAATTACATGGCAGATTACACAGAGCTTGATCAAGTTTGGCTTGTGGTCTCTCCTCAAAATCCATTGAAGGAAAAGAATACGATCCTCGCTGACCACCACCGACTGGCACTTGTGAAGATCGCGATTGATGATAACCCGAAGTTGAGAGCTTCGGATGTCGAATTCAAGCTTTCCAAGCCAAGTTATACGGTCAATACCATGATCCATCTGAAAGAGCTGTATCCTGATCATTCCTTTTCTTTAATTATGGGAGAAGACAATCTACGAACACTGCACAAGTGGTACAATCATGATTATCTTCTGAAGAATCAAAAGATCTATGTGTATCCACGTGCATTGACCTTTCAGGAGGAAAATGACATCCAGTCAGATGATCCGAATCAACTATTGTTCAAGCACCCAAGCATTGTTTTCTGCGATGATGCACCAGTCATGAAAGTATCTGCTTCGTTTATCCGAAATGCTATTAAGATGGGCAAGGATGTTCGTTACCTGTTGACGGAATCAGTGATGAAATACCTGGACGAAATGAATTTTTATCGCTAAGGTTTCCAGACCTTGGGATATTTTTTACTTCGGAGCTGAACATTTGTGATCTCTATCTTTCCATTTTTACCGTTGGGATTCCACACGTAAAGCTTGCTGCTTCCGGATTTCGGAATCGAAAATCTAAGCTCCTTTCCAATTTCCGATAATTCAAAAGAGGTGTAGCCTCCTTCCTCTGATTCAAAAACCAAAGACGTTCCTTCTTCTGATCGAATTGAGCAAATCAGTTCACTTCCTCTTTGCGTCGCTAACAGACCAACGAATAAATTAATAAACTCCGTTTTGGATTCGAACATAAGATGCAAGTCATCCATACTCTTTGTACTTACCTGATAGTCCGGAAGACTATCTGTTTCTGATACATGCTGAAATAACAGAACCCCCTTAGGATCTTCCTCTGTTCCCTCAAATAAAAACTCCCCTACGAGAATTAAACCTTGCGTATTTCTCATCTCTTGAGCGGACCTTCCTGCTTCCACCGGACCGAAATGGCTATCCCAGACAATAAAGCTTCCCTCGGGAATCTTCGTTTTCAAGTCCTCTTCGATCTGATGAAATCCTGTAAATATTGCTCTACTCTCCTTGCTGAGTGGATTCTCATTCATCAGATGTGCCAAGTATGGAAAATGATAATAGACCTTTTCGTTTCCTACTCCTTGTTCATTGATGAACTTCCAGGTGGATTGAAGCTGTTTTTCCATCGGGTTGACTAAAACCGGAAATTTTGGATTGCTAACCAATGACCAGATAAAAGGAATCGATAATACACCGTAAACCCATTGTATTCTGGATCCTTCTCTGCGACTAAATCGTGACCAGTGTGTCATCTGGATGATCAGAAAAAGAGGCATCCCTTGTGTTGCAATCCGCGTTAATCCAATTGATCCATTTTGTCCGGTTGCCCAAAAGTATGAATGCGAAAATACTACACCCACGAAAGTCCCATAGGCCAGTAAAGACAGATCGATTTCAAGTTCGGAAATTCTTCTTTTAACCAACAGACCAATGGCACCAATCACCCCTAGGATCGACATGAATATCCCAGGATTACCTATGTAATTTCTGTATGAGGTAAAATAGTGTGACCACTCTCCCTTTCCATAAATGGCATTTCCCATTGAGTAGGGACTCTTTGTAAAATACCAGAGCAGATCATGATGAGCAAACGCCCCAGCTATCGAATAAACGACAAAGCCAACCAGCAATATTGGAAAGTATTTCCACTCTTTGTTGTACGCCAGAATTACACCTACGAGCAATACTGGCAATTGTCCTTCGCTTCGCATGAAGGGCATGAAGGAGACCAATAGAGCCAGCCACAAGTATCTTTTCTGAAGCAAAAGCAAAGCAGCAACGATCAATGCAAGGTTGAACAAAGGCTCCGTTAAACCGCCCATGACGGTCAGACAATAATCTTTTGCTGTCAATAAGAAAAGGGGAAGAAGTGATTGAAGCCATGCTGATACCTTCAGCTTATCCAAAAGCTTGTATCCGATCAACATACTCGCAGAAAACACTAGTACATTAAAAATGATCATTCCCGAAAAGCCAAACTGAGCAAACGGGGAGCTTAAGAGAATAAAGACCGGTTTTCCCCAGTGATCAAAGAAATACGAAGGGTCCTGCCAGCTGATCTGAGAGATAAAGAAATGTGCTAACCCGTCGCCTGTATCGGCAGGTACTTCATTGCTAAATCCAAAAAATAAGAGCCATCCTGAAGCGAACAACCATGTCAGTATTCTGACCCATTTGCCGGCTTCGAGGTATTTCATTAAATATCCATTTCTGGAACAAAATCAGGAACAACCAGGTCACCTTCGGTCAGAGATACGATCTCTTCAACGGATACTCCCGGAGCTCTTTCGATCAAATGAAATTTCCCATCCTTCACCTCAAGAACTGCAAGGTCAGAAACGATCTTTTTCACGCACCCAACTCCTGTAAGAGGAAGTGTACATTTCTTCAGGATCTTTGATTCACCTGCTTTATTTGCATGCATCATCGCAACAATGATGTTGTCTGCTGAAGCAACCAGGTCCATCGCTCCACCCATTCCTTTCACCATTTTCCCCGGAATCTTCCAGTTGGCAATGTCTCCATCCTGTGAGACTTCCATAGCTCCCAACACAGTCAGCTGAACATGCTGTCCGCGGATCATAGCAAAGGAAGTTGCAGAGTCAAAATAAACGGCTCCTTTTCTTGCCGTAATGGTTTGTTTTCCGGCATTGATCAGATCCGGATCTTCTTTTCCTTCAAAAGGAAAGGGTCCCATTCCAAGGATCCCATTTTCTGACTGGAATTCCACTTCAATTCCTTCAGGGATATAGTTTGCCACCAGTGTAGGAATACCAATACCTAAATTGACATACCACCCATCCTTCAATTCCTGTGCAATGCGCTTTGCAATTCCGTTTTTATCTAGTGCCATATCAATTAATTTCTTTGACGAACAGTTCGTTGTTCGATTCGTTTTTCAAATTTTTCTCCTTTGAAGATCCTTTGAATAAAGATCCCAGGAGTATGAATGAAATTAGGATCCAGTTCACCTGCAGGAACCAATTCTTCCACTTCTGCAATGGTGATCTTTCCTGCCATTGCCATCATTGGGTTAAAGTTTCTGGCAGTTCCTTTAAACACAAGATTTCCTTCCGTGTCACCTTTCCATGCTTTCACAATCGCAAAGTCGGCAGTCAATGCTGTCTCCAGAATGTGTGGCTTCCCATTAAAAATGCGCACCTCTTTTCCTTCAGCGACTTCAGTTCCAAATCCGGCCGGTGTAAAAAAGGCAGGGATTCCTGCTCCTCCAGCTCTACAACGTTCAGCAAGCGAACCTTGCGGGATCAGATCAACCTCTAATTCTCCTGAAAGCATTTGACGTTCGAATTCCGCATTTTCGCCTACGTAAGAGCTGATCATTTTTTTGATCTGCCGCTGCTGCAATAAAAGTCCAAGTCCAAAATCATCCACGCCCGCATTGTTCGAGATACATGTTAAATCTTTTACCCCCATTTTAACCAGCTGGGCAATTGAATTCTCCGGGATTCCGCATAATCCAAATCCACCCAGCATAAGTGTCATCCCGTCCTGAATCCCTGTCAGCGCCTCTTCAACGTTGTTTACTACCTTATTCATTATATTCCAAAAATATTTCCATCATTCGTAGATCCTCCTACTTGATTATCTCCTTCGCAACTGAATTGCTTTGGATCATAATTTTGAGGCACCTCGAAATCGGTTGTTGACAATGCCACTATCGGGTCCTTATAGACCCTTTGCATGTAATATCCATAGATCGGTAAAGCCATTCTGGCTCCCTGACCCCAATCCATAGTTTTAAAGCGCACCGAACGATCTTCAGCACCTACCCAGACACCAGTTACCAATTCAGGAGTTAGCCCCATGAACCATCCATCTGAATTGTTCTGAGTTGTACCGGTTTTACCAGCCGTTGGATAAGGAATACTTCCCCATGATCTTCCGCCTCTTAAGCTTCCTGCAGTTCCTCTGTTCACGACACCTTTCATCATCTTCAGGGTCTCATAGGCTACATTTTCATTCAACACTTCCTTCGAGTAATTTTTTGCGCTGTAAATCACGTTTCCGTTTCTGTCTTCAATTCTAAGGATCGTTGTTGGACGATTGAATATCCCATGATTCGCGAAAATACATTGCGCCGCTACCATTTCGTACAAGGAAAGATCCATAATACCTAAGCACATAGATGGTACCTCATCCTCCGGACGAAGATTGATATCCACATCTTTCAGCAATTTGGAAATCGTTTTCGGACCGGCATAACCACCCATTTTAGACATCACCGCAACAGTTGTTGGATTTGAAGACATCGCTAATCCCTCTTCCACACTTGAGGCTGCTTCACCTCCTGGGCACCACTTTCCGGTTACGTTACCGCTGGCATCCATCAGATCAACACAATACGATATCGGTTCGAATTTCGTACATGGTTTTACCACACCCATTGCCAAAGCAGTTGAGTATACGAATGGCTTTATGGTGGAGCCTACCTGTCTTTTCCCAAGTTTAACATGGTCATACGCGAAATGGTCAAAGTTTGCTCCTCCTACCCACGCCTTGACAAATCCGGTCTGTGGTTCAACGGAAATCATACCCGCGTGTAAGAATGACTTATAGTAGCGAATCGAGTCGTTTGGCGTCATCACCGTATCCACATCTCCATTCCATGAAAAAACCTTCATGTTCACAGCAGTATTGAAGTTCTGCTTTACTTCTTCATCCGTATATCCGGATGCCACCAAAGATTGGTATCTTCCAGAATTTCGACGTGCGGTTTTCATGATCGAATTCACCTGTTCTTCAGAAAGATCATTGGAGAATGGCCAGTTCTTCAGGTTTCGGTTATTCTTATTGAATGCATCCTGTAGGGTTTCCTTAAGGTGTCTTTCGACTGCATATTCCGCATGTCTCTGAAGGTTTGCATCGATCGTTGTATAGATTTTTAACCCATCACTGTAAATATCATATGGGGAGCCATCGGCTCTTTTGAATTTGAAAGAACCATCATCATTTTTTTGCTTCAACAGATCCGTAACCTCCTTACGAAGCGACTCTCTAAAATAAGGTGCCATACCTCGCTTGTGATCTACAACCTGATAATCAACAATGATCGGTTTTATTTTGAGAGCATTGTACTCTTCTTCTGTGATCTTGTTTCTAAGTGCAGAATTTTCTGATTTACTATTCTTCAACCACTGATAAAGCACCTGATTTCTTCTTTGAATCGCAAGCGATGAATCTTTTGCGCGTGCCTCCATAACTTCTTCACGGCTCACTTGTTCGGGAGCCACTCCCTTTTTCGCCGCAATGCTTCTTCTGTAATTTTTGATCTTGTACGTGTAGGGATTGTACAATGAAGGATTCTTACACATTCCAATCAGCATGGCAGCTTCCTCCTTTGCCAGATCTTTTGGTTTTTTGTTAAAGTAGACCTTCGCTGCGTTTTCTATTCCAACCGCATTGTATAAGAAATCGAATTGATTGAGATACATCGTGATGATCTCCTCTTTCGTGTATCGTTTTTCCAAACGAACGGCAATGATATTCTCTCTGGCCTTTTCATTCAATCTCCTCATCGCTCTTCCCAGCTTACCACTTCCTCCAGTTTCCAAAACTTCACCATTCGCTCGAGCAATTTCTTCTCTCTCCCGTTGTTGCAATGTAAACAACTGTTTTGCCAGCTGCTGAGTAATGGTCGATGCACCACCGGCGCTTCCTACATTTGCTACCGCACGTCCCAATGCCTTAAAGTCAACACCGGAATGCTCATGAAAACGCTCATCTTCAGTTGAGATCAACGCGTCAGTTACGTTCGGAGAAATGTCTTTGTAATCAACGCTCGTTCTGTTAACACGCCAGTATCTACCAAGTTCTGTTGTACCATCTTCTGCATATACAACAGAAGCAAGTAGCTCAGGTGGATTATCCAACATCTCTACAGGGGGTAGATCTTCCTCTGATTGCAAGAGCATAAGTCCTGTGATCGAAAGGAAGGGTATTGCTGAAAAGACCCAGAAAAGAATATTCAGTCTTTTCGTAGATTTTTCCGAGAATTGAATGGCTTCACCTTTCTTGCTCATGAGCATTTAGTTTTGGTAAAATTAACGAATTATTTTTCTCTATATTATTGGAATACATCCTTCCGCTGACTATCCAGTTTCAGTAAAATGAACATCATCATTGAAAAGGACATCATCGAAGATCCTCCATAGGAAAAGAATGGTAACGGAATCCCGATAACCGGTGCAAAACCGATGTTCATTCCAATATTTACAGCAAAGTGATAAAAGAGTACCATCGCGACAACATAGGCATAGATCCTATTGAATGCTGACCGCTGTCGTTCTGCGATCACGATGATCCGTAATAACATGAACATGTACAGGAAGATCAACACGAAGGTCCCTGCAAATCCCCATTCCTCGGCAAAAGGACAGAAAATAAAATCTGTCTCACTTTCCGGTACGTGATTACTTTCCACACTGGACACAGACGCCTTGTTGTATCCTTTTCCAACAAGTCCACCTGATCCAACAGCCGCCATCGCCCTGTTTCGGTTATAATCTTCCCCGTCCGGGTCTTCTTTTAACCCGAGAAACAATTCGATCCTTTCTTTCTGGTGATCTGCCAGGCTCTGAAACCCGGTGTTTACCACGAATGCAATTCCAGATCCTAGGATGAATCCGATCAAAACAATAAAGGTCACCCTTCTTCGATCTCTTTTCGTGGAAATGAATCTCAAAAACAAAAATGTAATCAACGCAAATACGGCAAGGGAAATGACCACCCCATACATTCCCGGGATCTGAATCCCCGGCAACCATCCAAACTCGAGCGTTTCGTTACTGATCAGCAAGGTTACCAAGCTCAAAAAGACCACAACGAATAAGATTGGAATAAAGTGACTGCCCACCCAGGTTTGTTTGAATTTAACACCAGGAATACTATTGATCAAGCTTAAGATAATAGGGTCATACGTGATCCCTTCCCGATACATCACGAAAAGGAAAGAGGTAAACACGACAAATGTCCCCGCATCGGGTTGAAGGAGGATCAATGCCATCGGAAACAAGATGATCAGGTTTGCAAGGATGACTGTTCTCACGTTTTGCTGCTTCACGTTGATCGAAGAGATGAATCTCGCCAATACCAGTCCTGTACCAATCTTAGCAAATTCGGCCGGCTGAATACCCATTGTTCCTATACCGAGCCATGCTCTGGCACCATTGATAGGGGGCATAAACAAGACCACCACAAGTAATGAGAGGACAAACAGATAAATGGGTATGGCGAATTTCCGATAGATATCTGAGTCGATCAGAAACACCAGTAATCCCAGAAAAAGTGATACTCCGATCCACATTACCTGTTTACCATATTTCTGAGAAAAATCGAAAAGACTTGGATGATCTTCCACAAGGGCAACAGAATACACTGTCGCAAGCCCCATCGATATCATGATGATGTATCCGATGAACAATGGCCAATCAAGCGCGCCTACTATGGAATCCTGTTTTCTCAATCCTTATATGTAAATGTCGCCTCCATGATCGTTTTTTCCCTGTCAATCTCCGTCACTTTTCTTGTGAGGTATTTTTCGATCATCAATCCGGCAGTTGGAGCAGCCCAAAGCCCACCACCACCTTTCGCATTTTCAATGAATGCGACGATCGCGATCTTCGGCTTATTCATAGGTGCAAATGCGATGAAAACGGAGTGGTCTTCGCCATGAGGGTTCTGTACTGTTCCCGTTTTACCACAAATAACGATATCCTTTAATCTGGCGCGTCTTCCCGTTCCTCCCGGTTCATAGACCACGCGACGCATTCCTTCTATAACCACCTCATAGTGCTGACGATCGATCTTCGTGTAATGTTTCCGCTTGTATTGATCCATAGGTCCCTTTTTACCAATCGACTTCACAAAGTGAGGAGTTATGTACCATCCTTTGTTCGCGATAGTGGCGGCCACATTGGCCATCTGCAAAGGAGTGATCATTACCTCTCCCTGACCAATAGAGATCGATCGAATGGTAGAAAATGCCCATCTGTGATGTCCATACCAGCGATCATAATAATTTGCATCAGGGATATTTCCGGGACGAAGACCTGTAATATCCGTTTCCAGTTTTTCGCCAAGTCCAAACCTATGCATGTATTGAGCCCACGTATTCAACCCAACTTCTGCATCCGCAAAGATGCCTTTCTTCTTCCCCTGCTGAATGATACGCCGCATCACCGCGTAATAATAGGGGTTACAAGAATGTTTTATGGCATCCATTAAGTTGCCTGCGCTCGGGTGATTGTGACAACCTACTACAGACTTGTTACATGGTGCTCCAAATTCAGGTGTGATCACTCCTTCCTGAAGTGCGATCAATGAATTCAATAACTTAAAGGTAGATCCTGGAGGATATTCTGCAGCCAGTGGTCTGGGGAACAAAGGTTTACTTGGATCCATTACCAACTTCGGGTAATTCATGGAGATATTCCTTTTACCAATCAACAGGTTAGGGTCGTAAGTCGGTGCCGACACAAGTGCCAATATTTCCCCTGAAGATGGTTCTATGGCGACAATACATCCTCGTTTTCCGTTTAATAACTTCTCTCCGTAGGCTTGTAATTCGATATCAATTCCAAGGATCAATGGATCAGCCTGAATAGCAGATGTATCGTATTTACCATCCGCATATGGCTCAATAGCATTGTTCAAAGCAGACGTAACAATGTACCTAATTCCTTTTTGCCCTCTCAGCTTTTCCTCGTAAAACCTTTCGATTCCAGCCCTACCAATATTGTATCCGGGGCGGTAATATGGATTTTCATCAATTTCTTCTCTGGTCACCTCTGCCAGATAACCAAGGATATTCGCTCCGTTAGCATATGGGTATCTTCTCATACTGGTGACTTCCTCATAGAACCCAGGAAAATCATCCAGATGTGGAGCGATCTTCGAGATCTCTTCAAGTGTCAACTCTTTCAAATAAGGATATGCTCTTCCTTTTTGGTAATTCGATGTTCTTTTACCAGTATGTTTGTTGTAATAGGTCCCTTCACCCTCAACGATCTCTTTAAAACGAGCTCTTACTTCATCAACGGTCCAGCCTAGTAGCTGAGCAAAAGCAACTGTATCGAGATCCTTGATCTCCTTCTCCACCATCATTAAATTGTAATAGGTGGTATTTGAAACTACTTTTTTGTGATTTCTGTCGAAAACAACCCCTCTTGGCGGAATTATTTCCCTTCTTTTTTCAGCGATTTGCTGTGCACGAAGCGTCCAGGAATCATCGATCACCTGCATGTAGAAAAGACGTATCGTATAGATCATCCCAACGATCAGGACGAAGGCAATGATTACGTACTTCCGTGCATCCAGATTCATCTTGACTTAGGCTTATTAACGATCAGCATTTGTATCAAGATACAGAATGCAAATGAGATCGGAAAACTTAGAAGTGTTTTCTGCAGGATAAAGAAAATGGCATCGATCCTGAACATTTCAAGTAAGAAAAACCAGAAATGATGAATGAACAACAATATTCCAAACGTATAAATGAACCATCTGTTTCCCATTTCAAAGATGTTCGGCTCCTTCAATACATCATATCCTTCTCGAGGAGAAAATGTCTTGAAGATCACCGGCCTCAGATAGGCGAAAAGGGTCAACGACGAGGCATGAAGTCCATAGGTGTTCGAAATACTGTCGATTATGATTCCCATCGTAAATGATAACACAAGCATTGGAATCACTCCTAATTCAAAAGGTAGAAGAAAGACGAATAACGGATAGATCAGCAACTGGATCCCTAAACCAATCTCCAATTGATTCAGCACAAATGACTGAATGATGGTCAAAAGCAAAAATCGAACGCTATGTTTGATAATATCATTCATTTTCTTCGTCCTCAGGGATAAGTGATTCCAGTTTTTGTTGTTCTTCCAGTAGAAGGTTCCTGACAACGTACACACGTTGCAGAGTTCTGAAGTCTTCTGAATAGCGAATAATTACGTCCCAAATAGGTTTCCCTTCAACTGTTTTGAGTTTCTCTACTTTCCCCACAGGAATACCATAAGGGAAGATACCCGATCCGCTTCTCGTGACCACTTTAGACCATCTTTTAATGTTTAGGTCATTCGAGATCCCCGAGATCTGTCCTCTTCTGGGGTCTCTTCCATCCCATTTCAATAGTCCAAATAAACCTATTGGTTCGATCTGAACATCGATGTTGATGTCTTCGGTCAATACTGATTTAACCACTGAAAAATGCTCACTTGATATATGAATGATCCCGACGACACCCTTGTCTGAAAAAACGCCCATCCCTCTTTTGACACCTTGTGCCCAGCCGATGTTCAATGTGAAGAAATTATTTGCTCTTGTTACGGTTGAGTTGATGACCTTTCCAGGGATGTATTCGTATTGTTGATGAAATAATGTATCATTGATCTTTACCCATCCATTTTCCATTCGGATATAGCTCATGGGTAATTTTTCACGGAGGTATTTGTTCTGCTTCTGAAGAATATTACTCGTTTTCACCAAATTCACATACTTCGTAACCTCATTTCTGGCATTCAACATCTTACCCGAAACATATGACGCACTGGTCATGTATTGTGATCTGGGGAAGTTTAGGAAGGTAAAATAGGTAGACAGCGCAAAGATCTGCAGTAACATAAAGATCAGAAAGACTTGAAATCGCCTTAAGAAGGCTATCAGATTGCGCATGAACAAAAATAAAAAAGTCCCGCCAATTTAGATGCGGGACTTTCAATTTAATCTTTGATCAAGAATTGGTACCTGTCAATATTCTTTAAGGCAATGCTGGTACCTCTTGCCACAGCTCTTAGCGGATCTTCCGCAATGTGAACAGGAAGCTTCGTTTTTGCCGAAATTCTCTTATCCAGTCCTCTCAACATTGAACCACCACCAGCTAAATATATACCTGTCTTGTAGATGTCTGCAGATAATTCAGGTGGAGTCATTTCCAGTGCACTCAGGATCGCTTCTTCGATCTTCGAGATCGTTTTGTCAAGCGCATGAGCAACTTCGCTGTACGAAACGACAATTTCCTTCGGAATACCTGTCATCAAGTCTCTTCCACGTACTGCGAAGTCTTCAGGTGGATTATCCAATTCAGGTAAAGCCGCACCCACTTCAATTTTGATCTGTTCAGCAGTTCTTTCCCCAACAAGGATGTTATGCTGACGTCTCATATATTCTTCAATGTCATTCGTGAAATCGTCACCTGCAATACGGATCGATTTATCACATACAATACCTCCAAGTGCAATAACGGCGATCTCAGAAGTCCCACCGCCGATATCAATGATCATGTTCCCCATCGGCTCTTCCACATCGATACCAATACCAATAGCCGCTGCCATTGGCTCGTGAATAAGGTAAACTTCTTTAGCTCCAGCATGCTCAGCTGAGTCACGAACGGCTCTTTTTTCTACTTCAGTAATACCTGAAGGAATACAGATCACCATCCTCAAAGTAGGATTGAACAAACTTCTGCCAGGATTGATCATCTTGATCATTCCTCGGATCATCTGTTCGGCACTTTGAAAATCGGCAATTACTCCATCCTTAAGCGGACGAACTGTTTCGATCAGCTTATGCGTTTTACCATGCATCTGCTGAGCCTTTTTCCCGATCGCAACAACTTTTCCGGTCTGAATATCCTTTGCGACGATCGATGGTTCATCAACCACTACCTTGTCGTTCAGAATGATCAGCGTGTTTGCAGTACCTAAGTCGATAGCAATCTCTTGTGTTAAAAAGCTGAAAATTCCCATTTTTGGTTGGCTTCTTTTTTAATGTATACTAAGTATAGTCAGTTTCTTCGTAAAAATTGATTTTTTGTTACAATTTTCGACAAATAACTTCTTTTTAATGTTTAAAATGTCTGTTTCCTGTGAATACCATTGACAAACCGTGTGCGTTGCAATAATCAATTGACAGTTCATCCTTGATCGAACCGCCCGGCTGGATCACTGCCGTTATTCCAGCTTGATCAGCAATTTCTACGCAATCAGGAAATGGGAAAAATGCATCCGAAGCCATCACCGCTCCATTTAGATCAAATTCAAACGAATTGGCCTTGTGGATTGCCTGACGCAATGCATCAACACGTGAAGTCTGACCGGTACCACTGGCAAGCAATTGCTTCCCTTTGGCAAGAACGATCGTATTTGATTTTGTATGCTTCACAATCTTATTCGCGAAGATCAGATCTTCGATCTCAGAAACCGTTGGTTGATTAGTTGTTTTTGGCGTAAGGTGGTCCGCATTCTCAGTGATCAGATCTTTATCCTGTAAAAGAACTCCATTCAAAATCGTTCTGAATTGCTGCTGAGGAAGCTTATTGATCTTTTGAACCAAAATGATTCTGTTCTTCTTGGATTTTAACAACTCAACAGCTTCACTGTCATATCCTGGTGCAATGATTACCTCACAAAATAGATCATTGATCAATTCAGCAGTTGCCAGATCGATCGATGTGTTTGAAATTAGAATTCCACCGAATGCAGAAACGGAATCAGCAGCGAGTGCCGCTTCATAAGCCTCTTTTAAAGTAGTTCTTATCGCTACACCGCAAGCGTTGTTATGTTTCAGGATCGCAAATGTTGGAGCATCTCCTTCAAACTCCTGAATAAGATTAACAGCGGCATCTACATCCAAAAGGTTGTTGTAGGACAATTCTTTGCCATTCAACTTTTCAAACATGGCATCCATATGCCCAAAGAAAACACCTTTTTGATGTGGGTTTTCTCCATATCTCAATATGTTAGCCGGACCGAAACTTTCTTTGAAAGAATCCATGCTGCCTTGATTGAAATAATTAAAGATCTGTGTATCATAGTGCGAAGAAACATTGAATGCATCTTTCGCAAATGCTTTTCTCTGGTCCATTGTTGTTGCTCCACCCTGCTCCGCTATAATCGACAGGAACCTTCCGTATTGAGCCTGAGAAGGAATGATCACAACGTCTTCATAGTTCTTTGCAGCAGCTCTGATCAATGAGATACCACCGATATCGATCTTCTCAATGATGTCCTGGTGCTGAGCCCCAGATGCTACGGTTTTTTCAAATGGATAAAGATCAACGATAACCAAATCAATCTCAGGAATTTCAAATTCAGCGATCTGAGCTTGGTCTTCCTGTAAACCTCTCCTGTTCAGGATCCCACCAAACACTTTCGGGTGAAGAGTTTTCACTCTTCCTCCCAAAATGGAAGGGTACGACGTAAGATCTTCGACTCTCACCACAGGGATGTTCATGTCTTCAATGAAACTCTGAGTTCCTCCTGTTGAATAGATGACTACTCCATTCTTGTGAAGTTGCTCTACAATCGGTCCTAAACCTGTCTTATCAAATACGGAAATTAATGCTGAATTGATCTTCTTTGTACCTGTCATGTTTGTTGCTGAAAATGAAAGTGCAAAAGTAGTCTATTTTCGTTAATAAGAAAGAGATAATTAACAAAAAAGGGCAGTTCAAATGAACTGCCCTTAACTCTTTATCAGACTTCTTTTAAAGCTTCACAACTCTTCGAACTGTTTGTGCTTTTTCTGAAATCAATTGAATTTGATAAACTCCCTTTGAAAGACCGTCCATGTCGAATGTTATCAAGGCGTTTTCTTCATTGTTTTTCGTTGAGATCAACTTACCTGTCATATCATAAACCATTACATCAACCGTCTCACCCTGAATTGATGAAAGATCAACTACAAATGATTCATTGAATGGGTTCGGATACACCGCTACATTGATGAAGAATGGGTTTTCCTCAATCCCTAAATTATTGATATAAGTGATCGTTGTAGTACACGTTTGCGTATTCCCACACTGATCTGTCGCCGTAACAGTGATGACATTTGATCCATTCTGCAATGCAGTACCAGCAGCAGGTGATTGAGTTTCGTTCACCACTCCTCCAGCACATGTCGTAGATGAAGTTGCTGTTGCAGTTACATTCGGAACAACTGTCGATTGTGTTCCATAAATTGTAGAATTACCTGGACACTGAAGCGTCAACACTCCAGAAGGAGCCGCCTGAATGTTGATCGAATAATCTTCAACTTCACCCCATTGAGAATCTCCACATGGTGCAATCGCTCCATCATCTGGCTGATAAGACAGACGACATCTCATCGTTACCGTTCCGGTAACAGCAGTCATTGGAACCGTAAACGTGAATTGATTCGACCATCCGGCACCAACCAATACATATCCAACTTGTTCTCCGGCATCATTGAAATCCAGATCATCATTCCAGTCGATCCAAACAGCAATCTCGTCGTTCGTATAAGCTCCAGCACCCTGACCAGTAACTGTAGGTGAAACGGTAACTGTATACTGAGCTCCTTTGTTCAACGTCGTACTTGTACCAGTATAATTTCCATAGTTGGTACACGCAGTAGTATTATTGATCGTATTCAATGTCACATTCGAAATATACTCATCACAGTTCGTTGACGTAGCCGTGCAAGGTGCAGTAGCAACAGAAACGATAATGTAATTTGTTTTCGTTTCCGTGTCATTTCCAATACCATTTGCTGCAGTCAATGAGATCGTGTATTGTCCAACAGTATTGAATGTAATCTGCGGATTCTGAGAGCTTGCTGAAGTCCCTCCGGCATACGCCCATCCGGTTGCTGGCGAAACTGTCCATGCCCAAGAAGTTGGAACGCCTGTCGTAAGATCTGTAAAGTTCACCGTTGTTCCCGGAGCAACGTTTGTCTGGTTTGCCACAAAATCAGCAATTGGAGGAGCAGGAGCAGAACAAGGATCGGCTGATCCTGCAAGGGTCATTGCACCTGTATTTCCCGGATCCAACCATGGCTTTAATCGTCTGTTATTTGTGGTACCATTACTTTGCCAGTGATACGACATTTTTCCGTACAAATCCGGAGATGATTGAGCTGTACAGTAAGACGAACCACCAGTTAACGTACCAATAAGGTAACCCTGTGAGTTATTGAACAATGCAGATCCTGATGATCCACCTTCAGTAACACCATGACCATTTGCATTTGCCGTCCAGGTAACTCTCCAGTGAGAACCTGATGCTGAACCCCATTGAGTACTTACTGTTGTTCCTGTGAAAGTTGAAATCTTTTTGATGTCTCCAGCTGGATGATGGATACTAGCCCCACCTGTCGTAGCTGTTGTGTTCGCATTCCAACCTACCCAATATGCGTTGAAATTTGCAGATTTCAGGTTGTTGATTACCGTTGTTTGGTTTGTTGAATTCCCGAGTTTCACTAATAAGAAATCAGAACCTGAGTTTCCTCCACCATCACCTGAATCAGCAATTCTCACACAACCGGTAATAAAATAATCATCAAGTGTACCTGCTGATGAAGGGTTGTTACAGTTCGGCGATTCATAACGGAAATAAAATCTCCATTGATTCATTTGTGACGCTGAGGTCGTTACACCACAGTGCAATGCCGTAAGAAAATAAGGTGTACAATCCTGAGCAGTATTGTTGATCAATGTTCCTGAACACCATCCGGCTCCAGCACCGTCCACGATGTAAATTCTTGCAACACCTCTTTTTTCCTCTTGCCAAGGATCTCCAACCGGAGTACAGTTCACGTTAACTTCACATGGGTCCGATTCGTTGATCTTCTGCACGTTCGGGTTTCCTGTAGCTCTATAGTTATACAAGATCCTGTCGATGTAGATCTCTGATGGCGTTGATCCTTGAGGCTCATGGATTGTAAGTACCATTTCATCCCCAAAACACAATGCGATATTTTGTTGACCAGGAGCTAAAACATCTTCTCTGGTCAAAGGCTTATGTAAGTGCTTACCATTCATGTCCTGAACAGTCATAGTCGTATTGTCATAGATCCTGAAGTTTTCCAAAAGGAAACTTAATGCCTCTGCTCCAGAAAATTTCACATGAAGCTGCCACTTTCGTCCGCCTTCAGGTGTAGATTTCCATAATCCTGAGTTCTCAGTAGTGATATTCGTGAATGCTGCCACTCCAATACGATACAACTCCCCATTGCGATCTCTGATTTCGTCTTCAGCTTGAATCTGAGCCATGTTGGGCGCAAGTAGATTCAGTGTGGGTACGTTTCTGTCCATAAGGACTGAACTCGGAACTACCGTTCCTTTGTTTAGTGTTGTTTGTGCCTGGCCTGAAAAGTTCATTGCAGCTAACACAAACATTGAGAGTATTATTCTCTTCATGGTTTTCATAGTTTTAAAATGGTATTTTACAGTCAAGGCAAATATATAACTTTACATATTATTTTGTTACTATGATTAAAATCTGTGTGGTTGAGGATGAGGCAAGTATTAGAGATATGCTGCAGTTCAACCTGGAGCTTGAAGGCCATAAAGTTGATGTCTACAGTAACGGGAAAGCGGCATTCGATGATGCTGCTGATTTTCAAAAGTTCGATCTTGTTATACTAGACGTAATGTTACCGGGAGTTTCAGGGCTTACCATTTGCGAAGAGATCCGAAAATATTCAAACGTACCTGTTCTTTTTCTTTCTGCAAAAGGAACGACTCAGGACAAGATCGCCGGATTGAAAAAAGGTGGGAATGATTACCTGAGCAAACCTTTTGACCTCGAAGAATTATTGCTCAGAATAAAAGTTCTAACCGAAGGAATAACGCAATCAGTTTCAGACATCGATTCTTTAAAAATTGGAAATAAACTCGTTGATTTCGCAACATTTGAAGTGATCGACCACTCGAAAAATGAAAAACATATTCTATCGAAAAAGGAGATCGACCTTTTGAAGTTATTCCATCAGAAAGAGGGAAAAGTAGTATCAAGAGACGAGATTCTTGACAAAGTCTGGGGCAAGGACCAATTCCCAACATCACGCACCATTGATAATTACATACTCAACTTCCGAAAGCTATTCGAATCGGATCCGAAACAACCTGAATTTTTTCATTCGATTCGATCGGTGGGCTACAAGTTTACCAATTCAGACAAATTGTGATGTCTTAATGTTAACTTTGTCCAACTATGAGTCCTAAAGATATTGATAAGCAACACCGATACGATTCTGCCTATTTGAAAATGGCAGAGCAATGGTCTGCGCTGTCTCACTGTAAAAGGAAAAAAGTAGGTGCGATCATCGTTAAAGATTCAATGATCATATCTGACGGTTATAACGGAACTCCCGCAGGCTTTGATAATTGTTGTGAGGATGACGGAGGTAACACCCATTGGTATGTTCTTCATGCAGAAGCAAATGCCATTTTAAAGGTGGCAAAATCAACGAATAACTGTAAAGGAGCGACACTTTACCTGACATTATCCCCTTGTAAAGATTGCAGTAAGTTAATCCTTCAGGCAGGAATTACACGTGTTGTGTTCAGAAATGCATATAAGGATACGGAAGGGATCGATTTTCTGATCAATTCAGGAGTAAATGTTGCTCAATTAGAAAACTCGCTTCTAGAAGAATGAATAAAGCCAATCAAAAATATTTTCTTCCTATTCTTTTATCTCTGGTTCTTGCATTAGGGTTATGGATGGGGAATAGCCTATCTGGAGAAAGCGATCCTTTCGGTGGTTTCAATTCTGAAAGTAAATACCAGAAGATCCAGGATATCATTGACATCATTGACAGAAAATATGTCGACACGGTTAACGGTGAACGCCTTTTTGAAGAGACTATCTCTGACATGCTTCATAAGCTAGACCCTCACAGCAACTACATTCCTGCTCGTGAGCTGGCCAGAATGAATGAGTCCATCGAGGGACAATTCGGTGGTATTGGTGTACGCTTCTTCATTTTAAGAGACACAATCAGCATCACGAATGTGATCAAAGGTTCACCGTCCGAACATGTCGGTTTGAAAGCTGGTGACAAGATCATCGAGATCGACGGAAAAAAGGTGGCCGGAGTAAAGATCTCAAACGACGGTGTGATGAGTAAATTGAAAGGGAAACCTCAAACTTCAGTTAGTGTACGAATTTTAAGAAAAGGAAAGTTGCTGAATAAAAGAATCGTTCGCGATCTTATTCCAATCTCTTCCGTTTCTGCAGCATATATGATCAACCCCGTTACAGGTTATATCAAGATCGATGAGTTTTCAATGACCACTTCTTCTGAATTCAGAAGAGCGGCTTTGCTATTGAAGGAAAAAGGAATGAAAAAACTTGTCCTAGATCTTCGAAACAATGGTGGTGGAGTAATGACCGCCGCAACCGAAATTGCCGACGAATTCCTCCCTGCAAATAAGGTGATCGTAAAAACAAAGGGAGAACATCATGGAACACAGGTCTATCGATCAACATCTCAAGGAATTGCGGAAGATGTTAAACTTACGATCCTGATCAATTCCTACTCCGCATCTGCCAGTGAAATTCTTGCCGGAGCCATTCAGGATAATGACAGAGGTACCATTGTTGGTCGCCGTTCATTTGGAAAAGGATTGGTTCAGGAGGACATGCGTTTACGTGACGGAAGTAATGTGAGGCTGACCATTGCGAGGTATTATACCCCAACGGGACGTTGTATTCAAAAGCCATATTCCGGAGATTTTGAAGATTATTATCAGGACCAGATGGACCGCTATGACAGTGGAGAGCTTTATGCTCCTGACAGTACATTATTTGTAGATTCATTGAAATACGTAACTCCGAAAGGGAAGAAAGTCTACGGTGGCGGAGGGATCATGCCGGATAAGTTTGTCGCTTACGATTCAACCGGAAACAGCTGGTATTTGAGCGACTTGCGTTTCTCACTTTCTTTTCAGGCTTTTGCATTCGAGTACGTACACAACCAAAATCATTCGTGGACATCATTGAATCAGTTCGATCGTACTTTCAAAGTTGATGATGCACTCATGGATCGCTTTACCGTCTTTGCTGAAAAGGAGATGAAAGTAAAGCGCGACAATTCAGGCTTGAAGAAAAGTCGAGAATTGATCAGAAGGATCCTTAAGGCTGAAATTGCTCGTCAGATCTGGTTGGAAGAAGGATATTTCCAGATCATGAACCAATATGACAACGAGGTACAGGAAGCATTGAAAACACTTTAAAGATTGACAAATCCGTTTATCTTTATTGAAAAAATGTATGATTTATTTCCCCTCTAAAAAATCGCTCGAACATACATTGGGTACTGTTTTCAAAGAATCTGTTGCTACACGATCCTTACTTGAAGACTATTCGAATGAACTTGCGGGAAAAGGGGAACATGAGCAGGCAAAAACACTTCACAAATTAGTTGGGCAACTTGATGAGCTAGGACTGGTTTTCTGGGATTGGGTCGATCAATCAAATGACTTGTTAGGATTGCTGAATGGCAAGATGCCCAAAGTTGCATATCAGGGTCGATATAACTGGGAAAAACATGCCCTGTTTGGAGAATTCCAGACATTTATTTCACCTTTCCTCTCAAGCGCGTTGATCCATCTGGACAAAGAGCTTAATTCCCAAGGTCGCGCCCTTTTATTGAGTTATTGCACTTTGCTTTCTCCTGATGACCGACTTTTTGTTGAACAGAAAATTGTTCAGCCCATCATCGATCTTTCGAGTGCATCTGCCCGAAATTGTATGGGGATAGATAAAGAGAGTGGGATTTTAGAGATCATTGAACCAATTACATTGGAAGAAATTCTATTCTCGATCAATTCACTTTCTCGTAGGTCATACCATCTAAAGGTCGAATATGTCGATCTGATCACGCAAATACTAGATGCACCCGGGTGCACCCCAAGACTTGCCTACCTAGTTTTGAATCGGCTTACCAATCTGGAGTTGAACCCGGAACATCGTGAAAAAATAGAGGACCTGATCAAAGACCTGAAAAAAGGAGAAGTCTCCGTGGGTAGACAAAAGCGCCCAATTTTGGTATTCAGATGGGCATTTGTTTTCATTCCGGTTTTTATCGCGGTTCTTGTGTTTGCTGTTTTCTGGATCAAGGATTATAAACCACCAGTAAAAACGACGCTCGATCCAAACAGCTCCTTCGAACAGTTTACTCCCGAAGAAAGAAGACAACTTGACTCTTTGATCCATCTCAAGGAATCTCAGTTTCAGTTGGAGGAAGACGACAAAGACCAATACATCTGGACTTCAGGGACGAATGTGAGTTTAACATTGCGTCAACCCTTGCAAAATGAGTTGATGGAAAAGATCTATGAAAACTGGATTAGGGACGCTGCATTATTTGAAAATGGGATCAATGTTCCTTGCAAGGACACTTCAAAAATCCTGGGGCCTTTCAAAAATGTCAACGCAATTTCTGAGATTCAGGGAGATCATGAGATCCTAATGAAAAACGAAAGTGAATATTTGATCTATCTGTTCTGCTGGGACGAATATCAATCAGGAGAAGTGTACAGTGTCGTCATTAAACCACAGGAAAAGATCAAATTCAACATGCTGAAGAATCAACAATTGTTGTTTGTTGCCGGAAAATCCATGGATAAATTCTACAAACCTTCCAATACCGGTCTGGAACTTCCGGATCCTAGTTTTGATCATCATTTTTGTTCAGTCGATGCAAATTTTCATCTGAGTCTAACCACTCTCTATTCATTGGAAAGACCAAGCTCAGGACACAATAAGATCCTGATCTCGGGATCGTCTGTGGACCCTTTTGTTGTCGCTGATCTTTACGGAATACTTGAAACCAATTAAGGAAAACTGATTATCTTTAGGTTCCTCAATTGAATCGTTATGAAGAGAATTATTTTTTCGTTAGGAATTATCCTTTCTTTCCAGGTTGCTTATGGTCAATATGGATTTTCTGAACCAAATAGCAATGCTGAAGGAAGTACCTATAAATTTTCTAAGATTGCCAAACTCGATGCTACTCCGGTAGAGAGTCAAGGGATTACAGGAACTTGCTGGAGCTTTTCGGCACTATCCTTTTTTGAATCAGAGTTGATCCGAAAGGGGGACGCGAATCCTGACCTTCTATCTGAAATGTTCATTGTGCGTAAGGCATACGAAAGCAAAGCGGAAAAATACATTCGAATGGATGGCAAGATCAATTTTGCCGAAGGTGGTGCTTTTCATGACATTCCATATGTGATCAGAAATTATGGAATCGTTCCAAAATCAGTGTATTCCGGGTTGAATTATGGGAAAGAAAGTCATGATCATTCTGAATTATTCGCAGTTTTGAACGGTGCTATGCAAGGTCTGTTAAGTCATCTTCAAAGCGGAAGTGCGCGAAGTGGATTGACAACCGCATGGATTCCGGCAATGAATGGAATTCTTGATGCTTATCTTGGTGCAGATGTAAAGGAATTTGAATTCGAAGGAAAGAAATACACACCAAAATCATACGCTAAGGCGATTGGTTTGAACATGGATGAATATGTTTCATTGACATCCTTTACGAACCACGAAATGTATAAGAAGTGTCATTTGGCTATTCCTGACAACTGGGCGTGGGGTGAAAGCTACAATGTTGGTTTGAACGAGCTTTTTGATGCGTGTGAGCATGCGCTTAAAAATGGCTATACGCTTGCATGGGGAGCTGACGTTTCAGAAAAAGGCTTCTCTTTTTCAAACGGACTTGCACTTGTCCCTGAAGATCCTTCAACAATACAAGTGAAAGGAAAAGACAATAAAAACTTCAGTGATGCAGGTGCAGACAAGAATTCGAATGCATTCTTAACCCCTGTGAAAGAGCTGGAGATCACTCCGGAATTAAGACAAGAGGCATACGATAATAAAACTACAACCGATGACCATGGAATGCACATTGTTGGTATCTACAAGGACCAAAATGGCACGAAGTATTTGTTGGTGAAGAATTCATGGGGGACAGGAAATTATCCTGAAGGATTCCTGTATGTTTCTGAAAATTACTTCAAGTACAAAACGATCAATATCTATTTGCATAAAGAAGGTGTTGCACCAGCTTTAAGGAAAAAGCTTGGTATTTAAGGGTTTGTAGTTGTCTCGTTTCGTTTTATTGTATACATTAGGGGAAACCAATGCTACAATATGGAAAGACTAACTCCTGCAGAAGAGCTGGTAATGTTGAAGTTGTGGAAACTGGAGAAAGGTACCGTAAAGCAGATCCTTGAGCTTTATAAAGACCCAAAACCTGCCTACAATACAACATCTACTATCGTTCGAATCCTTGAACGAAAGAAGTTCATAAAACATAAAGCCATTGGTCGGGGATATATTTACATGCCCAAGATCACCAGGGAGAAATACAGGGAGTACTTGTTAAAACACCTTCTGACGAACTATTTTGATAATAAAAAGGACGAGCTTAGATCAATGATCTGATTTGTTCTCTGCACACTGAAGAGCATAAAATGCAAAGGAGGCAAGCCAGTGCTCACCCATGTAATCTCCGTCGACAATTGAGGGCAATGAAAAGGCCATGTGTTCGTCAGCAACTTTTCTAAGATGAGCATACTTGTCGCTGATCATGGATATTTGATACAGACACCAGGCTCTGCTGAAATTCAATCCATCCAAATGCACCAGCTTTCCATCTGAACGATCACTGACCACTCCAGGTTTAAGCTTGAAATTCTTTTTTGACAATTCAGGTAAAAACTTTTTTAACCAACTGATGTATTCCTTTTCAGGCATTAATCTCCTCATTAGATCAGCTTCCATGAGCGCAGGAGAAATGAAATCATATCCACTCGGTTCAAGGTAAAGTGGGTAGTTATTATCCAGCCTGAAAAAAGAAAAGGCCTTGTCTCGGATCAACGTCTGAAAAGAGGTGTCCTTCGATTGGAGTGCATAATCCCAGGCAAAACACAATCCAAAAGCCGTATTGATGTGCTCGCCATTGCGGATCGGATAATTTAGTTTAGGTAAATACTCCTTGTATTTCTCAACGATCAGATCACTTAATGGTCTTAGTGTTTGACCATATTTCAAAAGTTGGGCTTGACCACTTTGATCCAGCTCCATTTGTAATTTCAACAGCCATGCCCATCCGTACGTGCGTTCAAATGAAGCATTGTATTTATTTGAATTGAAGTACGCTATTTCTTTCGATACCTTTTCTGTAGTGAATTGACGATCAAGTATGAAATACAACGAATCTTTGTTCGATAATTCTTCATCACGATTCAGAATGGCAGCGATCAACCAATGTCCATGTACTGAAGAATGCCAGTCAAAACAGCCGTAAAATATGGGGTGAAGTTCATCCGGTGACAGCAAATCCTCATCAGATGTGATCACCTGATTCAGCTTATTCGGATATTCAACGTTCAAACATTTTACCGGCAAGGAAAGCAGACGATTCAATTGCTCCTTACTCAAATTGAGATCTGTCTGCACAAAAGCATGCAAGGAGGATATAAGAAAAAGGATCAGTAAATGGATCTTCATCCCAGCTTTTTGATCAGTTCAGTAGCATACAATCTTGCCGCTTTATCACTCTCTACAAAATCCTCATATTCCGGATTTTGAACAGAATTCAAGGAAAGCATTGTTTCTTCATTTATGCGCGCGATATCCAGAAACCCGATCCTATCCTGTAAAAATGCCTCAACCGAAATCTCATTTGCTGCATTCAATAAACATGCTCGGGTACCCTTATGGTCCATGGCAACGAAAGCGAGATCGAGATTCTTGAAGACTTGACGATCCGGTTGTTCGAAGGTCAACTGTGGGTAATCCATAAAGTTGAATCGTGGAAAATCGGTTTTGAATCGCTCAGGAAAAGTCAGCGCAAACTGGATAGGCAATTTCATGTCCGGCAATCCCATTTGTGCTTTCATACTTCCATCCTCGAATTGAACCAAAGAGTGAACGATCGATTGTGGATGAACGATCACATCGATCTGATCCGGACGCAGGTTGAAGAGCCATTTCGCTTCGATCACTTCAAGTCCTTTGTTCATTAAAGAGGCAGAATCAATTGTGATCTTTGCGCCCATTGTCCAGTTCGGATGTTTTAACGCCTGCTCTTTTTTAACCCCCTTCAATTGTTCTTCGGTCCACCCTCTGAAAGGTCCTCCAGAAGCAGTTAAATAGATCTTTTCGATCGGGTTATGGAACTCGCCGACCAAACATTGAAAAATTGCGGAATGCTCTGAATCTACGGGGTAAATATTCACTCCTTTTTCTCTTGCTCTTTGAGTAACAAGTTCACCCGCAACAACAAGCGTTTCCTTATTGGCAAGCGCAATTGTTTTTCCAGCGTCAATCGCTCTCAGTGTTGGTTTTAATCCCGCATATCCCACCAGGGCTGTGAGAACTACATCAACTTCTCCGGATTCAACCACCTGGCAGATCGCATCTTCACCGGCATAAACGTGGATGTCCTCATCCCATAAAGCATCTTTTACTTTCTGATATAATGAAGTATCGCCGATCACTACTGAATTCGGTTGGAATTTAATCGCCTGTTCGATCAATAGATCTGCATTCTTACCTGCAGTGATCACTTCAAGACTGAATTTTTCCGGATATGCCTCCAGCACCTCAAGCGCCTGAGTACCGATCGAACCTGTTGATCCAAGAATGGCGATCCCCTTTTTTCTTTCCATACGTACAAAAATAGACAAAGAACATGATGGTTTTGTTCTATTCCATTTTTCATAGAACATGAAAGTCCATTTTTTGATTCTGCTTCCCAACAACTTTTGATTTTTTAACCTTTTCACTTCTTAGAGAATCCTTACTTTTGTCGCTCATTGAACATTAAATGAAAGTAACTCAACATTTAAACGAAGCGAAAGGCACACTATTCTCGTTTGAGATCTTGCCTCCATTGAAAGGAAAAAGTATTCAGTCAATTTTTGACGGTATCGATCCTTTGATGGAATTCAAGCCACGCTTTGTTAATGTTACCTACCACAGAGAAGAGTATATATACAAGGAGCGCGAAAACGGGCTTCTTGAAAAAATTGCCATTCGTAAAAGACCTGGTACCGTTGGGATCTGTGCTGCCATCATGAACAAGTACCATGTAGATGCAGTCCCACATTTGATCTGCGGTGGATTCAGCAAAGAAGAAACTGAAAATGCGTTGATCGACCTTCAATTCCTGGGGATTGACAACGTTCTTGCATTAAGAGGTGATTCCATAAAAACAGAGTCGACTTTCAGGCCTCACAATGAAGGACACCGCTATGCCGTGGAATTGATCAAGCAGATTGGTGAAATGAACCTCGGAAATTATA
Source organism: uncultured Bacteroidota bacterium (assembly GCA_937899625.1). Classification (GTDB taxonomy): domain Bacteria; phylum Bacteroidota; class Bacteroidia; order Flavobacteriales_D; family Crocinitomicaceae; genus M0103. The sequence goes on from CALCCB010000162.1 coordinate 46,854, forward strand.
TGGTGGAGGATATAAAAATGGAACCAACCGATTTTTGTATTGGTGCCGCTGGATATCCGGAAAAACATTTTGAGGCAATGAACATGTCCACTGATCTTCAGTATTTAAAAGATAAAGTTGATGCCGGTGCTGAATATATTGTCACTCAAATGTTCTTTGATAATCAGAAGTATTTTGATTTTGTGGATCAATGTCGTGCGATTGGAATTCAAGTTCCAATCATCCCGGGATTAAAACCGGTAAAGACCATGGACCACATTACCTTTCTTCCAAAGTTTTTCAAGATCGACTATCCGGAGGCTCTTTCAAAAGAACTTCTGAAGTGCAAAGACAGTAAACAGGTTGAGCAGTTGGGAATCGAATGGGGAATTCAACAGTCCAAAGAATTAAAAGAGGCTGGAGTGCCTTGCATACACTATTATACAATGTCAAATTCATCCCAGGTGAAAGCGATCGCCAAGGAGGTATTCTAATAAGCCATGAAAATATTTTTAGCCATCATTTCTGTCGTTCTGCTGTCCAGCGGATACGCTCAATTGTCCGATCTCAATCTAAACAATGCTCTTGTTATTGGCCAGTTGGATAAGCCTGAAGATCGTTTTTCCGTAGAGATCAACGTATCAGAATTGCTTAGCAATAATGGGGTTAAAGCAATGCCTTCTTTAAATGTCCTTAAGCTTGGTAGTAACAGTGAAAATTTGGGTGCTGATTCCATTCAGAAACTGGTTCAAGGCAAGGGTATTGATACGTACCTCATCATTCATGTTCGTGGCTATGATAAAAAATTCAAGCCTACAACAAGGAAAGATGATCTACAAACAGCATTGGCGACAGGTAGCTTATTCCCGATCTATCGTGAAGAGGTAACTTCAGTGACTTTCGAATTTCTGTTTTATAAAAATGGGCAATTTTTAGCGGCGGATATTGTACGCTGTAAAAATGTGTCCAGCCGAGATTCTGTATTAAAGAAGCTTAGAAAAGCACTTGAAAAGCGAATTGTTAAGAAGTGGAAATAGGATCATTTCCGCAATAAACGCGCGACGTATTTTCCGATAATATCAAATTCAAGGTTTACCTCATCTCCCACTTTCAATTGATGGAAGTTGGTGAATTCATACGTATAAGGAATTATACAAACAGCAAAAGATCTTTCGGTTGAATCGACCACGGTAAGGCTGGTTCCATTTATGGTTATAGAACCTTTTTCGACCGTAGGGAAATCCCCTGAATACTCAAATGTGAATTTCCAGCTGCCATTTTGATCTTCAACCCCAACGCAACGTCCAATGGTATCAACATGCCCTTGTACAATATGACCATCCAATCTGCCATTCATCACCATACACCTTTCAAGGTTCACCTTTGTTCCAACAACCCATGATCCCAGGTTGGTTTTATCAAGTGTTTCTCGTATTGCGGTGACTACGTATTTATGATCAAAGATCTTTACGACGGTAAGGCAACACCCGTTGTGCGCGACACTTTGATCGATCTTCAATTCGGGAGTCATGGCCGCCTCAATGGTGAAATGCACATTGTCATTTTCACGAACTATATCAGTCACTGTCCCCAGCTGTTCAATTATCCCTGTAAACATCTATTTTTTTTACAAAGATAGTTGTTCAGGCGTATCCTGTGAATTAACTTTACTGAGCATTTAACCTTAGCATGTATATCCCTTCCCTTGAAGACCTGCATCCCGTAAGAGTACTTCTGAATACGTACTTGAAATACAAGCATTTTCAATTCTCACGATACGGGATTCGAGAGCACTTCTATCACGATGAGGAATTCGATATCCATTACTATAAGGGTGGAAAAGGTCCGGTCCTGTTGTTCATTCATGGTTTTGCTTTGGATGCGATGTTGAACTGGTCGGAGCTCATGATCCCACTTTCGAAGCATTTTACGGTAATTGCTCCGGACCTGCTGTGGTTTGGTCAAAGTCATTCTTCTCTTGAACCAGTTCTTGGCACACAAACCACCGGAATAAAAAGGCTCCTCGAAAAGGAGGGCGTTAAAAAATATTCATTGATCGGCCAAAGCTATGGCGGATTCGTTGCTGTTGACTTAATGCTTGACAACCCGAAAAGAATAAGAAAAGCCTGTATTGCAAATAGTCCTGGGCCAGAATTTCGGGAAGAAAAGTTGACACCTTTACTTGACAAACATCGATTGGAACATGTGAGTGATTTCTTTGTGATGGAAGACCATAAGCATTTACAACGATTAGTGTCGATGGCAAGTCACAAAAAACCTGAGTTCCCTGAAATGATCCTCAAGGAATTACATCGGGTTTATTTCTCGGAACATCTGGACCAGTGGGATAATCTATTGAGAACTTTACCGAAAGAAAGAGAAAGGATCCCTACACTTGAGCAGCTGAAACAAATTGAAACACTTGTGCTTTGGGGTGATCATGATGTTTTGTTCCCCTATGAAGAGGGGAAAAAATTTGCCGAATCAATCGATTCGCAATTTATTTCTATTCCGAATTCCGGCCATACGCCACAACTGGATGATCTCGACACATTCAAAAAGATAGTAGAGGATTTCTTTTTAAAGAAATAATCAACTTATATCCCACTGCAGCGCTTCAAACAAAAAGCACCACTAAGTTTACAAAGCAAAGATTAATTAATACTCAAGATAAAAACTATAAAAAATGCAAAAGGGGGCCGAGGCCCCCTTGAGTTTAATTAAAACTGGAATTATTGCTTAACTATCTTGATGTTATCTGCAATTCCATTGTCTCCTACTACATTCACTGAATAAACACCTGCTGACATTCCAGTCATATCCATGTCGAATGTAATGTTTTCAAAATCAGAGATGAAACCATTGTAAATGGTAGCCACCGTTCTTCCCGTCATGTCAATCATCCTGATTTCATAGTTTCCTTTATCAGCTGGGGTAACAGAAATTGTAGTCATTCCGGCCACAGGATTAGGATATGCTGTAAGCGCAAGTACTTTACTCATACCAGCATTCTTTGCTGCATTCGAAGCCTGAACCACTTCGACAACTCCTGAACAAGCAGACTCAAGTTCTCCACAAGCGCCTAATACACATCCTATTGCAAGGTGAGCTGGCACTGCTGATGCATCTATACAAATAGTATGCGCGTTCCCTGGATTACCAGGAGGAATCTGACACATCTCTACTTTAATATTGCCACTATTTCCTGCTTGACATGTAACATCTACAACACAGATCCATAACTCATCCGTAGCAACACATCCATTTGCGTCAGATACGCTTACTGTATATTCTCCATTTTCTGTTGGGCAAACTGTAATGTCTGCTCCAACTCCACTATTCCATACGTATGTATAGTCGGGAGTTCCTCCCTCAGCAACAGCTGTAAGTGATGCACAGGACATAGGTCCATAACCATAAAATACTGTTTCATCGCCGCCAGCATTAATGGTCAACAATGAAGGCTCAGTGATGGTGATTGAAGTTGTAGAAGAACACCCATTTGCATCAGTCACAGTGTAACTATAGTCACCTGCTGAAACTGTGAAGTCTCCTGTTCCTGAATAATCAAGAGTACCTCCTATGGCTGAAACACTGATAACACCAGTTTCACCATAACAATTGATATCATCGCTGATTGAAGAGCTGGCAACGAGCAATTCAGGCTGAGATATTGAAATATCTACGCTAGAAACACAACCGTTCGCATCTGTTACAGTGTAACTGTAATCTCCTGCCGAAACTGAGAATGTTCCAATTCCTGAATAATCCGGTGTTCCTCCAGCAGCAAATACAATTATTTCACCATTTTCACCATAACAATCTATAGCATCACTGATAACAGCATTACTACTTAATGGAGTTGGCTCTGTGATCGTTATACTTGCGCCAGCATAACATCCAAAGCTAGGTCCAGCAACTGTTGTATTAATAACCCATTCTGTTGGGAATAGGCCCGTTACAGAAGTTGTTCCATCTCCAGCCGGATTATTATTTGAACTAATGCCATCATTGCTGTACCAGTTGTATCCATAATTTAATGGTAATCCCCCTGTTAATACTGCTGTTGCAGTACCATCATTGAATCCATTACAAGTCACATTCGTTCCTGAGATCGTGAAAACAGGATCTGCAATTACAGTAACGGTCTGAACAACAATAACCGAACATCCGTTCGCATCTGTAACTATTAATCGATAATCTCTAGTTTGGGATGGAGAAGCATTCAAAACTGTTGCACCTGAACCCGTATTCAACCAGTTCCCCGAATTATCTTGGTATTGCCATTGCAATGTATAAGACCCAGTTCCTCCACTAACGCTTGAAGAAAGGGCTGCGGTACCACCAGAACAAACTGTTGCGTTTGGAGCATTTGAACTTATGCTTGCTGTCAATGCAGATGGCTCTGTTACCGTAATTGATGTCGTTGCGGTACAACCATTTGCATCAGTAACTGTGTAATTGTATGTGCCAGCACCTACAGTAAATGTTCCTGTTCCTGAATATGGTGCAGTTCCGCCGTTTCCTGATACAGTAACGGTAGTTGTCCCTCCATTACATGCTATTGATCCACTGGCAGATGAAGCAGTCAAAACAGATGGCTCGGTTATAACAATACTTGCAGTTGCATAACATCCCCAACTTGGTGATGCAGTTGTGTTGATTACCCATTCAGCCGGGAATAAACCTGTTACCGAAGTGGTTCCATCTCCAGTTGGGTTATTGTTGGTGCTAATGCCATCGTTACTTGACCAATTATATCCATAATTCAAAGGTAATCCTCCTGTAAGCACAGCAGTAGCTGTTCCATTATTTAACCCATTACATGTTACATCGGTTCCTGATATAGTAAATACTGGGTCAGCCACAACAGTTACTGTTTGAACAGCAACTGCATCACAACCCAAATTGTTTGATACAAGAATTCTGTAATCTCTGCTTTGAGTAGGAGAAGCATTCATGGACGTTGTTCCGGAGCCTGTATTTAACCAGTTACCTGAATTATCTTGATACTGCCATTGCAATGTATAAGAGCCTGTTCCGCCTGAAATGTTTGCAGACAATGCGGTTGTTCCACCCACGCAAATTGCACCATTTGGTGATGAGGTGGTAATCGTTACGCTTGGATCTGCGTTCACAGTGACGGTAACCGTGTTTGAATATCCTGCCGTATTTTTACAATCAGCAGCCATTCTTCTGAAATAAGTGGTTGAAGTAAGATTCGAAACAGCATATGTTGAGCCTGTAGCTCCTAAAATGTTTGACCAGCTTGTTCCATTTGAAGAGCTTTGCCATTGGTAATTCATTGAACCATCAAATCCACCCGATGCCTCTGATATTGAGCTGAAAGAAGCACCTCCTCCAGAGCAAACTGTGGAGGAAGCTCCGATTAGACCTCCATTTACAGGCGGGGTGGAAGCATCTTGATACATTAATGACCCTCCTCCTGTGAGGTATTGACGATCAAATCTTGAGACTTCTACGTAATACGTGCCTGATACCGATGGTGTGAATACGGCATTACTTTGCAATGTGCCCGAAGCATCATCATTAGAAGCATACAAGGTAAATCCATCCGGAGAATAAATTCTTATATATGTATCTTCTCCTGAAAGTCCTAGAGTACTAAATTGATAGGTTCTTCCAGCGTTTAAGTTTGCTGACCAAGAATGTATCGCCCCACCAGAATAGGATGCATATGCCGCACTACAACCTGGATTCAATGCATTAGCATTTCCGCTATATTTCCAAGTCCAATCTAATCGAATCTGATGGCTTGATCCTCCAGCTTGTGGACCACCCGCATAATATACATCATTTGTTGGACCTGTTATTTCGCGAAAATATAGAAAACCAGGAGAACCCGCGTTACGACAATCATCTCCAGAATTATAAGAACACCTTGAACCGTTATCATCTTCCCATGCATCAATATAGTAATACAATTGATAAGCATTGTTTGATCGTGATCCAATAAAAGTGCCTCCTCCATAATTACAATTACCATTGTTATTACATTGTAAACACCCAGACAAATCTACATTGGTATTGGTATTATCAAAAAACCCGCCATATGCCGTATATTCCTCGTTCCCGGATTCCCAACAAGGTCCAAAAACACCCCCTTCACTACTAAATACATTCCCTACTCTTACTGAATAGGTTACATCGGCAAGTTGGGCATTAATTGAGCTATATCCCAACAATATAACTGATAAAATAAGAAGTTTATTCACTATTGATTTCATGACATTACTTTTTAAAAGTGAATAAATAAACTATATCTGAATTTGATTCGTCCTCATCTTGGATAGCGATGACAATAGTTCCATCTTTCTCAGCCCTGCTCAATTCGACACTTTTCGCACATGTTGCACACGAGTGTTTCGGGGAAACCAAAATATTTCCATTTTCCAAAATTGACTTTTGGCCGAAAACATAAACCTTGTTAGCATCTTTCTCTGAAACTATGAGCAGTTCATTGTCGGATTCCGAGAGAATCAATCCTTGAGAGAACTCTTGAGAAATTGACTCAAGAACTTGAGAAAGCTGAGACTTGTTTGTGTTTAATTTTTGACGATCAACATCGACAGACATTAACCTAAATTGAACATTGTTGTTTAAATGGTTTAAAACCATTTTGTCTTGTTCGAGCTTGAATGTATTTTGCTCTTGTTTTTCTTTCAGATATTGATCTGAATATTGCATGACGAGCCTGTTTTCATCAGTGCGATTTTCTTTGGTTACAACATTCTCTGAATGTTGACCAAAGACGGGTAGTGCTGTGACAACCCAGAAACATAATAGTAGTTTTTTGGTCTTCATAAGTTAGTTTTTAAGCGCGAACGCGCGAGCAAATTCAATGCCAAGAAACTTAAATATGAAGAAAACGCATAAATCTATCTGTGGGTGATTTTTTCCATCCTAAAACGGGACTGTTTTTCCAATTTTAAGATGCTTTGTGTGCTTTATTTTTTGAGTAGAATTTTTTCATTTTTCAGGATTGGGATCTACTTGAAAGAAACCAAGATTCTCGAACTATTTTCAAAAAATCTTGTTGGTCACTCATTATAACTATTCGCTTTTTAAAATTATTAATTTTTCATTAAAAGCTCTGTAATTGGGGTTTTTATCGGTTTTTGTCGTTTACATCCGACTGTTATTCGACAACAGTTACTTAATAACCGAAATTGATTTGACCCCCACCTGAATTTTGCAGAGTCAATTCGAAAGTCGATGAGGACAAAAACAAATTTTTCAAACTTTTAATTATTTACAACATGAACACATTACGAAACAAAGTGAGTTTGATCGGAAGACTGGGTGCACAACCCGAAGTAACAACCTTCGATTCTGGAAGGACACTTGCAAGATTTACGCTTGCAACTAAAGAGAATTATAAAGACAAAGATGGTCAATGGCAGGAGAGCACCCAGTGGCACACGATCAATGCCTGGGGGAAAATTGCAGAAAGAGTTCAGAAAGTACTCAACAAGGGACAGGAAATTATTCTTGAGGGCAAGCTGGTGCATCAGACATATGAATCTAGTAACGGTGAGAAGCGCTATGGTACAGTGATCGAAGCATCTGAATTCCTTCTACTGACGCAAAAGAAAGATCAATAATCAGCTTAAAGAACTATCACATGAATCACGTAAATCTTATCGGAAAAGTATGTTCAGCACCAAGGATCGTTGAACTTCCAAATGGCAGAAAGATCGCTCAGTTCACACTTTCAACTAAAGAAATGTATCTGGACGAACAAGGGGAAACAAAATCACGCAGTAACTGGCATCGGTTAACTGCCTGGGGGAAATGGGTACGAGTTTTAGAAGAGTTAGGAAAAGAAGGGATGGACCTTGCAGTTGAAGGAAAACTCGTAACCCGCTTCTACCAGAGCAAAGGAGAAAAAAAGTTTATCTCCGAAGTTGAAATCAATGACCTTATCATTCTTTAATTGAACATCATGAATAACATTAGAAATCACATCACATTAATCGGAAATATGGGTTCCAACCCGCAGATCACAAATTTTGACAACGGAAACAAGGTAGCTCGTTTTCAATTAGCAACAGATCGTTCTTTCAGAGCAAATGATGGAAAGATCAAGTCTTCAACCGAATGGCATAAAGTTTTTGCCTGGGGCAACATCGCCGGGTTTATTGAGTCGTACGGCGAGAAAGGGAAAAAAGTGGCGATTCATGGTAGAGTGGTGAACCGTACCTATCTCAATACAGAGGGTAAAAAAAGGAACGTCACAGAGGTTGAAGTTCAGCACATCATTGGTCTGTAATTTCGTGCGATCTGCAGTTAAAGACCGGTCTGAAAAGGCCGGTTTTTTTTATTTAATAATTCCGATGATCGTTTCCGATTCGCGAACGAATTCCTGCGATTGGGAAAAACGTCCATTTATCAATGTGGGTATCGTATCTCAAGTGGGATTCGGCAAAAACACTGATCGAGCTCTTCTTTAGCGGCGAATAAGCTCCAGATAAAATCAATCTGATGCCATTGTTTCCAACTCCCTGCCCCGTAAAATGACCATAATCATACGGCTTCAGTCCATAAGGCTGATATACATCACCCCCATAACTATCACCATCGTTCTTATCCAAACCATAAAGAAAATAGGACACGAATCCCTTTACCAACCAGTTCGCTTTCTGAATTTTAAATTCACCAAGTATTTCCATCATATTAGCGCCGTACGGATGAGCAAGCGGAAGTCCTGCGTTTCCATAATTCTGACCACTTGAAACGTGTGCAAAAGTATATGGCCTCAAGAAATTATATTCGATTCTGAAAAAACTCTTACATGTTCCGATATCTGCCTTCCCTTTGATCCCTGCCTGAATTCCATATTTATTCGCCCACCAACCTGATTTCTTTCTGATCTCCTCCAAGGAAAATTCATCAACTACCAGTTGGCCATACAATGAATATTGCTTGTATTTAATGGTCATACTTGCCCCTAAGACAACATTGTCCGAAGACCCAAGACTATATTCCTGAGGCCTGTAAAAGATCACAGGATTAAGATATTCAACCTCAAATCCTCGTTGCATCGCCGTATCTTTTGGTTGGAAGATAACACTCTCGAAAACTCCAAAATTCAACCACTTCGTGGCATTGATACTCAAATGATGTGTGGCCCCAAACTTTGACACATAATTTGAAAAATCACCTTCATGCATGAATTGATACAGCACCGAATATTCAACCCTCCAGAATTTTGTTCGGATCAAACCAAAAGGATAAGGCTTTCCATAATCACTTAAGAATAAAGATCGCGATCCCTCTCCAATGAAGTTGTGATCAATTCCTGCCTGGAAATTAAAGATCTCATTCGGTGTAAATGACAACCTTGCTCTTAGGTCAAGAAAACTTCCTTTACTTGCTGAATCGCTCTTCGAAAAATAGGTTCTCGGAATAAAAAGACTGTCTGCATTGAACGTCCCTCCAAGTGCTGACACTCTTAAGAACCAAGGTTTTTCAAAATTAGATGTCAATGATATTCCACCTGCAGCCCGAAATCCAATCTGATCCGAAAATTTTCCCGTCACATCAGCAATCGGATCGATTAGTAATCGGGGTTGGTCATTTTCGTTCTTTCCTATGTCTATTAACCCTTTTGAATTAGCTGTAGTCGTCCAGCGGATCTGCGGCCTCAGTGACGTATGGCTCTCGATCGATAATTCAGCCGAAGAATCCATAGGTAATTCTTCATAGAGCAGCTGGATCTCGTTTTGAGCCACTGACTGAAACGTCCATAAAATCAATATGACTAAGATCGATCTCATCAAAAATCAGTGTATGAATTTGTTATTGCCGTCTTAAGGCCGATCTGTGCAACAAATGTTTTGAGGGATGTTGTGTTGTCGGTTCTGAAATTAACGGCTCCAAACAGATCGAGGTTCACCTTTCTATTGAAGCGATATCCCATCTCCAATTGATGAATGACGATATTGCCATTCAACTTTGATTCGTTCTTAATCACAGGCAGGAGTGCCAGATTTCTATGGTCAAACAACTGATAATAATTCAGTTTATAGTCCGCATAGATTCGTTTCCATTCATGATTGGTCCGGAAGACCAATTCATTGAACCCATTCCCTTTGACCAAAGCCATCGGAGTGTTACCATTCGAAAAATTCAACCTACTGTTTTCATGTTGATACATCCCATTCGAAGCCTGATTCCACTCTAGCTGGATCATCAGATCCTTCTGTCCAAACAAGCTGAATGCCCTTAATCCCAGCTGTACTGCATATTTCTTGAAATCCCAGTTCGTACACCCATATTGTCCGTAGATCAGGTAATTAGTTCCTATCCTCAAGCTCGCGTCAAGTCCGGTAATCGAATTTGATAAGCTATCAGGAGTTATGAATCCATTTATAAGAGGGATCGGGTTATAATAGGTTGGATAAACGGAACGCACGTTGATCGAATCTCCTTTTGACCAAACGGTCCCTTCAAACAGAGACACCTTCAAGTTTTTGATCGGTTTCCAAGTAAGAAAATTCAATGAATATACTTTTGTTTCATAGGACGCCTCTACGGTTGTGCTGACCGGCTTTCTCATCATATTGATCAATCGTGATCGTAGATAGGAAAATTCAAATTTCCCAAAATGCTGGTCGATCTTGAAAAAAGGCGTAGAAATACTATTGTCTGATAGAATAATGGAACGATAACCTACCCCAGTGAAGTGCGGAGTATTCCCTGCTGATATCCATGTTTTCGATAACGGTTGATAGATTATATTTCCTCGTGCATAAGCATAATCGAAGCCATCTACAGCAAATGGTTTTGTACGGGATGCCCCGGGGATCATTGCATTTTGGGAATTATAATTAGCGCCACCGGGATATAATTCTCCAAGGGATTTATAATAGTTGGTCTGATAGATCGCGTATCGCCCCTGGTTCTCAAAAAATGAAGTAGAGAATGAAAACTTTTCCCCAAGATCCACTTCAGCGACAAAGCCTCTTGTGTTTTGAAATAGTTTTCTTTCGTTGGTATCCTGAAGATCTTTCCCAGTTGAAAGATCTACTAGCGGTGAAACTCCAATGTAGTAGTTCTTTCCTTTCGATTCGATCAGGTGTTTCTTAAAAAGGATTTCTGTAAGATCATAGTACTGCTTACTCGAGTCAGCCATTTTTCGGTTAAGATCCAGTTGACTCTCAAAGACTGGAAAGACCGAAGGAAAGAAATCCCCCTGAGCGTGAATTATAGTTCTGTCCCGATAGAAATTATTTAAAAACAGCGTGTTCTGTTGGGAGATCACCGATGATGACACCAAACATGAAAGTAGAAGAAAAGCTGCTGTTTTCACGTCTCTAAAGTAAGCATTGGTTCGAAATAGATAAAATAAAAAAGGTCACCAAATGGCGACCTTCATTAGATTCTATCTTAAAAGCTTAGTGCTTTACGATCAGTTTTCTTGTCAATGACTTACCTTCAATACCTTCGACAGTCACGAAATAAACCCCGTTTCTGAAGTTAGAAGTGTTGATTGGATTTGAACCTTCTGACGCTTGATTCATATATACCACATTTCCCAGCACATCAACAATCTTCACTGTTCCTGATGTATTAGAGAGTGTAAGGTTCAATTGATCATTTGCTGGATTCGGAGCAAGCGAAAGTGCAGGATTCAATTTTGGAGAATTAACCCCAAGCGTAAAGTTGATCGTAAGATCCACTGAGTCAACATAGTTTCCTCCAATCGCATCCGTTATGTAATATCTGAAATGCGCATAACTTGCATTGTTCACGTCAATCGTAATTCTAGGCTTGATCTCTGCCAGCTCACTATTCGTTGTTTGATCCGTTCCGTTAACTACGATCGGCGCAGGGTTACCTTGAGAACTTGGTGTAATATAAAATTCACCCGTTGCATTGTAACACAATGGCGGCCAGCAAAGCTGATCAGCAGACCAAGTAGATGGCATAACCATTGCCCATCTTGTGATTCTCCATTGTTGATCTGAACCTGTATTGTTCGTTACATCAAAATGTGCTTCGTATAGAACAGTGTTCGCATCGATCGGAGTAACATCCGGAGAAGAGGCATAAAGATTTACTTCGTGAGTCCCACCAGAAATATCTGGACCGGCTCCGTTATAATGAATTTCAATTCCGTCCTGAGCAAATGCTGCAACCGAAAAAGAAATTAGACAAGCGCTTAGTAATGTTTTTTTCATAGCTGATGTTTTACAGTCAGTTCAAATGTAGCTACTAAAATTATGCAAAAATTTTAAAAAACCCTAAAGTTCTTGTATTCCTAGAAATATATGTGACGAATTAAGCTCCATTAGAGACAAAATAGGATTTCAAGAATATAACACCTATTTCATTCGTGTGTTTCTCTGAAGACCTTTATATTTGAAATGCGGCAAGGTTTTTGAAATTCCCACCGCGAAATTGAAAAATAAACGAACTATGAAAAAACTTGCAACTCTATTCTTTGCCCTAACCATCACTGTAGCGGCCTTCTCTCAGGAAGAAGAACACAAAACTGATCTGAAGACATTGCCGTCGGTTACGTTGAAAGACATGGAAGGAAAAACTGTAAACACCTCTGAAATGGGATTTGAAGGTCCTGTGGTAATCAGTTTCTGGGCGACATGGTGTTCGCCGTGTAAGCGTGAATTGAATACCATCCATGACCTTTATACAGACTGGCAGGATGAAACAGGAGTTAATCTTGTAGCGGTTTCAATCGACGATCAGAAAACAATGAGCTCTGTTCCAGTATATGTGAATGGAAAGGGATGGGAGTATCTTGTGTTGATGGATCCTAACGGAGATTTTAAAAGAGCAATGGGGGTAAACAATGTGCCTCATACTTTTTTGATCAATCAACAGGGGGAGATCGTTTATTCACATAATAACTACGCTCCGGGCGACGAAGAAAAACTTTACGAGGAAATTAAAAAACTGACAGGAAAATAATTTCCTTTATACCAAACTACTTTCTTTTACTTCAATGAAAAAAACCGGTCTACTGGCTTTGTCCTTTGTGGCAATTACTTCCGTTTTCGGACAAGGAATTCCACCAAGCATTACTGGAAATATTGAATCCAATTTTCAATATCTCCAAGAAGATTCGATCATTGGTGCCAACCAACCCGCAGAAAAAGGTTTGTTGAACTCCTACATGAACTTATTTTACACTCAAGGAAATGTCAAGGCCGGAATGCGCGTTGAGTCCTATCTACCAAGGATCAATGGATATCCAGCTGTTTTTGATGGTACGGGGATCGGAATGCGCTACATTGGTTATGCCAATGATTTCGTTGACGTAACTCTAGGTTCGTTTTATGAGCAGTTCGGATCAGGACTTTCATTAAGAGCTTATGAAGATCGTGCGTTGGGATACGACAACATGCTTGACGGTGTGCGTCTGAAAATCACTCCAATGAAAGGTTTAGAAATTAAAACTGTTTACGGAAAGCAGCGTTATGCCTTTATTGAGGGACAGATCCAGCATAGTCCTGGAGTAGTAAGGGGATTCGATGGAGAGCTCCATCTGAATGAAGCGTTTAAACTATTGTCTGAAAAGAAACTCGACATTACTGTTGGTGGTTCCTTTGTTAGTAAATATCAACGAGACGATAATGACGCATTGATCCTACCTGAAAACGTAGGTTGCTACGGAGGAAGAACCAAATTAAGATATGGAAAGTGGGCCTTTGACGCAGAATATGTGATCAAGGAACAAGACCCTTCGCAAGACAACGATTACATCTACAATTTTGGACATGCATTGGTTACGAACTTAACTTATTCTCAAAAAGGACTTGGGATCTTGTTGTCTGCAAAGTCAGCTGACAACATGAGTTATCGTTCGGATCGTACAAAGCAGCTTCAAAACGTGTTGATCAATTATCTTCCGTCGTTGAACAAGACGCATACGTATAACCTCGTCGCTTCTCTTTATCCGTATGCCACTCAACCGGTGGGTGAAATTGCTTACCAGGCTGAGGTGTTGTACTCTTTCAAAAAAGGTTCACCGATCGGTGGGAAGTACGGGACTTCGATCAATGCAAATTACTCATCGGCATACCGACCAATGCGACATACTTCAGGGATCAACCCATTGGATTCGACAGGCGTTACCTATACAAGTGGAATTTTTGACATGAGCGATAGTTTGTATTGGAGAGACATCAATTTTAATATTACGAAGAAGTTCAATAAGAATTTCAACATGATCCTTAGCTATTTCAATATTACGCTGAACAATGATGTGGCAACAGTAACGAAAGTGCAAGGTTTTATTAAGTCACATATTTTCGTTCTTGAGACAGGACATAAGTTCAAGAACAAGTCGTCTATGCGAACGGAATTGCAATGGTTATTGATCAATCGTAAAGATGGTTTCCCGGTCGACAAAGGAGACTGGGCAACATTACTGATCGAATACACGATCAATTCAAACTGGTTTGTGAGTGTAATGGACCAGTATAACTACGTGACTTTTGATTCGTCGATCCTGCATGAGGTGGATGGTAAATACCACAGAGCACATCACCCATATTTCACTGTAGGGTATATCCATGAAGCAACACGTATCATGGCTTCCTATGGTAGACAACGTGCCGGATTGTTCTGCGTTGGAGGTGTATGCCGTCCAGTGCCTGCATCCAATGGTTTAACGATCTCATTTACGCACAGTTTTTAATTGAGTACTATGAAAAAGATACTTATCCTTTCTTCTATTGTATCAGCTTTTCTGATCGCGTCATGTGACAAGGTAGAAAACCCATTTCCTCCTTCTGCAAATGTAGATCTGGATACAACGATCTATCCGGGAACGTGGGCAGATTATGTTGCGAATGAGTGGCCTGATTTTGCTGCTTTACCGGATGAAAATCCAAACAGAAATGCATTGATCGAAGACTACACAGGACACAATTGTAACAATTGCCCCGCTGCAGCAACGATAGCGCATGGATTACATGAAACGAACCCAACGAGAGTTTTCGTGGCAAGTATTCACGCATCAAACACTACATCTGGAACTTCTTCTTTTCAGGCTGTGAATATTGCTGCGGGTTATACGGTAGATTTTACAAATCCGCATAGCCTTGCTCTAGGAACATATTTCGGAATTACCCTACCAAATTCAGGGTTCTTTGGAAACCCTGCGGGAACGGTTAGTCGTACAAATTTAGCTGGAGAATACTTTTCGGCTTCAGGATCCTGGTCGACAAGAGTGAATGATGTAATGAATTCCTCTTTAAAAGTGAAGATCAAGGCGAAGCTCAACTACTATGAAACTCCATCGCACGGATTCTTTCTTCATACAGAGATCGAAAAGGTGGATGCATCAATCACCAATGACCTTGGAATAGTAGCATGGCTGATCGAAGACACACTTGTTGCTCCTCAAAACGTAAACAACGCACTTATCAACGACTACGTTCATAGAGACATTATGCGTGGTTCACTTGATGGGTTAACTTGGGGTCAAACATTAACTTCTGAAATGATGACCAATGGGAAATACTGTGTGAATTACAGTTATATCCTACCTGATCAGTTGTATCCTCAAAACGGAACTTCAACAGGTCACAATCCGGAGAACATGCACGTTTTGATCTATGTGTATGACAAAACAACGCTGGAGATCTACCAGGTGATCAAAAAGAAGATCATTCCTTAATTTGATTCATTGAACACACATTATAGAAAAGGGGCAAATTGCCCCTTTTTCATTTTTTAACACATTGGGGTATACTTTTTTTAAAACGTTTTCGTTAATTTGAGAGAACAAACAAACCATTGTAGCTATGCTTGAACTGACTAAAAAGATCCTGGTTAAGGTGAGTTTTGATGCCAAGTTGTTTCAAAAAGAACTTCACAAAGCACTCAAATGGATCCAAGATGCCGAAGAGGTCAAAAAATTTCAAGAGTGGTGTATTGTCGAATTTGGCACGAAGTACCCGATTATTATTAAACAGGCCTTTGAATTGGCCGCCGTAAAAAACTAAAAAAGGGGAGCAGTTGCTCCCCTTTTGTATTTCTTGTTCTCTATCTTATTCGAATTCGATCAGAACAGATCCTTTGTCTACTACCTGATCTTTTGACACCAATATCGCTTTCACTTTTCCTATTCCTTCTGCCTTCAGAACGTTCTCCATTTTCATGGCTTCCAGTGACAACACCTCATCTCCCGGATTCAATTCCTGTCCAATTGCAACAGCAACATTCACAATTCTACCCGGCATTGGAGCCTGAAGCTCTTTCAACTTCTTGATCTTCGGTTTGTCAAGTCCAAGCGAAGCGATCAGATCATCAAGTTCTCCTTTTTTCTTCACCTCGAAAACACGGTGATTGATCTTGATCTTTAATCGATTGTCTTCCGATCTGTCTTCCATCAATTCTCCATGAAATACTTCTCCTTTATAAGTGAGGGTGAAAAAGGAATTGTCTTCCCATTCAACTACTGCACCATCTGTACCAAGTACATCCTTACCGTCAAAGTTCCAAACGCGATTTGCCATTTATCCTTTATTTATTGCAAAAATAACAGAAACAAGATGCCTTGAAATAAATTTTCTTCCAATTCCGATATAAATCATCAGATTTGTACACCATAAATGAATAACATGAAGAAAATTCTTTTTCTCTTTTCTGCCTCAATTCTGATGGCATGTTCGAATGTCGATAAGGAACCCAAAACGATCGTCGACAATTCCAATGAAGCAGTGGTTGAAGAAGTCATAGAGACACCTACTGAAAGACCTGTATACAGAGAAGCCGAAACTATTTTGACGGACCTGATCCACACCAAGCTTGAAGTGAATTTCAACTGGGATCTGTCCAGAATGAACGGTGTAGCTACGATCACTGCCAAACCTCATTTTTATACATCAGACAGTTTGATCCTTGATGCAAAAGGAATGGATATCAGCGCTGTTTCTTTGAATGATAAAGCATTGAAGTTTGCATATGACAGTTCTTTTTTGAGAATCCAGCTGGATAAAAAATATACACGCAAAGAAAACTACACAGTAAGCATCAAATATGTTGCTAAACCGGATGAAAGAACGGTTGGCGGAAGCGCTGCGATCATGTCGGATAAAGGATTGTACTTTATCAATCCAAAAGGAGAAGATAAAAACAAAATGCCTCAGATCTGGACTCAAGGCGAAACGGAAGCAAGCTCTGTCTGGTTTCCAACCATAGATTCGCCAAATGCGAAAACTACGCAGGAGATCTTCATTACTGTGCAGGACAAATTTGTGACATTATCGAATGGTAAGATGGTTTCTTCCAAGAAGAATGCAGACGGAACCAGAACCGACCATTGGAAGCAGGATCTACCACATGCACCGTATTTATTCATGATGGGTGTTGGAGAATTCAAAGTAGTAAAAGACACCTATACACATCCGGATGGAACCAAAATGGATGTGAATTACTACGTTGAACCGGAATGGGAGCCGTATGCAAAATCCATCTTCGGAGAGACCCCAAAAATGATCCGTTACTTCTCAGACCTTTTAGGCGTTGAATATCCATGGGATAAATACAGTCAGATCGTCGTGCGTGATTACGTTTCAGGAGCCATGGAAAACACAGGGGCTGTGATCTTTGGTGATTATGTATACAAGAACGATCGAGAATTGCTGGATGAGAATGATCAGTCTACGATCGCGCACGAGCTTTTCCACCACTGGTTTGGTGATCTTGTGACGTGTGAATCATGGTCAAATCTTCCATTAAATGAGTCATTTGCCAATTACTCGCAGTACCTGTGGGATGAATTCAGATACGGTAAAGATGAAGCCGATTTTCAGGCAGAAGCTGAAATGGACGGATATTTCCAGTCGGCACAAATGTCGGGATACCATGATCTGATCTGGTTCGATTATGACGATAAAGAACAAATGTTCGACGGACACTCTTACAATAAAGGAGGAAGAATTCTACACATGCTGAGATCATACATCGGTGATGAAGCGTTCTTTGCAGGGATCAAGAACTATTTGCAGACCAACAAATTCAAGCCGGCTGAATTCCATCAGTTGCGTATCGCTTTTGAAGAAGTATGCGGAGAGGATCTGAACTGGTTCTTTAATCAGTGGTTCCTTGGCTCGGGTCATCCGATCCTTGATTTCTCCCAGGAGATCGATGCGGAAAGATCAGTTGTTAAAGTGACTGTGAAACAAAAGCAGAACCTTGAATTATCTCCGATCTATAAATTACCGATCCAGATGATGGTGTGCGATGCGAATGGCAAGCGTACAGAAAAAGTGGTGGTTGATCAGCTTGAACAAACTTTTGAATTTCCGTTCAATGGCATCTTGAAGTGTGTGATCTATGATCAGCAAGAAATGTTGCTGGCGAAAGTAAGAGAGAACAAGCCACAGGAGCAATATATTTTCCAGTTCTACAACAGCCATAAATGGAGAACCAGAAGAGATGGTTTGATGCAGGGGTCAAAAGGAAAAGGGGCAGCAATCGAACAAATGGTGCTGGATGCCTTGAATGATCCGTTCTGGGATATCCGAATTACAGCAATTGAAAAGGCCGTGAAGCTCGAGGGCGACAACAAGACCAAAGGACTCACTGTGATCACTGATCTGGCAAAGAACGACCCTGTTTCGAAAGTAAGAGCAGCGGCGTTGAACTTCCTGAACAACAACTCGGAGAATAACAGCAACATCGCGATCTATACAGAACGAATCGAAAAAGATAGTTCGTATCTGGTTGTAACCACTGCACTTAGACAATTGGGTAAGATAGACCCGGATAAAGCAATGGGACTGGCGAAGGAGCTTGAAACTGAAAAGTCATCTAAAATGATGTCGGGTATTGCTCAATTGTATGGAGCATATGCAGGACCAGAAGCCATGACCTACTTTGAAAAGGCGCTGAAAGGAAATGTACTTCAGGGCTTTGATCAGCTGGGTGTTATGAATAGCTTGACTTTTTATGTGAGCCGTCAGGAACCGGAAGTGATCGCCTCTTCCTTCGGCATCTATGAGTGCCTGAAAAGCAACAGCGGATTCTATACGCAGATGTTCCTTCCTCAAAACATCAATTTCTTGATCACGGGGTTTGAATCGAAGCTGGAAGAGCTGGATGCAGAGATTGAGGCGCACGAAAAGAATAAGGATGCTGCTTATGCAGATCAGGCCCGAAAGCTTAAGAAAAGCTATCAAGACCTGCTCGATCAGTTCAACACTTTAGTACAAGAATAAAAGAAGCCCTAAGGGGCTTTTTCTTTTTGGTGAACATTTTTTTTAATTATTTTTTTGATAATTAGAAATTGCATCTATCTTTGATTAATATTTCGTCAAAGAGTTGTTTAATATTTTATCAAAATGAAAACACTAAGCGTAGGAGACACAATGCCGGCTTTCAAAGCCAAAGACCAAAACGGCAAGCTCATTTCTTCAGATGACCTTAAGGGAAAGAAGGTCGCAATCTACTTTTATCCGAAAGACAATACTCCCGGCTGTACTGCTCAGGCGTGCAGTTTGAGAGACGGGTATTCTGATCTGAAAGCAAAAGGAATTGAAGTGATCGGTGTTAGCGCAGACTCTGAAAGCTCGCACCAGAAATTCATCAGCAAGTTCGATCTTCCGTTTACGCTGATCAGCGATGAAGATCATGCAGTGCTGAACGCATTTGGCGTTTGGGGACCAAAGAAATTCATGGGAAAAGAATACGATGGCATTCACCGCACCACTTTTCTGATCGATGAAAATCAGAAGATCGTTGAGGTGATCTCAAAACCAAATACCAAAGCTCACGCTGACGAGATTCTCAGCAATTTTTAAACCCGCTCAGTAGTTCGTAAATTGTTTACGATCATCTGATTCAACTTTGCAGAAACAAAAACATACGATATGGCTAACAAAGAAATTAACCCGGAAAAATTAAAAGCACTTCAGCTTACCATGGAGAAGCTGGACAAGACCTACGGAAAAGGATCTGTCATGAAACTTGGCGATTCACCGGTAGAAAAAGTTGAGGTGATCCCAACAGGATCTATCACGCTTGACATGGCGCTTGGGATCAATGGATTCCCTAAAGGAAGAGTCGTAGAGATCTACGGTCCTGAATCTTCAGGTAAAACAACGCTTGCGATCCATGCGATCGCTGAAGTACAGAAGCAGGGAGGAATTGCCGCATTCATCGATGCAGAGCACGCTTTTGATCAATTTTATGCGCAAAAACTTGGTGTAGATGTTAATAATCTGATCATTTCGCAACCAGACAATGGTGAGCAGGCTTTAGAGATCGCTGATAATCTGATCCGTTCCGGTGCTATTGACCTGATCATCGTTGACTCGGTTGCGGCATTAACGCCAAAAGCAGAGATCGAAGGTGAAATGGGTGATTCTCAAATGGGTCTACAAGCTCGTTTGATGTCTAAAGCGCTTCGTAAATTAACAGGTTCTATCAATAAGGCAGGATGTTGCTGCATCTTCATCAACCAGCTTCGTGATAAGATCGGAGTGATGTTCGGAAATCCTGAAACCACTACCGGTGGAAATGCATTGAAATTCTACTCTTCGATCCGAATTGATATTCGTAGAACGAGCCAGATCAAGGAAGGTGAAGATGTGGTCGGAAACCGCGTAAAAGTGAAGATCGTAAAGAACAAAGTTGCTCCTCCATTCAGAAAGGCAGAATTCGACATCATGTATGGCGAAGGAATCTCCAAAGTTGGAGAGATCATCGACCTTGGTGTTGATCTGAATATCCTTAAGAAGAGCGGATCATGGTTCTCTTACGGTGAAACGAGACTTGGACAGGGTCGCGACTCTGTGAAGCAGATCATCCACGACAATCCGGAGTTGATGGAAGAGCTTGAACACAAGATCAAAGAAGCTCTTGGAGCACAAGGAGCAGAGGTTCCTTTACTTCAAGACTAACTGCATATCGTATGAAGACGGCACATGAAAATGTGCCGTTTTTATTTGCACCCACTTTTTCATTACTTTCGAAAACGTGAAAAAGATCGCTATCATTATCAATGGGTTGCACGGACTTAACAAGAACAGTGAAAGTATTCTCTCCCTTCTTGAGCAAGATCCAGCCTTTTCATGTACGCGAATACTCACTACAGCCATGGGCGACGCCCATCGGTTTACTGTTGAAGCGATCCATAAAAACTTTCAGGTGATCCTGGCAGTCGGTGGTGACGGAACGGTTAACGAGGTTGTCAACGGAATTATGGTTGCAGATCAGCCTGTACTTTTCGGAATCCTCCCAAATGGAACAGGTAACGACTTTTCTAGATCCATTCAACTCTTCAATAACGGCAATGAGCTTCAAAAAAGCATTCACGATCAGCTGACCAAAAAGATCGATGTGGGCAAGATCACCGTGAATAATGTAGCGCATTACTTTCTCAATATCGCAGACATTGGATTTGGAGGTAAAGCCATTCACATCTTGAATCGCCAACGAAAATGGATCAAAGGAACCCGCTCTTACCCTCTGGCCATCTTAAGAACCTTCCTCTTTTACCGACGAGCAAAACTTGAGATCAAAACGGACAACAATGCTTATTCAGGTGAAGTCTTTATGGCAGCTATTTGCAACGGAAAAGTATTTGCCAGCGGTATCACGATCAATCCTTTCGCTGATCCCGGAAATGGAACACTCTCCATTACCCTTTTGAAAAAGATCAACTTCTTTCATTATCTGAAATACCTCAAACGTCTGAAAAGAGGTGAAACGATCGATCATCCTCAGGTCGAATACTGGCAATGCACAGAAATGACTGTCAACATTCTATCCGGAAAATCCCTCTGTGAAGCCGATGGAGAAAGTGTATTGGAAGGGAACTATCGCATACAAGTGATTCCCGGTGCCATTACCCTATTACAACCCAATTAAATACTTAGTATTCCTTTGTTCACCAGCGTCCATGCGATCTGTACCGCATTTGTTGCAGCGCCTTTACGCAAGTTGTCTGCAACGATCCACATGTTCAATGTATTCGGTTGAGAGAAGTCTCGTCTGATCCTTCCAACAAAAACATCATCTTTCCCTTCAGCATACTTTGGCATTGGATAATTATTGGTGGTTGGATCATCCTTCAGCGTAATTCCCGGTTGCTCATGCAACAAACGACGAACCTCATCCAGGTCAAAATCATTTTCAAATTCAATGTTCACCGCTTCTGAATGTCCCCCTACGACCGGAACACGCACAGCAGTTGCCGTTACATTGATCGCAGGATCAAGGATCTTCTTTGTTTCGTTGGTTAACTTAAGTTCTTCCTTCGTATATCCGTTATCCGTGAATACATCACATTGAGGGATACAGTTTTTGTCGATCGGATAGTGATAGGCCATCTCTCCGTTTTGTCCTGCTCTCTCATTTTCCATTTGCTGCACCGCCTTCACACCTGTTCCGGTGATCGACTGATAGGTAGAAACCACCACTCTTTTTACACCATATTTTTTATGCAACGGCGCCAGTGCCAATACCAACTGGATCGTGCTGCAATTCGGATTAGCAATGATAAGGTCTTCTTTCGTTAAAACATCACCATTGATCTCAGGTACAACCAACTTTTTTGTCGGGTCCATTCTCCATGCCGAAGAATTATCGATCACGACTGTTCCAACTTTAGCAAACTTCGGAGCCCAAGCCAGAGAGGTATCACCACCCGCAGAGAAAATTGCTACATCCGGTTTCATCGAAACTGCAGTGTCAAGAGATACTACCTTACACTTCAAACCACCAAATTCCATTTCCATTCCTACTGATTTTTCAGAGGCAACAGGAATCAATTCCGTGATCGGGAAATTCTGCTCCCGAAGTACTTGTAACATAACATTTCCTACCATTCCGGTAGCACCTACTACTGCAACTTTCATTTTTGTAAATTTTGAGTCAAAAATAGTATATTTGATTGCATTGCAACTTAGGCATGAAGCAGATTCTGACCATTTTTATAATCTTAACACATCTGACCATTTTCGGACAGTTAACTGATGATTTTACAGACGGTGAATTCACCAATTCCCCTGCATGGATTGGAGATGACTCCGTTTTCACCGTTGTTGACGTCGCAGGAAATTTGAGATTACGATCAAATAAATTGCTGCCAAGTACTAGCTTCTATCTTTCTACAGCCAGCACTTCTCTACTGGATACACAGTGGGAATTTTTTACGCAATTGCAATTCAACACCTCCAGCGCAAATTTTGTCGATTATTACCTTATTGCAGATCAATCAGATCTCTTCAGTGCGACAATGAGCGGTTACTTTGTGCGTATCGGAGGTACAACAGATGAAATTTCATTGTACCGAAGAGTGGCCGGGGTTAATACCAAGATCATTGATGGTTTGGATGGGGTGACAAATGTTTCCAACAACACCCTCAAGATCAAAGTGACTTGTTCAGCTTCTGGCGACTGGAACCTATATCGTGATGTCAACGGCACCGGAGTGAGCTATACGTCGGAAGGAACCATTAATGACGTTGCCGTTTCCTCTGGAACTCATTTCGGGATTGCCATTACGCAATCTACGCTTTCCTTCATCCAAAAGCATTTCTTCGATGATATTTATGTTGGACCGATCATATACGACACAGATCCACCGGTTTTGTTATCCGCAATAGCAACTTCGAATACGACTGCTGATGTTCAATTCAACGAACCTCTCGATCAAGTTTCAGCCGAAAACATTGCCAATTACGACATCATTCCATTCAATAGTGTATCCGCTGCGGTGCTTGATGGTATTGATCCGAGCATTGTTCACCTTACAATGGCAACCCCATTTTCAAATGGAAATACGTACACGCTAACAACGATAAACATTGAAGATGTGGCACTCAATGTTTCTGGATCACAAAGTGTTGATTTTGTATACATCATTCCGGAAGACCCTCTTCCTGGAGATGTCATCATCAATGAATTCATGTGCGATCAAACTCCGCCTGTTGGTTTACCGGAAGTTGAATACATCGAGCTGTACAATAAAAGCAGTAAATACTTCAATCTGAATGGATGGAAGATAGGTGATGCATCAGCAGACGGAACCATTCAGAACGCCTGGTTATATCCTGGAGAATATATTGTGCTTTGTGCAACGGCCAATGTTGATTCTTTTGCTGTAGCGACGGCAGTCACCAGCTTCCCCAGCTTG
The DNA here is from genome assembly GCA_937899625.1 of uncultured Bacteroidota bacterium. GTDB lineage: Bacteria > Bacteroidota > Bacteroidia > Flavobacteriales_D > Crocinitomicaceae > M0103. The sequence goes on from CALCCB010000162.1 coordinate 70,975, forward strand.
AATAATACCGGCGATGATATTGTTCTCAAGGATGCGAACGGAGTTGAGCTTGATAAGATCAGCTATACCGAGGACTGGTATCAGGATGTTACGAAAACTGATGGGGGATGGTCGATCGAATTGATCAACCCGAATGACCCTTGTTCAGATCAGTATAACTGGCGTGCCAGTGAAAATGGGAATGGAGGAACACCAGGTGCACAAAATTCGGTTTTCGATCTGACTGCAGATACTGAAAACCCACTTTTGATCCTTTCACTCGCCCTTGCACCAAATTATCTGGAGGTTTATTTCAATGAAGGAATGGACTCCCTGGCTTTGACCGGAACTACACTTAGCATCAATCCTCCGTTGACAATCGGTAACACCTACGTACTGGGCGAACACCCCAATTATGTGACCTACCAATTCAACGAATCCATACAACCAAGCACGATATACAACTATACGCTAACAGGCGCACAAGACTGCTGGGGGAATGGTGGAAATTTGACAGGACAATTCATATTAACTGAGTTTCCGCAACCCGGTGAGGTCTTGATCAATGAAATCCTTTTCGATCCCTTGACAGGTGGTTCTGACTGGATCGAGGTATACAACCATTCTTCCAAAGCATTTAACCTGAAGGACTGGCAGATCGCCAATTTCGACAATGACACGATCGATAATTTTAAAACGATCCCTCAAAACAAGGTGCTTATGCCGGGGGATTATGCTGTTCTCGGAAAAGACAGCTCGTTCGTTAAAACGAATTATCCGTATGCGGTTCCTGGAAAGTTCTGTTTTACGGAATTGCCGTCATTGACCAATGACTCGTCAACGATCTATCTAATTTTCAATAATTCGGTGATCGACAAGGTGTCTTACTCGGATGACTGGCATTTTAAATTACTGGATGTAACCGATGGGGTTTCACTCGAACGACTGGACTTCGAACAGCCCTCAAGCAGCAAAAGCAACTGGCATTCAGCTGCAGAAGCAGTTGGATATGCAACTCCAGGGGGAGAAAATTCACAGTTTTACCCTGCTGTGGCAAATGGAACACTTTCATTTACCAGCGATGTGATCTCTCCGGACAGTGACGGTTATGAGGATGTATTACAGATCAATTATGAATTGACTGAAGCCGGTATGCTGGGACAATTCACCATCTACGACGATCGTGGCCGACTGATCCGAACGCTGTTCACAAATGAGTTGCTCGGTACTTCAGGAACATTTACCTGGGACGGTATTCGCGATGACGAAACCAAAGCGAGCATCGGACCATATGTTGCCGTATTCGAAGCGTTCAATATCAACGGGGGCTTATTTTTCACGACCCGAAAAGCCTTTGTGGTAGCAGGTAAATTGTGATTTCTTTTAACTTTGTTTAAACTTTAACGATTATGAGAAAACACCTTTTCATTTTAGCGATGCTGTGCTCGACAATTTCTTTTGGTCAGCAATATTCTACAGCCATAGGTATTAAGGGGGGATATCCCGGATACGGATCTTTGAACCTTAAGCATTTTCTTGGAGGATCAAATGCCATTGAGGCTTCTGTTGGTGGTGGAGCACACCATCTTTGGTTGCAAGGTTTATATGAAAGAAACGCTGCTCTTGACGGAGGGTTGGATTGGTATTGGGGACTTGGAGCAGATCTTGGTTTCTGGTCAAATGGATACTCATACTACCACAAAAAATCAGATAGATACTATAGTGGCGCATGGGGAGGTCTTGACGCGGTGATCGGGTTGGAATATACTTTCGAAGAAGTGCCAATTAACATCGCAGCAGATCTTGGACCTACCATCAGACTGTTTCCTTATGTTGGATTTGGATGGGGAGGAGCTGTAGCCCTTCGATACGCGATCAAATAATATCGTCGGATAAAATATCGAGAAGGAGTGTTATACACTCCTTTTTTTATTGTTCAATCTTATTTCAATGTACATTTGTCTTAAGAATCCGAACAAATGTTAGCACCGGGGTCAAAAGGATGGATCAGAAAATACTTCGATCTTGTTGAAAAGAACGAGATCAAACTGGTCTATTCTCAACTTGCAGAAATAGATTCTCAGGAATTCATTCATGCTGCATTAGGCCGCACAGGCATCGTATTCGGATATCCATCCAGAAGGATTTTCGGAAAAACCCTTGACGATTCCAAATGGACCGTAGAAGAAAAGCTTACACTTCTGCTTTTTGAAGCGCATCTATTCGTTTATAAAGAATCTCTTGAGGAGACCCAATTTGATCAGCAATCATTCATCACAGACCTGGTCAACTTCTATGGACACCATAATTCCCGTTCGATCACAAAATTGTTCAGTTTTTTCGTGAAGGAAACGGAAGAAGAACGACTCGAATCCATCTTAGCCAAGCGCGTTGATATTCGAATGAACTTCTTGGATAATAAGATCTGGGTGAATTCTGCAAATAATGTTTTTGTCTATCTGGACGTCATCCTATTCAATGAATACCTGAAACATCGCAAGAAGAGTACCTTCTATAATTATGATGATTTCGCCATGACGAGTCTGTATTCCATTTCCATGGCCATCCATTCAGACGGAGTCGTTGATCGAAAGGAAAAGGAAATGTTCAATATTTTTCTGGCTTCCGCCGGATTATCTGAGCTTCACCGGGATATCATTACGGATCGCTTTGAGGATAAGCTGCAACTGGAGGATATCAATTACAAGGACAAGGACATTTATCTCTTCAAGAAATTCTTGCTGGATATTTCCTCGTTCGTGATCTTTTCCAACCACGAAGCTTTACCTGAAGAACGAGAATTTCTATCAGAGCTTTGCGCATACCTTGGGTTAGAGGATGAAGACTTGAACGAAACCCTGGCTTTATCGGAACAGTTCATCATTAATAATCAGAACCAGATCTCCTTCCTACAGAATAACACAAGTATTGAAAAGGTCTATGGCAATTTGTCCAAACGATGGATCAAGATTCTAGGAAGAAACAAGGATAAGCTCGTCAAGGAATTAAATGAGAGTAAGGAGCTTCTTCAATTGATCCGAAAATCAACCACGCAGGAATTAACCAAAGAGGAAAAAGATGCAGTCAAGACACAGTTCCTTGACATCGTACGAACAATGCCTTCTCTTGCAATTTTTATGCTCCCTGGAGGAACATTCCTTCTTCCGATCATTTTAAAAGTAATCCCTGAGCTGGTGCCTTCTGCATTCAGAGATAATGAGGTGGATAAAAAGTAATCACAAGATCTTGATCCATTCTGTCATAATGTCCAGCACCTCAACATTGAAGGTTTCTTCCAGTTCGCCATATTCCATTACTGTACTCTTCTCGCAGCGCTGAAATAAATGATTCAGCCTGTCTACGACAATCGCTTTCGACCTTGGATCAGCAGCCGTCTTTTTCGAAAACCCTTTCTCAAAACCAGCTGAATTTTCAATCGGTGGAACCTGAATATCCGAACCGCCATTGATCGCCAAAATCGGGACCTTGATCTTCTTCAAGTAATCGGCAGCTTTAAATTTCACAAATTGTTCTCCCCAAGGATTATTGATGAACATGTTCATTCCGATCTTAAAATTAAAGACCGTTGTCGATGCCTTATACTTCTCAGAGGACGTAGAATACAGAGAATCCAGAAACATGCTGATCTCCATTGCTCTTTGTTCCTTGTTCTTGATCATCATTTTATCACAAAGCCCGGCATATAAATTCTTGTTCCAAATGGCTTCTTCCTCAGAATCTCCATTCTGTTTCGGGATCAAATATTGTTGATCCACCAAAACATCTCGACCAGAAGTGCCGACACTGGCCAACTCAATAAGGAAATCTACATTTTTCCCTTTCGATGCAGCCATTAGCGCGTGCATACCCCCTTCCGAATGTCCGGCTATCCCAATCATTGCATTTTTATACAATGGGTCGTTTCTCAGATGATCCACACAAGCGCTTACATCAGAGGCAAAATCTTTCAGGGTTGCTTTCTGAAACGAACCAGTGCTTTCACCTGTTCCACGATCATCAAAACGCAAACAACCAATTCCATTTTTTGCCAGATAATCAGCGATGACCCAAAATGGTTTATGTCCCATGATGTCACAATCTCTGTTTTGAGGACCCGATCCGGAAGCCAGAACAACCATTTTCAAGGGATGCTGATCTTTAGCGTCTAGGGGAGTTACGATCGTAGCACCGAGTTCAACATCCCCATTTTTTACCTTAACATATTCAATGTAATACTCAAATGGGGGCTTTGGTTCTTGCGGTCTTCGTATTTCGATCGCTGTTTGTTCTGTCCTGTGAAAAATAACCTCCCAGTTAAGTCCTCCTTGATCCATTACGCCTTTGATCGTCGTGTCTGATACTGAGTATAATCCGGTGTAGTTGATGCCCAAATTTGCCCATCGAAATGAGATGCTTGAATCGGAGATCTGTACCAGAGTCATTTCCCTTTCCTTTTGTTGTTCTATATCGAGAATTGTAAGATACACCTCAGGTCCACCCTGAACTACTCTCATTTTTAACCTGGAAGCATTTCCTGCAGCAGCAAAAGACGCATACCAATCTCCCTGGAATTGAGCAGATACGAAAAAACTTAATGTAAATAGGTTAATGAACAGTACTATTCTCAAGCAACGCGAGAATGTGAATGCAGTTCTTTTTGGTGTTGAAATGTTCATCGATAAAGGTTTTCCTTTTTATAAAATCCTTTTCCTCTAAAGTAACACTTTGTAGCCCAACAAAATGCATTTTAAACATCTTAGGGTCATTAGCTTCCACACAAAACTCTTCCAGATGTGTTCCGTTGATCATTTTGCTATTGGCAAGAATGTGGCCTGAGCTCACCATACAATTCAACAACTTCAATTTGATCCCTGTTTGCAGCGGTGTATATAGCGTGTGGATCTGAGCTTCCTGGATCAGCTTTTCCATTTCAGCCTTGGATGGGTTTTCGACCAGCTCAATATCGTTTTTCTGACAAGCAGATTTCAGTGATCTGGAAGGTGATTTTCCCGCGATGATAAAGTCAAATTCCGGACGTAAAATGGGCTTTAGTGTTTTGATCAGCCACATGGCCGCCTTATGATTTTCCGGTACAGAAAGATTCCCATGAAAGAGGGCATATCTTCCGGTGGTTTGATATTTCCCCTGGATCTCTGGTATAGAAGCAGGCAAAACAGAAACGTTCGGATTGATCTTTTCTAGCTCCAGAGCGTCCGTTTTTTTGATCGCCAAAACGTGGTTTGCTTTCTCTAATATCCGTTGATATTTTTTCAATTTCTGGGTCTCGATCGAGAAGAAAAGTCGTTTGAAAAAGGAAGCGTTTTTCATTAATCCGGCGTAGTATTCGTCCTCCAGATTATGCATTCGAACCATGGTAAATCGATCCCTTAACTTCTCGCTTTCGAGATAATAGGTCGTGTGAATTCCCTCGAAAAGGATTGGTGCATTATCCTTTAAAAGTGCCTGCTCCAGCTCTCGGTTTATTCTACTTTGAACGATGTATGGTCTCCTGCTTAAGTTCGAAAAAACACCTTTTTTTCGTTTATAATAATTGACTTTTGCGATTTTATCAAGTTCCGGTTGTTTGCCCCGGCCATATTCAAACGTGTGAAGTTCCACTTCCAGTCCAAGATCATGCAGCGCTTTTATACGGTAATAAATGTCAATGGCCCCACCATAATCGGCAGGAAAAGGAACGTCCAGAGAAACGATATGGATCTTCTTAGTTTTCAATTTTTGGATAGATCGAATTTAATACTTCACACTCTTTTTCCCAGTTTTCTTTTTCTGCTGCTAAGCGACAATTTTCTTTGAATCTCGACAGCTCTTTTTCATCCTTCAAAAGTGTATTCAAAGCATCTGCCAAATGATCGACCGTGAACTCATTCAGGACAACACCTACATCATTTCGTCTGACCACTTTTGCCACCTCAACGAGATCTGTACAGACGATTGGGGTACCCGCATGGATATAATCAAAGACCTTATTCGGTAGCGAGAATTTATAGTTCAAGTTGTTATCCTTATCGAGTGTCAATCCCAAATCTGAATGTGCAGTAAATTGCATCATCTCAAGATAGGGTCTTCTGCCAAAAAACAACACCTTATCGGAAAGGTTTTCTTTTTCGACTGTCTCCTTCAATTGAGGAATTACGTCTCCATCGCCCACAATGAGCAGCAGAGCATTGTCAACTTTTCGCATTGCTTCAACAGCTTCCTCGGCACCACGATGGATGTTGATCCCGGCCCCTTGCAGAATGATCAGTTTTTTATTCTCGGGAATGCCTAGTTCCTTTTTTGAAGAGGGGTCTTTACCTACATATTTTGGCGAAATATTGCGCACCACTTTTGGAAGTAGACCATATCTTTCGTTGTAGGCATCGGCGATGGATTCGTTGACCGTATACACCAACTTCAATTTGGGGAAGATCCATTTTTCAATCGAAAGCCAGATCCTTCTTACGCGAGGGCGGCTTACAAGCTCAGGAACTTCTGTATAAAACTCATGAGAATCATACACCAGCTTCCCGCCCTTTAGCTTATGTGTAAGATAATTTGCGAGAAGCGTGTCCAGATCGTTACTTACCAGCACATTTGCTTTCCTAAAAAGTAACAACCAGAAAAGACGAAAGTTGTATTCTGCATAAAAGAATGGGCCTTTCTCGAAGAGCAATCTCATTCTTTTCGTGGCGTAATCCCTTCTGGGCATTTCAGGACTTTTTCGTCTTTTTCGGCCCACGAGGAGCACTTCATAGCCCTGACTTACCAAAAAAGTACAGACTTTGTCCACCCGGTTATCAGTAACCAGATCGTTCGTAACAGAAACTACAACGCGATTATTTGTGGACATACAGGCTGTAAAGATAACGCAGAAAAGCAACAATTAGTGCTCAGTCACTGACTCCTGAGGAACCAGTACTGCCAATCTATTGTATGCATCCTTAATATGAGTCAAATTTTCAAAAATGATCCTCAATCGATCATTCTTTTCATTCAGCTTATAGGCCGTTGGGTTTTTCTGAATGTATGCTAAAACTCTCGTAAATGCATCCGTTTCGAAGAATGGAGATTGCGCGTCACTAATGAAATAGCCGATCATTTTTCCAGATTTGATCACAAGACGTTCCAGGCCAAGCTCTTCAGCCAACCAGCGCAAACGGAATGAGATGATCAATTCTTTCACTTCAACTGGTAATGGCCCGAAGCGATCGATCAGATGATCCGAAAATTCCTTGAGCTGTTCTTCGCTTTTCAAATTGTCCATTTCCTGATAAAGGCTCAGTCGCTCAGAAACATTGTTTACGTAATCATCCGGAATTCTTACTTCAAGATCTGTTTCCAGAATGCAATCCTTCACAAAATGAACCAGATTATCTGTCGTTCGATCAGCAAAGAGTTCCTTGAATTCGTTTTCCTTCAATTCTTCAATCGCCTCATTCAGGATCTTCTGATACATCTCAAAACCGATCTCAGAAATGAACCCACTCTGTTCACCTCCAAGCATATTTCCAGC
>CALCCB010000163.1 GCA_937899625.1 uncultured Bacteroidota bacterium
TGGAAAATCGATTTTCCAATAATTTTATAACACAAAAGTAACGCTTGTTTTAACTGTGGTTCACAAAAAATACATTAATTTGGATATTGTAATTCAACAAGAAAGCTATGAAAATCTTATTCTATACACTTGCGGCATTAGTAACTTTAAGCTTCTATTCATGTGATGTTTTAAAAAACTATTCAACAGACGGTTTTTCAATTTCAGGAAACATTGTTTCCTATAATAATGCCCCAATGGCAGAATTGTCAGGAATTGAGTTCGCCTATGATGACAAAAAATTTGTTCGTGAATTAACGTTCAAAATCACAGATGGTACTCACATGGATAAAATCCATAATATGATTGCTTTTTTACACAGCAAGCACCCGGATTATGAAATTGAGGTTGAATTACCAGCAGAGTTTACTAAGATAGAGTAATCATCAAAATATACAACCCTGTTTTTCAGTGGTTCACAACGCTGTTTTTTGGTAGATTACCAAATTGTTAATTATATCAATTCACGATATTCCGATTAGTCCTTTCTAATACATTTGCTATGAAATTCATTTAATAATGATCGCCATGGCAAACAAGTTAATTCAGTTCTTTTTACCTAAAGACAGAGTCTTTTACACCTTATTCGAAAACGCCAGTGAAAACCTGGTTAAACTCTCCAAATTACTCGTCACTTTGGTGAACGAACCTGATTTCGGAAAACGCAATGTTTTGATCAAAGAAATGGAAGATCTCGAACATGCAAATGACGAATTAACTCATCAAATTTTTCTTGAATTAGGCAAGAATTTTATTACTCCGTTTGATCGGGAAGACATCCACAGTTTAGCTTCGGCGCTTGATGATATCGCAGACTATATTTATGCATCCGGTAAAAAAATCAATTTTTACAGAATTGAACCTACCTCAGATCAAGGAATTCAGAAGTCCGCCAATGCTATTAACGAAGCCGTTATCGCGGTTAAAGAGGCTGTAGAACAATTGAGAAATCTCAAAAACACTCAAAAAATCATTGAGTGTGTTATTAAAATTAATAGCGCAGAGAACACTGCAGATGATATTTTCGACATGTGTATCGAGAAGCTATTTGACTCGGATGTTGACGCTAAGGAATTAATAAAGATGAGAGAACTTTATCAGTTTCTGGAAAATGTAACCGATAAGTGTGAAGACGCAGGTAATGTAATTGAATCGATCGTGGTTAAATACGCCTGATCCAACTGTTCTTATTCACTTTTAACCATTCTGTTTATGCTCACTTTATTGATCATTGTAATAGTTATTGCGCTTCTTTTCGATCTTGTCAATGGGTTTCACGATGCTGCGAATTCCATTGCCACAGTTGTTTCAACTAAAGTCTTAACGCCATTTCAAGCAGTGGTGTGGGCAGCGGGTTTTAATATTATCGCTTTTTGGGTTTTCGATATGAGCGTAGGTAATACCGTTGCTAAAACTGTGGATAGCAGTGCAATCGACCTTTGGGTTATTCTTGCCGGCCTATTGGCAGCAACCTTCTGGAATCTATTAACCTGGTGGCTGGGAATTCCTTCATCCTCCTCGCACACATTAATTGGAGGGTTTGCCGGGGCCGCTGTCGCTCATGCAGGCTTTAGTGTTATAGCTTCCGCTGAAATCTTAACGGTCATTCTTTTTATTTTTTTAGCGCCCTTGATCGGAGGATTTATTGCCTTCCTAATTGCCCTTGTGACCATAAGCCGATCGTTTTGGAAAAAGATGTCTGTAATTTTTATCCTAACGGCGATCACTATTTATTTCATGATGTACATGATTGAATTCAATGACATGAAGCCGATCATGATGTACATTGTCATTGGAATGATTACTGTTTTCATTATCACTTACTTTATCTTCGAGGCAATCAACAAGAAAAAGCCATCTGCCGTAAGAGAAGCTAACATGCATAAGAAGCTACAATTGCTTTCTTCAGCAGCATTTTCTCTTGGTCATGGTGGGGCAGACTCACAAAAAGTAATGGGGATTATCTGTGCTGCCTTGATGGTATATGGAAATATGGCCAGGGATGGGAAAACAGACTCTGAGGTTCCAAGTTATCTTACTGTTGCTGAGGTCGTACAGATTGAATTCAAGGATGAATCCGGTAAAACCAAGAAATTCAAACCTCTTTATGGTGAATACAAAGGGGTACAGATGTATGTTGCAGGAGATGATGTACTGGATCTTAATTCGCAGGAGATCATCTATCATGAAGAAGAATTGAACCCGAACTATTCAGGCGCCTCAACTTTTCCCAAGTTTAAAAAGATAAAGAAAAAACTTGAAAACTTAACCGTATACTCTGATGGAGACATTCTATATGATGCATCTACTCACGACACCATCTTTAACGACAAGGCGTTAAACTCAAACTACAAAAAGGCCGTCATTTTTAAAGAGGTAACGGACCCAGACAAATTTGAACTTCTCGCGGGGCACAAGATCAAAACAAAAGTAAAATCTGAAACAATGCCTTTCTGGATAGCATTCGGTTGTTATTTAATGATCGGTTTAGGAACCTTGATGGGTGGATGGAAGATCGTAAAAACAATGGGGACCAAAATCACCAAGGTAACTCCTCTTGAAGGTGTTTGTGCCGAAACAGCAGGTGCTTTGACTCTTTTCACGGTCAGCCAGTTCGGAATCCCTGTTTCAACTACGCATACGATTACAGGATCGATAATTGGCGTGGGGGCAACAAAGCGACTAAGTGCTGTTCGCTGGGGCGTAACTATCAACCTACTTTGGGCGTGGATCCTTACAATACCTGTAAGTGCATTACTAGCTGCCATTTTTTACTGGGTCATCCATTTATTTGTTTAAAACATAAGGCGGGTAATGTCCGCCTTTTTTATGAATCCAAAATATCTGGATTAACATACGTTTCCTGCAGAGGCTTTCTGAAATAGAAATAGGTCTGAGCAATCACTCCAAACACAAAATAGATCAACAGTACATAAAAGTATTTGAAAGAACTGCGCTCAAAAAGAAAAATGGTAAAGCCGGTGAACAATGTCAAAAAAACATGCATGACCTGAATGAGCCAAAAAGGGTGTTTCCAAAGATTGAATAAGATCATGACGGCCAGATAAGGAAGTGAAAACAAACCTGAAACAAGTACAAATAACAAAATGGCGACTGGCTCACCCAATAAAAGGCCACAAATCGCACTTCCAGCGATCACTGAAATTAACCATGACAAGACTATGCTGCCTATTTTCAAGAGCGTTTATTTTTAAAAAAATCTAACACCAAATCTCCACATTCCTTTTCCAAAACTCCACCAGTTATCTTTGTTTGTGGATGATACAATTCGTTGCCAAACCTTCCTGCTCCTCTTTTAGGGTCTGCCGCACCAAATACAATGTTATCAATCTGCGACCAATACAAGGCCCCGGCACACATGGCACACGGTTCCAATGTTACATATAGTGTACATCCTTTTAAGTATTTCCCGCCAAGGCTTTCGGCTGCCGCCGTTATTGCCTGCATTTCTGCATGGGCGGTCACATCATTCAAGTGCTCAGTAAAGTTGTGCGCTCTTGCTATGATCCTTCCTTTAAATGCAACCACAGCTCCAACAGGAACCTCATCTTCAGAAAATGCTTTCTGAGCCTCGATAAGCGCTTGCTTCATAAAATACTCATCAGTAAAAGGCTCGATCATTTTTTATGTTTTCGTTGTATGTGTTTTTGCTCTGGGTATTTCATATAATTTAAATGCCCTATTCGGTTTTATTTTTACCAAAGTAACCAATTTTAAAAGTAACAGGTTTCAACTTTAAATACCGGATTCAAAATATTACATTTGGAACATGCCAGATATCTCTAAACCCAAAGCACTTCAACCGGGTGACCTTGTCATGATCATCGCACCGGCCAAAGCAATTGAATCATCACATGTTTATTATGCCAAGGAATTGTTTGAATCGAAAGGGTACAAGGTGCAGGTAAGCGAGCACTGTTTAGGAAATCACCATTATTTTTCAGGAACAGACGCTCAAAGGACCTCTGACCTTCAAAAGGCGATAGATAACCCGGAAGTAAAAGCGATCATTTGTGCCCGAGGAGGCTATGGATGTGTCAGGATCGTCGATCGTGTTCAATGGGCCGGGATCATCCGTGAACCAAAATGGATGGTTGGATTCAGTGACGTAACCGTATTCCACCAAAGAATGCAACGTTACGGGATTGAGAGTTTACACGCTACGATGCCTTTAAACTATCAAGAAAATTCCAGCGAATCACTGGACTCCCTTTTCAAGGTCTTACAAGGAGAACCATACAGTGTTTCCTCACCGACAAACCAAAACAATAAACCCGGTTTAGCAACAGGTAAATTGATCGGAGGTAATTTGAGCATCCTGTTTAGCTTGCTATCTACTGATGATCGTCCGTATTATTCGGACTGCATTCTGTACATAGAAGATCTTTCCGAACAGCTTTATCACATAGATCGAATTTTTCATACTCTCCGCAAATCAGGTATTCTTGAAATAATTTCTGGTCTCGTTGTGGGCGGGATGACGGATATGAAAGACACAGCTATTCCATTTGGAAAAAATCTGGAAGAGATCATCCTCGAACATTTGGAGTATCGAAAAATACCAATTTGTTTTAATTTTCCTGCTGGTCATATCCCTGACAACCAGGCACTAATCCTTGGCAGACAATGTAATCTTCATGTCAACTCAGAAGGCGCCAGACTTAATTTTGACTGATTATTGCTATCTATAATGAATCTAAATAAGAACCAAAATCCCACTAATTTGTTCCATCTATTAAATTTGCGGGGATAATTTCAAACAAGAAATTTTACATGTATGAGTAATTCAGCTATTCTTTCATCATCGATCGCCAAAAAATACTGGATGGCATTAACAGGTTTGTTCCTGTGTCTGTTTTTGGTTGGTCACCTTTTAGGAAACCTTCAATTGATCTTTATCACAGGAGAAGAAGGAAAAAGAGCATTCAACGAGTATGCTTATTTTATGACCCACAATCCTTTTGTGAAGGTCTTATCGTATGTTACCTATCTATCCATTTTATTCCATGCGATCGATGGATTCTTATTAACCATCAAAAACAAAAAAGCACGACCGGTACCTTATGCATATAACAATCCGGGAGCAAACTCAAGTACCCCATCAAGATACATGGCGCTTTTAGGCAGTTTGATCCTGATTTTTATCGTTACGCACATGGCCAACTTCTGGTGGAAAATGAAATTTTCGTCAGATCCAATGCCACTTCATCAAGTGGTTGTGGCAAACCCTCAATCCGGAGCGGAAGAAACTTTTTACATCACCCACACCGGTGATTATGTTCCAACTTCTGCATTCGTAGGTGAAGGTGAAATGCCAGCGGCAATGGAAGTGAGAAACGGAACGGAATTTTACTTGAAAGAAGTCAATTTGAAAAGGGGTGAAGGTTATAAGGATCTTCATTCTGTTGTTCTTTCATTCTTTGGACAGGACAAAACAAAAGATGGGGTTCCTGAAAAGAACGAGATGGCATTGTTTGCCGTTCTGTTTTATGTAATCGCTATGATGGTACTTGCATTCCACTTATGGCATGGGTTTGCGTCGGCATTCCAGTCATTAGGATTGAACCACAAGGCTTACAATAAGATGATCAAGATGGCTGGACAGACATTTGCAATCATCGTTCCGGCTTTGTTTGCGATCATTCCGATCTTATTATTCATGAATAAATAGAAATCAAGATATTCAGATTATGTCAATTCTAGATTCTAAAATACCAGAGGGTCCAATAGCAGAAAAGTGGACCAACCATAAGAACCGCCTAAAGTTGGTTGCGCCTAATAACCGCCCTAAGATCGATGTGATCGTTGTGGGTACAGGTTTAGCAGGAGCATCCGCCGCGGCATCTCTTGGAGAAATGGGTTACAATGTGAAAGCTTTCTGTTTTCAGGACTCACCAAGAAGAGCGCACTCAATTGCTGCACAGGGAGGTATCAATGCTGCAAAAAACTACCAGAATGATGGTGACTCCATTTATCGCTTGTTCTATGACACGATCAAAGGAGGAGACTATCGTGCGCGAGAAGCGAATGTTTATCGTTTAGCGGAAGTTTCAGGAAACATCATTGATCAGTGCGTTGCTCAAGGAGTTCCTTTTGCGCGCGAATATGGTGGTATGCTTGATAACCGTTCTTTTGGAGGCGTCCAAGTACAACGTACATTCTACGCTGCAGGTCAAACTGGTCAGCAGTTATTGTTGGGGGCTTATTCAGCTCTTTCAAGACAGATTGGATTAGGTCGCGTTCAAATGTTGAATCGTCACGAAATGCTTGACCTTGTTCTTGTTGACGGAAAAGCTCGCGGGATCATCGCAAGAAACCTGGTAAATGGTGAAATCGAAAGACATTCTGCACATGCCGTTGTTTTAGCATCTGGAGGTTATGGAAACGTGTATTTCCTTTCAACAAATGCAATGGGAAGTAACGTTACCGCAGCTTGGAAGGCGCATAAAAAAGGGGCTTATTTTGCGAACCCTTGTTATGTACAGATCCACCCGACATGTATTCCCGTTCATGGAACGAACCAGTCAAAGCTGACATTGATGTCCGAATCGCTTCGTAACTCAGGAAGAATTTGGGTGCCTAAGAAAAAAGAGGATGCTGAAGCGATCAGAGCAGGTCAATTAAAACCAACTCAAATTGCAGAAGAAGACCGTGATTATTATCTGGAGAGAAGATATCCTGCGTTCGGAAACCTTGTGCCAAGAGACGTTGCAAGCCGTGCGGCTAAGGAGCGTTGTGATGCAGGATTCGGAATAGAAGCAAATGATACAAACGAAGGTGTTTATCTTGATTTCGCCTCTGAAATAAAGGCAAAAGGAAAACAAGCCGCTTTCGCTCAGGGAGATCATGATCCAAGTGAAGAAAAGACCATCGAATTGGGTAAAAAATGGGTAGAAGAAAAATACGGGAACCTTTTCCAGATGTATGAAAAGATCACCGATGAAAATCCATATGAAACGCCAATGAAGATCTATCCTGCGGTTCACTACACGATGGGTGGACTTTGGGTTGATTATAATCTTCAAAGTACAATTCCAGGGTGTTTTGTTGCAGGTGAAGCAAATTTCTCTGATCACGGAGCAAATAGACTTGGTGCCTCTGCATTGATGCAGGGTCTTGCAGACGGATATTTCGTTATTCCTTACACTGTTTCCAATTATTTAGCAGACGAGATCAGAACAGGTAAAATTCCTACTGACTCTCCTGAATTTGATGAAGCAGAGAAGAAAGTAAAAGATTTGATCCAGAAATTCTTAACAAATAATGGTTCTAAATCAGTTGATCATTTCCACAAAAAACTTGGATTGATCATGTGGAACAAGGTTGGGATGGCAAGAAGCGAACAAGGTCTGAATGAAGCCATTCAAGAAATCTCCGCTCTTCGTGATGAGTTCTATAAGGATGTTTATGTACCTGGTAATGCGGATGAGTTAAATCCTGAATTGGAAAAAGCACTTCGTGTTGCTGACTTCCTTGAGTTAGGTCAACTTATGGCAAGAGATGCTTTACAGCGCAAAGAGTCTTGTGGAGGGCATTTCCGTGAAGAATATCAGGATGCAGAAGGCGAAACACTTCGTGATGATGAAAACTTCAAGTTTGCCGCAGCATGGGAATACAAAGGAATGGACATTAACCAGTCTGAGCTTCATAAAGAAGATCTGAAGTATGAATACATCAAGATCGCAGCTCGAAACTACAAGTAATTAGATTCAATCAGAAAAACATTAGATATGGCATCAAAGTTTATCAATATAACCCTAAAGATCTGGAGACAAAAAAATTCTCAGGCAAAGGGTAGTATGGAAACATACAAACTTGATCATGTTTCCACTGACAGTTCATTCCTTGAAATGCTGGACCAGTTGAACGAACAGCTGATCAATGAAAGAAAAGAACCGATCGCATTCGATCACGATTGTCGTGAAGGAATCTGTGGAATGTGTTCATTATATATTAATGGAAGAGCTCATGGGCCAGATACAGGTATTACAACTTGTCAGCTTCATATGAGAATGTTCAAAGATGGTGATACTATTTACGTTGAGCCTTGGAGATCTGCAGCTTTCCCGGTTATTAAAGACCTTGTTGTAGACAGAAGTGCTTTTGATAGAATTCAGCAAGCAGGAGGATTTGTTTCTGTCAACACATCTGGAAGAACGATCGATGCAAACTCAATTCCTGTTCCTAAGACAGATGCTGATAAGGCTTTTGAAGCTGCGGCTTGTATCGGATGTGGTGCATGTGTTGCTACTTGCAAAAACGGATCAGCCATGCTTTTCGTAGGTGCGAAAGTTTCACAGTATGCCTTACTTCCTCAAGGAAAAGTTGAAGCAAAAAATCGTGTTTTGAACATGGTTCGCCAAATGGACGAAGAAGGATTTGGTAACTGTACAAATACAGGAGCTTGTGAAATCGAATGTCCAAAAGGTATCTCACTGGAAAACATCGCGCGCATGAATCGAGAGTTTTTAACCGCAGCTCTTTCCAACGAAGATTAATTTTCAAAATACCTCATTTGCAAGGGATAGCAGAAATGTTATCCCTTTTTTCAACCTATTTATGGGTAAAAACGTTTACATTCACAAAATCAATAAATTATTTTTGTATTATATTAGCGCAACCAAAATTTAATCTTATGAAAAAATTATTACTTTCTTTAGTAGTGGTAGCTTCCGGATTCTTGTCATATGGACAGGCGATTGTAGCAGGTATTTCTCCTGCTTCAGTTCAAGGAAACTATGAATTTACATGGGCTGATCCAGCTGGGGGAGACTGGACAACATTGGACCTTAACATCCCTGGAAACTTTGTTCAGGCAGAGCTTATGCTTGTTGATGATGGAACAACAGGGAATAACGCCACTTATGGGTTCCCAAACTCATTGGCAGGCTGTAACGCGTTAGTTAACGATCTTACAGGTAAAATTGCAGTTGTATATCGTGCAGACTGCCAATTTGGTACCAAAGCTCTTAATGCTGAAACTGCAGGAGCTGTTGGGGTTATCATTATCAACCACTCTGGTGCACCCGCTGGTATGGCTGGTGGTAACGATGGAGCGAGCCTTGTGAACAACATTCCTGTAGTAATGATCTCAACAACAGATGGAGAGGCGCTTATTACAGAAATGGGTAACGGACCGGTAGAAATGTTCATTGGAAACAAAACGGGTCTTTATGGAGATGATGCTGGTATCCTTGCTAACGCATGGCAAGCACCTCTAATTTCTAAGTTGGGTGGTCTTCCTTCTCAATTGGCTCAAAACGCAGGTGAATATAGTTTTGAATTAGGAGCAAGAGTATATAACTATGGAACAAATGCTCAATCAGCTGTAACGTTAAACGCAACTATTACTGGTCCTTCAGGGGTGGTTTACAACAACACTACTTCTGCATTCACGTTGAACGCTGCTTCAACAACTGCAGACTCAGCAGATGTTTGGTCTGGAGGAACAGTAACTTTACCAAACTTTGATTTTGATCCTGCTAACCCACTTCACGTTCCAGGACGTTATACTTTAACGTATACACTTGATTTGAATGGTGCCACTGATGAATATGATGGTGATAACACTTATTCAGCTGATTTCGTTATTCAAGATGAGATCTACTCTGTTGTTCAATTGGATGCTACTACGGGGCTTCCTGATGGAAACCAATTCTATCAACCAGGAACATGGACCACTACTTTTGATGCGTGTATTGTAATTGACAATCCTAACGCAAGTCGTTTGGCAGTTGATGGGCTTTACTTCTCGGCGGTAACTTCTACTGCTTCTGGTCTAACTCTAGACGGTGAAGAAATGGGATTATACCTTTACACTTGGGATGATGTGTTCACAGATTTGAACGACGCTAACTTTCCTGCAAATACATGGACATTGAATGAAGTTGCTAGTGGGTATTACTACTATCCTAGCGACCTTCAAGGAGAAACAGTTTACGGACAGTTCGCTAACCAGGTTGCTCTTCAGGACAACCAGCGTTACTTAGCGTGTGTTCAAACGGTGAACCAAGAAGTTTTCTTAGGTTTTGACAATACATCAAATGTTACATGGAATGTTGATACATATTTGCAACCAGTAGCACCAGTAGGAAATGATGGTTCTTACTTCGCGGTAGGATTTGGATCTGATGTTCCTCCTGCAATTGGTGTTCGTGTTTTCAACGCTGCTGAATTAGGAATCAATGAGGAAGCTTCTATCGAAGGTTCTGCATATCCAAACCCAGCAGTTGATGTTGTAACTGTTGCTATGGACGCTGAAGGTTCAGCTACATTGAACATTACTGATCTTGCAGGTAGAACTGTTGCTTCTCACACAATCTCTTTGGTTGCTGGAAAAGCTCAGATCAATGTTGCTGATCTTAACAGCGGAGCTTATATCTTCAATGTTGTATTGGAAGACGGAAGAACTTCTCAGTTCAACGTAGTTAAGAAATAATATCCCTAACGATATTTAGAAAGGGTTGACTTCGGTCAGCCCTTTTTTTATGTAAAAAAGGCTGACCATAACGGACAGCCTTTCAACCTAACTTAACTTATGTACGAACTAAAAATTCAATGAAAGTCCAAATGTCAATGGATATACCTCTGTTGTTTTTGCTGTGTCGAACAAAGGCATCAAGCTGTAGGTAGCAAATGCGCCCCATGATCCATATCCCATTCTTGATGTTGCATCAAGCTTAAATGGATTCAAACCATAAATTCCTTTTAACTCCTGCTTGAATTCTTTACCATCGAACTCACCTGCTCTTTTGATCTTTGAAGTCAAGCGCACACCACCTACAACTCCAGCTGCCAGATAAAAGCTTTTATCGTTGTTCGCAGAAGTACAGAATTCCAAAAGAAGGGGGACAGTTAAATAAGATGCTTTAAGCTTGTTTTTTGAGTACACATTAACCGTGTCAATAAATGCAATTAAAGTGTCGTTAGAGGCGCTTAAAATGTAGTTATCGCTAAACGCGTACTGGTTCCAAGAGAAACCAAGTCCAGTTGTGATGCCAACATACTCTTTTACGATGCCAAATTTGTGTTCTAAAAGGTTTAGATTCCACGTCATTGATCTTGCTGGATCGTTTTCCCAATAAGGGTGGTCCGCGAAGGAGGTTCCAAAAGAACCATCCGTAAGCATATTAAAACCGAAATCCAATCCTGCCCAGTGTGCTTCGAGCTTTCTTTTCGTTTTTGAGTCCGGTGCTGTATCGATGTCATCATCGCTCTCATCATGACCTGCATGGTCGATGATCAGTATTTCAGTACTCTTTAAATTGAAGCGTGTTGTATCAGGAACATTTTCAGTTTGTGCAGAAACAATTCCAGTTAGAATTGTAAAAGCGATTGTGTAAGCTGTTCTTTTCACATTCATTTTTGTTTTGTGGATAATTCGTTAACGTTTGCAGTAAGACCCACTAACAAATAAAAAGTTACAGCCAGGTAAAAAATTTACCAATCATTCATGAAACCTTCAATGTCTCTGCGGTCTTTCTTGGATGGTTTTCCTGTCCCGTAATCACGGTAGTTGCTTTGAGCGATCTGGTATTGTCGAAATTTTTCGATCTCTTCTGTAGGGGTGATGTCGGAAATATATTCTGCCACCAATTTCGAGCCGACTCGTTTATCAAGCAGCTGAACAACCTTATAGGAAAAGATCGCATTATTTCTGGATACAGAGATTATATCTCCTGTCTTAGGTTCTTTCGAGGGCTTTATTTCAAGGCCATTTACCTTGATCTTTCCCTTACTGATCAGCTCGGTTGCCAAGCTTCTCGTTTTTGCCAATCGTACAGACCAAATGTATTTATCCCATCTCAAGCTCATTCTTCAGCTTCTTAGGTAATGAGGAAAAAATTAATTCATAGGAATGAAGTATCAACTCTTTAAGAAGATCATCAGCAACATCCTCATTAAAGGTTATGGTATTCCAGTGTTGTTTATTCATATGAAAACCCGGTCGGACAGCGTTAAATTTCTCTCTTAATTCAATTGCTCTTTCGGGGTCACACTTCAAATTCGAAGAAACAGCATGATCCACATCGATCAGCGCAAACATTTTCCCTCCAACTTTAAATACAAGCGTAGTCTCATCGAAAGGAAATGACTCCGTAACAAATGGTAGCTTAATGCAAAAATCTCTGAATTCCTCTGAATTCAAGCGTAAATCGGCTTCGCGTTGTCAAAATGCCCTAAATTGTACAGCATTCTACCGTGTTCCAAGATTGCCCCATAGAAAGTCGGGTAATCATAATATGGTAATCCAAATTCCTCTGCTGTTTCCTTCACTATTTCAGATATATTCCTGTAATGGACATGGCATATACTCGGAAACAAATGGTGCTCGATCTGATAATTCAGGCCACCCACGTACCATGACAATAATTTTGACTTTCTTGCAAAATTAGCTGTGTTCAGCATTTGACTTACTGCCCAATCAGCGTCCACATTTCCAGTTGGGTCCGGGACAGGATAATTTGACACAGGAACCACATGCGCTGGCTGAAAAACAATTCCCAAAATAAACCCAGCAATAAAATGCATCAGGAAAAACCCACCCAATATCAACCAAACACTCATGTCAGTCAAATAGATCGGAAGCCCAATGTATAGGGAGAGATAAACTACTTTAAAAATGATTAGAAAAAGAATATGCTTGGTCAACGTTGTATGTTGGGATTTCAGTAAATCTTTTTTGTGATATCGAATCGCTTGTGTAAAATCCTTGCTTGTAATCCACATGAATGTCATCAATCCATAAAAAAACCAAGCATATAAATGTTGAAAACGGTGTATTCCTAGTCTTTTTGCGTCAGGCGAAAAACGCAATATTGGAACAGGGCTAATGTCTTCATCATGGCCATGAACATTGGTGTATGTATGGTGCAACAGGTTGTGTTGTATTCTCCAGTTAAGGTCACTTCCTCCACACATTAACAATGTATAACCCACCAATTTATTAACAGTTGAGTTCTGCGAATAAGCTCCATGGTTTGCATCATGCATAATTGAAAGCCCAATTCCTGCTAACCCAATACCCATTGCGAGCCAAAGCAAAATACTGACCCACGAAGGAAGTGATAATGTCAGCATCAATGTAAAAGGAACCCAATACAAGCAAAGCATAACTGCTGTTTTCAAATACATTTGACTGTTCGCGTGTTTTGAAATATTCCTTTCTTTAAAGTAATTGTTCACTCTTTGTCTCAGAACCTTACTGAAATCTTCGGCATGGGTGCCGGTGTATCTAATTGGTTTTAATCCCATATTCATTGTTAAAACACAAAGGTACGCTTCTTAATTGTTAAATCCACACCTTTCTCATTATCAGTATAACATTCCTATTGAATGACTTCGAACATAAATTCAATACCTTTGTTTTAAACGAAAGCATCAATAATGGACCAAAACCTCACTAACAGCAATGTAATCAATCGTTTTTGCAACAATCCTTATCATCGGGAAAGAATAAAAACAATAGAGGTAAAGGTTGGAATTACAGCAATTGGTGGTGACATTCCTATTCGGGTTCAATCCATGACAACTGCGGATACAATGGACACAAAACTGTCTGTTGAACAATCGATTCGAATGATCGATGCTGGTTGTGAACTTGTTCGGTTGACGGCTCCGAGTAAAAAAGAAGCAGAAAATCTTCTAAACATTAAACAAGAATTGGTAAAACTAGGATATAATACACCCTTGGTTGCTGATATACATTTTACTCCAAATGCTGCGGAAATTGCTGCCAAAATAGTAGAAAAGGTCCGTGTTAATCCAGGAAATTACGCGGATAAAAAGAAATTTGAACACATCGAATACACCGATGAAACTTACCTTGAAGAACTTAAACGAATTGAAGAAAAGTTTACTCCATTGATTCAGATCTGTAAAGAACATGGAACAGCGATTCGAATCGGCACAAACCATGGTTCTTTGTCGGATAGGATCTTGAGCAGATATGGCGACACCCCACAAGGAATGGTAGAATCAGCTTATGAATTCATTAATATTTGTGAGAAAATCGGCTACGATCAACTTGTGATTTCCATGAAAGCAAGTAATACACTTGTTATGGTTCAGGCTTATCGTTTACTTGTTTCCAAAATGATAGAAAACAACAAATTCTATCCAATTCACCTTGGGGTTACCGAGGCCGGAGATGGTGAAGATGGCAGGATTAAATCAGCTGTTGGTATCGGCGCATTATTAGAGGATGGAATTGGTGACACCATTAGAGTTTCATTGACAGA
The DNA here is from genome assembly GCA_937899625.1 of uncultured Bacteroidota bacterium. Classification (GTDB taxonomy): domain Bacteria; phylum Bacteroidota; class Bacteroidia; order Flavobacteriales_D; family Crocinitomicaceae; genus M0103. The sequence continues at coordinate 14,301 of CALCCB010000163.1, forward strand.
AGAACCTGAATTTGAAATTCCGGTCGCTCAAAAGCTGGTTAGCAAATTCGACAATTTGGGCACAGAACCTTTTCTGCCTTACAACGAATTAAAGCTCCCTTTCGATCCTTTCAAATATGAGCGTCGTAAAAGCGCAGATATTTTAAACGTCGGGGGGAAACATGTCCCTGTCGTGATTGGTGATCTCTCTGCCAAAGAAAGTATCACGCCTGCTAATTTGTTTGCATTTGGATACAATTACTCCGTTCAACTGGATAAATGGCACATTAATGATCTCGCTGCAGATTATTTATATGTCGGTAAAACAAAAATTGATTTCGAATTACCGGGCACACTCGGTGTTATCGCTGACCTTGAACTATTCAAAGAAAAGTACACCGACAAGAAAGGCTACTACGCATTGATTGAAAAATTCGATGACGCGATCCTATTCGAAAAGAAAAATAAACCCTATTTCTTCAGGGTACATTGTGAAGAAATAGAAGCGGAGGAGATCAAGAATCTACCGAACGCGATCATTGTTTTAACCACACATAGTGACCAATATGTACACCTTTGTCGTTATATCTATTTAATTTTTGCGAATAACAAGATTAATAATCCAGTTCTTCTTCACAATATTCAACAAACAGAAGACCCGGAAACCTTCCAATTATATTCTGGAAGTGAAGTAGGTACATTACTCATTGACGGGTTCGGTGACGGTCTCTTGTTGAGCGGAAAAAATGTTCCAAACTCGCTAGTCAATAGCACATCGTTCGGTATACTTCAAGCCACAAGAACCAGAATATCCAAGACTGAATACATCTCATGTCCGTCATGTGGTAGAACCTTATTCGATCTTCAAGAAACAACCGCGAAGATCAGAAAAGAAACCAGCCATCTCAAGGGAGTGAAAATTGGAATCATGGGTTGTATTGTGAACGGACCAGGAGAAATGGCCGACGCTGACTACGGATATGTAGGTACAGGACCGGGTAAGATCAATCTTTATAAAGAAAAAACAGTCGTAAAAAGAAATGTGCCTGAAGAAGAGGCCGTCAATGAATTAATTGGCCTAATTAAGGCCTACGGAGACTGGGTTGACCCAAAATAAAAAGTGTGAAAATTTATTTTTCCGCCCTTGCTATATTATTTGTTTCACGTGAAACTATCTACCCAGATGAATCAAAAGAACAGAAATATCACTTGGTGAAACTCCACTAACCCTTGAAGCTTGCCCAATTGTAACAGGCTTAATTTTACTAAGCTTTTCTTTCGCTTCAATACTCAGGCTTTTCATTTCTCTGTAATCCAGCTCTTCCGGAATCTTAACGTTTTCAAGCCTATTCAACTTATTTGCCATTTCTTCTTCACGCTGAATGTATCCCTCGTATTTCAAAACGATCTCAGCCTGTTCCAAACTATCTGGATGTTCTAATAATACCTCCATAGCAACACTATTGAACTCCTCGCTCCACATTTTCAAATCATCACTAGATACAAATGGTCGTGTAATTAATGACGATAATTTCACTTGTTGATCGATCGGGGACGAACCAAGAACCGTTAATCGCTCATTGGCAGCCTCAGGCTTTACACCAATATTACGCATTGCCCGAATTAACTTATCCGTACCACTTATTTTATTTTCAACTCGTTTCAATGATAAATCATCAGCTAATCCAATTTCATAACCAATTTGAGTCAGTCTAAGGTCTGCATTATCCTGTCTTAGTAGAATTCTAAATTCCGCCCTTGACGTAAACATGCGATAAGGTTCCTTTGTGCCTTTAGTGATTAGGTCATCTATAAGAACACCGATGTAAGCATCATTTCTTCCTAAAACAAACTCCGGAAACTCATGAACCTTTCTGTGCGCATTTATACCGGCCATCAACCCTTGACAAGCTGCCTCTTCATATCCCGTTGTTCCATTGATTTGACCAGCGAAATACAAATTATCAACTAATTTAGTCTCCAACGAGTGCTTCAGCTGAGTAGGGGGGAAGTAATCATACTCTATAGCATAACCAGGTCTAAACATCTTTGCATTTTCAAAGCCCGGAATACTCTTTAGCGCCTTATATTGAACATCTTCTGGCAAAGAAGTGCTAAACCCGTTCACGTAGATTTCAACCGTGTTCCAACCCTCTGGTTCAACAAAGATCTGATGTCTTTCTCTATCTGCAAAACGGTTAATCTTGTCTTCGATACTAGGGCAATATCTCGGACCAGAGCTTTTAATAGCCCCATTAAACATCGGTGACCGATCAAAACCTTCTCTCAATAAATAGTGTGTTTCGAGATTCGTATACGTTATATGACATGGTCGCTGGACTTTAAGCGCCTCCGTATTACCAAAACTAAATTTTGAAGGAACTTCATCACCCGGTTGAATTTCCATTTTCGAATAATCCAACGATCTTCCATCTATTCTTGGAGGTGTACCGGTCTTCATTCTTCCTGATTCAAAACCCAGCTCAATCAGATCTTCCGTTATTCCAGTTGCCGCCTTCTCACCAACACGACCTCCACCAAATTGCTTCTCACCAATATGGATCAACCCGTTTAGAAAGGTACCATTTGTCAATACTATTGCCTTACCATAAATATTCATGCCAAGACTTGTTTTAACACCAACAGCTTTGCTATTTTCCACCAATAGACCAGAACACATGTCCTGCCAAAAATCCACATTAGGATTTCTTTCTAATAGCAATCGCCATTCTTCAGCAAAGCGCATCCTGTCATTCTGGGTTCGTGGTGACCACATAGCGGGCCCCTTAGACCTATTAAGCATTCTAAACTGAATAGCACTTACATCACTCACATAACCACTACCGCCGCCTAAAGCATCTATTTCTCTTACAATTTGACCCTTCGCAACCCCCCCCATAGCAGGATTGCAACTCATTTGGGCAATTGTGTTCATGTTCATTGTCACCAATAAAACCTTGCTCCCCATTTTTGCTGCTGCGTTAGCGGCCTCACAACCAGCATGGCCAGCGCCCACAACAATCACATCATAACTCGAAATCATTGGAAATTTTTTGTTTCACGTGAAACAAAAGTACAACATGTAAAAGGAGATTGTTTCACGTGAAACTAAAAAAGGCGCAAATAATGATCTTCTTTATTTCTCATAACTACCCGTTCAGATGATGACTTATCACCATATCCACACAAATGCAACACACCATGAACACACACTCTAGCCAACTCATTCAAAAACCCCACCTGTTCTTTCAAACTATTTTCTAACACACGATCCACCGAGATAAAAAGATCACCAGAAACCAAGTCCCCTTCACAATAGTCGAACGTTATAATATCAGTAAAATAATCATGGTCCAAATGACGCCTGTTCATTTCCAACAAATATTCATCGGAGCAAAACACAACCGTGATTGTACCTAAATGCTTGTGCTCCTCACTTACTAACGAGGTTAAACCTAAAACAAAAAGTTCCGGCTTAAAACCCGGAACTTCAGCATCTATATTCTCAAAATCGATCACTTCACAAAATAAATTGACACTTTTCTTCCTTCCTCCTCAAACTCAACATCATCCGCCAAATTCTTCATCAAGAAAATTCCACGTCCATTTTCCTTTAATATATTTTCTGGGGCAGTAGGGTCGGGTAAGTTGTTATAATCAAAACCAGATCCGGCATCCGTTACACTAAAACAAAACTCCTCCTCCTTATCACCTACGGATACACCTACTTTTAAATGTACCGCTCCTTTATTTCCATGTTCAATCGCATTATTCACTGCTTCGGTAACAGCAATCAGAACATTTCCATAAAAATCCTCATTCACACCCAATCTGGAACAAACCTTATCTACCAATGATTCCACTTTCGGGATTTCTTGAAATGTAGAAACGATCTCCAAATCTTCAATTAACACAAAACCTTCTTTCATATACAACCGCTGAGTTATTCTCAAAGTTGCCTATTGAAATATTCATTCGCTTTGTCCCTATAATACTTGTTTAAACTCGGGTCCACTGAACGCAACATCTCAATTTGTCGCAACTTTTCGTGGTTATACTCATCAAAACGAATTTGGTTACCATTATTGATGTTTTTTCCAGACTTACTCTCACGTTTCTCTTCGAAACCCCTCTCCATAATGGCTTTCTCACTCTCCAAAAGACGTGTTAATATGTCCTTCTGTCTATTCAAGGTTTCCTTCGTAAAATTCTTGTTTATCAACTCTTTTTCTTGTTGCTCCAACTCTTTGATCAATGGATTAAGTTTATTCCCAGACCCCTTACCATTCCTATTCAATTCATTGCGCAACTGCTCCAAACGTTGTCTAATAGCCGTCTGCTCAGCTGCCATTTTAGCTATTTCTTTGTTCCCTAATCCGAGCATATTCTGACCCTGACTACCTGGCTTATTTCCCATACCTTCTCCCGGTTTGTCCCCTGGTTTATTACCGCCTGGATTCATGCCTTTTTGCATATTCTCTAACTGTTTCTTCAACATTTGTTTCATATCACCAGTAGACATAGAATTACCCGATTTAGGCTTTCCTTTTCCTCCAGGATTATTACAACTTCCAGAACCCTCCATCATGCTTTGCATTTGCTGTTGCATACTTTGAAGGATCTCGTTTAAAAGAAGAGCAAGATTATTATATGAAGTCATAACAAATTGCTGATGAACTCCCAGGGCATCCTTTCTTCTTTCATCAATATCCTCTAACGCTAAATCATGATTCTTTTTAATCGAATTTAATTCTCTATCGATAAAAGAGGCGATTTTTGGCTGTCGTTTAGCAAGCGCCATTAGACTATCTCTCACTTGACGAGTATCATCGATTATTCTTCTTTGTTTACGTCCTAAACGCTTATAAACAGGGTCAGCATCATTGATCCTCTTGAACCTTAACATTACTTCCTCCTGGTCAAAGCTGAGCGTCATAAGACTCTCCAGAATATTTCTGAGTGAATTGATATCCTCTTCCTGTTGTTGTTTGTTGGAACTCTGTTGCATCGCATCAAGCGATTCAGCCATTTTCTTCATTTCATCGGCTGCTCCCTGCTGTTTTTCACCTGCTTTCTTTTCTTTATTGTTTTGAAGATCCTCACTCGCACCTTTCATGTTTTCTTTAATCTCTTCCTCCTTATCAAAAGCACTATCAATGTCCATTGGATTACTCAACTCCTTATTGAGTTCGTTTAGCTCATTTACATCCTCTTTGAGCTCACTAAATTTTTCGTTCAATTTTTCTTGTTCCTCTTGTGCCTTCTCTTTTGATAGTTCATCCTTTTCTATAGCCTCTTTCAACTCCTCCTGTTCCTTGGCAAGGTTTTTCAGCTCCTTCTCTATGTCGTCAATCTTTTCGTTCACTTGAAGCCTTTTCAGCATCTCTAAGCTTCTATCCAGCTGATTCTTCATATCATCTGAAGTAGTCTCTATATCATCCAGTTTATCCTTTAGATCGTTTTTATTGTTTTCTTTCATTAATTCCTCTAGCTGGTCAAGTAGATTCATTAATTCTTCATCCATCAACTCCTCTAATAACTTCTCGATCATTTCCTGTTTTTCTAACAGCTCCTGATCTACCTCACTCAACTGATTTTTCTCTTCTAGGCTATTTGATAATTCATTGTTCAATTGTTCCAGAGACTTGAAAAGGTCTTCTTGTTTCTGCTTCAATTCTTGGAGTTTATTCTGCTTATTCCAATCTGATGATTTTGAATTCAGAACATCCTTTTTAAGCTTATTTAGATCCTTCTGGAAATCCTGTGTTCGGTTTAATAAGTCTTTAAAGTCCTCTTTGGCTTTTTCAAGTTCTGAATCCCTTGTTTCGTTTAGCTCCTCCAACGTCGGCAATTGATAATTATAAACCGCTGAGCGTGTTGTTTTCGAACCATTTACAGCATCATTATCAGAAACCACAAAGTAATATTCAATCTTATCTTTAAGCTTTAACTCTTCTCTTCTAAAGTCTACAGCAAAATCAAAGCGCTGATCCGTACCTGATACAGATCGTACGTTCATTCTTTGCTCTTTCTTTTTTCCGTTTTCTGAAATGATCGTATAAACAAATTGTAATGACCTAAGCCCATGATCATCCCCTATCTTCCCTGAAAAGAAACGAAGGCCATCAGAAAGAGAGTCTTGAAGTTCTTCGACAGATATAGTTGGATACGCATCTTTGATCACAGAAATGGTAAACTTCATTGAATCCGTTTTATCAGTCGTGCTACTCTTCAACCAAATAGTTACCGGAGTATCATCGGTTATGACACTCCTCTGTTTAAACCCATTCGTTTTGAATAAGCTCTGCTTTGATCCTATCTTAAACCTGAGATTTCTTGTATTTTTTGTGATCACATTCCAGTCAATTGTCGTTCCTTCAGGAATAGTCATATCACCGGCATTTGCAATCGTTTCGTTCTTCAATCCTAAATACTCAGGATAATTCAAGGTAGCATCCAGTTTGCCAATGATTGCCTTTCCAACGAGCTTGATTTCGTACGGTTCACTTTCAAAGTCATTGGCTAAAAACTTAAATTCTGATGATCTTTTAGGTTTTCTAATTACGCCTTCAAACTTGTTCTTCGCTTTCCTGGTCATCAAAAACTTCCCATTTTCGCTAATCAGATATACAAATTCTGGCAATTGCTCCCCTCTCAGTTCCAATGACACATCAAGGTCTTCACCTTCTTCAAGTGTAAGATCCTTTGTCTGTAAAACAAAATCAAACGGCGCTTCAATCTTAAACTCCTCGTCATAATTAACGATCCGCTCTGTTCCTTGAGTAAGCATCGATGGTGCTGCCACGCCAATCACAACCAGCAATGCAAATACTGGTAGTAAATATTTTACGTAACGTCTATTCTCTTTTAGATCAATGGCTGATGCGAATGGCACAACCGCCAGTTCCGATGATCTCTGAATTACACTTGCTCTGAGCAATTCAATATTACCCACCTGAGCATCCAGATCGTCCTGAAGTTGTAGTGTATTCTTTAATCGATCCGAAACATCAGGAAAGAACTTACCAATAATATCTGACGCTTGATAACGGTTTATTCGTTCACCGTACGAATAGATCTTTAGTGCTGGTAAAACAAAAAATCTAATTAAAACCGCAATATTTAATAATATAAAGCTAAAAAACAGTCCAGCTCTCACAATAGAATTGAATCTACCGAAATACTCTAGCACTGTTACGAGCAAATAAGACATGATAAAAATCCCAACGAAAAGGATCATTCCCTGAACCATACGGTTCTTGTAAAACTTTCGAATGAAAGCATCAATTTGCTCTAATAAATGATCGTATGCACTCATGTATCTACTCTACAACCTACTAAGTTAATGAAGTAGAACGAGACCTCCACCTCTTTATTTATTTTTAACGATACACCGGCGCTTTCGGTACGTTCAATACATCAATAAATTCAGCTAATTCCGTTATCTTTGCGGTCAAATAAATCAAATATGTCAACTCAACCAGTAAGAGTAAGATTTGCCCCATCTCCAACAGGACCACTTCATATGGGAGGGGTGAGAACTGCTCTATATAATTATCTGTTTGCAAAGAAGAACAACGGAACATTTTTGATCCGTATCGAAGATACCGACCAAACCAGATTTGTTCCTGGTGCACAAGAGTACATTATGGACGCCTTGAAATGGTGTGGGATAATGCCAACTGAAGGCCCTGGGCTTGGTGGTGATTTCGGGCCTTATGTTCAAAGTGAACGCAAGGATCTTTATCGTCCGTATGCAGAGCAACTGGTTGCAGAAGACAAGGCTTATTATGCTTTTGATTCAGCAGAAGATCTGGATCGAATGCGTGATCAAGCAAAACAAATGGGAATGCCCAACTGGCAATACAACAGTGTAACACGTATGAGCATGAAAAACTCACTAACACTGCCTCAGGACCAGGTAAGCGAGATGTTGGCCAATGGAACGCCATACGTTATACGTATGAAAATGCCACGTAACCACGATGTGCGCTTTGAAGATCTTATTAGAGGGTGGGTAGTTGTAAACACCAATAACCTTGATGATAAAGTTCTTTTTAAAAGTGATGGAATGCCGACCTATCACCTGGCGAATATCGTAGATGACCATTTAATGGAAATCAGCCACGTGATTAGGGGAGAGGAATGGTTGCCATCTGCGCCGCTTCATGTTTTATTGTACCAAGCTTTTGGATGGGATATTCCACAATTTGCACATCTACCTCTATTACTTCGTCCTGATGGAAATGGTAAATTATCTAAACGGGATGGTGATCGTTTAGGGTTTCCTGTCTTTCCAACCAACTGGACAACCTCTGAGGGTGAGTTATATTCTGGCTACAGAGAGAAAGGATATTTCCCTGGAGCGTTCATTAATATGCTTGCTTTCTTAGGGTGGAACCCTGGAACAACTCAAGAAATTTTCTCATTGGAAGAACTTTCTGAGGTGTTTACTTTAGATCGTGTTTCCAAAGCAGGAGCAAAATTTGACCCTGACAAAACACGTTGGTTTCAGCAACAATACTTAAGATCAAAATCAGATGAAGAGCTTGCGCAACTTCTCAAACTTGAAATCGAACAACCGATGTCTGATGAACAGCTAAAAGACATTTGTCATATGATGAAAGAACGTGCAACTTTCATTTGTGACATAGTGACCGAAGGAGCATACCTTTTCTCAAGACCAACTTCGTATGATGAATCTACTGTTCAGAAAAAATGGAAGGAGGATTCAACTTCTTTAATGAATGAATGGATGAACAACATGGAAGGAATTGAACCTTTCAATTCTGAAAACATTGATGTTGCATTCAAAGACTTCCTTGAATCAAAAGGAATAAGTGTTGGTGCTGTTCTGCCTTTATTCAGATTACTCCTAACAGGTACGGGTACTGGTCCAAGTATGTTTGAAATCTCTCAATACCTTGGAAAAGAAGAATCCTTGCAAAGAATGCAAACCGGAATAGATGCTGTTAATCAGTTGAAAATCAATGCATGAGACATATAATTGAGGTAAATGGAATAAAATTGTATGCATTCCATGGGTGTCTTGATGAAGAAGGAATGATAGGGGGAAACTACGTTATTGATGTTATGTTAAATACAAACTTCCGTGACGCGGCACTAGAAGACAACCTACAGAAAACGATCGACTACGTTTTTGTGAATAAGATCGTGGAGGAAGAAATGGAGATTCGTTCTAAACTAATTGAACATGTTGGACACAGAATTATTCTTCGGTTAAAATCATCATTTCAATCGATAGAGTCAGTTCGTGTCAAGGTCACTAAAATTTCTCCTCCCATAAATGGGAATGTCGAAAATGTGGCAATAATCATAGAAGAGTAATTTACTTCCGGAAAAATTTATAGCTTTGCAACCAAGATGGTCTCGTGGCCGAGAGGCTTAGGCAACGGTCTGCAAAACCGTGTACAGCGGTTCGAATCCGCTCGAGACCTCAGAGCCCTTTTGAAAGAAAGGGCTTTTTTTTGATACCTATGTATTTAAACACTGAAACAACCACCTCATTAGCTCTTTATTTGCTCATTGGATTTGGGTGTTTTTACCTTTATTGGTTCTTTTCTATCTCAGAAAGAATTAACCTTCTCTATCAGAAAAAAAACATCGGAGATCAATGGTATGCCAATCGAGTGTTTCACTCAAAGCTTTTTGGCGCATTGACTATGGGGACACTACCATTTATCGCACTAGAAATTCTGAATATAAATCCTTGGTTCAAGATGGAAATGGGGTTAATAATCAAACCTGATAAGTTACCCCTTGCGCTCTATTTAATAATTGGTTACTCTATATTATGGATTCCCTTCGCTTATTTTCAATCTAAATCACCAAAACACCAAAAACATTTTCCACAAATAAGAACAAAACAGTGGAACAAAATTATTTTCATGAAAGCAATTTCCGGTTGGGTAATTTACCTGATCGGTTACGAAGTTTTGTTTCGATCTCTTTTGTTGTTTCCATTTGTTTCAGTTCTTGGTCCTGCTTTAGCTATTGCACTTAATACAGCTTTATATTCTGCAGCACACCTTCCTAAGGGGTTTGGTGAAACCATTGGTTCAATCATTGTTGGCCTGTTCTTTGGGTATGTGGCAGTAGAAACAGAAATGATCTTACCTGTCATTATTATGCATTGGGTCATGTCTATAAGTAACTTGTTTTTTAGTCTAAAACATCACCCTGAAATAAGGCTTTAAGAATGAAAACAGATCATTTTCATAACAAAGTTGTTATCATTACCGGTTCTGCACAAGGAATTGGAAAACGAACAGCAGAAATGCTGGCTAAAAGGGGGGCAAAGGTTGTTATCAATTCAAGGAAGCAGGAAAAAGTGACTTCGGTTGTCGAAACTATTAATAATGGGGGTGGAAATGCTATTGGATTGAGCGGTGATGTTTCTAGTTATGAATTCTGTTGTGAACTTAGAGATTTTACTTTGAGTCACTTTAGTCGAATAGATTACCTAATAAACAATGCAGCCCTGGCGTCGAAGGGAGGGATTTTAGATACGGAGCCTCATCTTTTTGAAGAAGTCTATAAGGTCAATATTTTTGGGGGTCTAAATGCTGCTAAAGCAGTTGTGGACGAACTTATTAAAACCAAAGGAGGCATATTGTTTATTTCTTCTTTAGCAGGTGTAATTGGGCTGCCTTCTTACTTTTTATATTCCTCAACCAAGAGCGCAGTTGCAACAATTGCAGAAAGTCTGAGTAATGAATTGTATGATAAAGGGGTGTTTGTGGGGGTACATATTCCTGGGTTTACCGAAAACGACCCTGATAAAAACATTATACTTCCGAATGGCGAAATAGTTATTTTACCGAAAAGAACCAATGTTAAAGTGTTATCGAGGGACACCACTGTAAAGCGAATTATTCTCCAACTAGAAAAAAGGAAATTCAAGTCCTATTCAAGCTTTTCGGGTTACTTCTTGGAGTACTTATATAGGTTAAGCCCCCCTCTTTCTTTGTTGTTCATCCGTATGAACAGACAGCGAATCATGATCAGCGACACTTTTGCAGCTCATCCTATTTATCAGAGAAAAAAACGAAAGAAATAATTCAGTTGTTATCTAATTATCTGAAGTGATGAAAACTTACTGATTGGTGTTTTATCATTCACAACACCTGTAAAGTAGTATAAGTACGTTCCTGGTTGGACAGGGTTTCCGTTTAAATCCATTCCGTTCCAGTTAAATTTAGGATCATTTGAAGTATACACTACCTTATTGGATTTATCCATGATCACCATGTTAAAATCCTGTATTTCGTAATCTTTAAAATCAATAAAAAACTCATCGTGTTGTCCGTCATTATTTGGCGAAAACACGTTTGGTAATACAACCTCGATACTTTGCTTTTCTTGCTTTATACCTGTTTTCTTAGCTTGTTCTTCTTGAACACGAGTCTCTTTCTCTTTATTCTCCTTATTTTCCTGGCTTTCGGCTACTACAGTCTTTTCTTCTCTTTTTCTTTCTTTTAGAGGAGTATAACTTGGTGTTGTCTTGGGTTGTAGGGTGTCTATAACGACCGTTTCTGTGTGATTTTCCTGATTCTTGTTCTTTTCTTTCTCTTCAACAGAAACAGTTTTGTTTTTATCATTATCAAACAAGTCAGCGTACTCCTTATTTTCAGATAAACGCTCTTCTTGAAGAACTACTACCGACTTTGACTCCGGTTTACTTATCTCTTCTTTCTCCTGGGAAATCAAATAAACCCCTGTGACGATCGCTGCGGTTGAAACCGCACCAATGATCAATTTAGAAACAATGGAAATCCCAGAAGAAGCAACAGATCCAGCGGCAACTTTTGCAGAAACAGCTTCCCAAAGCTCTGGTCTAACCGGAACCTCATGAGAGCCTAATTGCTCACGAAATAGACCTTTTATTTTATCGCTGTTTTCCATGTATCTTTTCAATTCGTTCTCTTAAGTATGCTCTTGCTCTGGAATATTGTGACTTGCTTGTTGACTCATTCACACCTAACATTTCTGCTATTTCTGCGTGAGAATACCCCTCAATGGCAAAAAGGTTAAACACCGTTTTGTACCCATCCGGCATACTCATTACCAACTTCATTAGATCTTCAGCCATCAATCCCTCGACGATATAATCGTTAGAGTCCAATTTAAACTCAACACTATCCACATCGGTGTCTCCCAACAATCTTCCGTTCTTACGGATCTGATCTAGGGCTGTATTCACCATAATTCTCCGTATCCATCCCTCTAACGATCCTTGTTGCTTAAAGGCACCCAACTTTAAAAATACCTTTACAAAACCATCCTGAAGTATGTCCTCGGCTTCATCAATATCCTTTGCATAACGCTGACAAACAGCCAGCATTTTTGGAGCAAACCTTTCAAACAACGTTTTCTGAGCTCTCTGATTTCCTCTAACACATTCTTCTACCAAAGAATAATCATTCATAGTGCTCGTATGATCCGATAGACCTGTATTGTTAGAAAAAGGTTGCACAAAGAATAAAATTACCTTTAAAAACTACTATTTTCGTCGCACTAAGACAAACAGCTAATGGCAAAAACGCTCATTTTACTTTTTTGTGTTTTGTTATCGACAATCACTTTTGCCAGCAAAGTAAACACATTATGTATCAAAACCGGTGATTGGACTGGTTTATTGTCTATAAATGAAACAACGACTCTTCCTTTTAAACTCACCATCCAAAAATTAGACAAGAAGAAGTATAAGTACACTATTCTTAATGGAAACGAGAAAATAGAACTCAAGTCTGATCGTATAATCAATGATTCGCTTGTGTTGGATTTTCCTTCTTTTGACTCTTATCTTGTATTGAAAGTGGGTAAAAAGGTATTAAATGGACATTGGTTTAATCGAAATAAAAAGAATTACTCCATTCCGTGTAAAATTACCTACGGGTACAAACATCGATTTGAAAGTCCGCAACTCTATCTCAGTAATTTTATTCCAGCGGACTTCAATGGTAAGTGGGAGTGTGACTTTGAGCCGGGTACACCTTCAGTATATAAGGCTTCGGGGATTTTCCAAGCACAGGGAAATTACGTAGAGGGAACATTTCTTACAGAAACAGGAGATTACCGATTTTTAGAAGGAAACATTGTTAGAGATAGCTTGTACCTATCTTGTTTTGATGGTTCTCATGCGTTTCTATTCACTGGACATCTTGCAGAAGGAAATATCCATGGTAAATTTTATAGTGGAAAACACTGGCAATCCGACTGGACTGCAGTTAGAAATGATAAATTCGAATTAACGAGTCCGGATTCCCTAACTTATCTGGTTTCAAAAGAGGAGTTTTCCTTTTCATTGAAAGATCTTGAGGGAAATGATTTCAACTTTCCACAAGAAAAATTCACCAACAAAGTAACCATCATTCAGATCATGGGTACATGGTGTCCAAACTGTATGGATGAAACAAGATATTTCAAAGAGTTGTACGATAAATATCATTCATCAGGCTTGGAAATTATTTCTGTAGGATATGAAGTTGGAGATGATTTCAACCAACAATCTCAAAAGATCAAAACGCTAAAAGAAAGGTATGATCTGGAATTTACATTTCTCGTGGGTGGATCTGCTAATAAAGGACTTGCTGCTTCGCAATTTTCAATGCTAAATAACATTATCTCTTTTCCAACAGCAATATTTATTGATAAAGCTGGAAACGTTAAAAAGATCCACACAGGATTCAACGGACCAGGCACAGGTGAGTATTACACAGAATACACACAGACCACGGAAGAGCTTATTCGTACGCTTTTATCAGAATAATTAACAGCTGATCTTATCCACCCTGCGCTGGTGTCTCCCTCCTTCAAAAGAAGTAGTTAAAAAAGTATCAACCATTTCTATTGCCTGTTTAGTTGATATAAACCTTGCCGGTAAAGCAATAATATTTGCGTCATTGTGCTCACGTGCCAGTTGGGCAATTTCTTTTTTCCAGCACAACGCGGAGCGAATCCCCTGATGTTTATTTGCTGTCATGTTTATTCCATTTCCTGATCCACAGATTATTATTCCAAGCATTCCAGGATTATTCTCAACCATTTCTGCAACAGGATGGGCATAATCAGGATAATCGATACTATCCTCAGAATAGCATCCAAAATCCTTTAGTTTATATCCTCTCTGTTTTAAATAAGAGATCAGCTCTTCCTTTAAAGAAAAGCCAGCATGGTCTGCACCTATTGGAATTATCATATCTTGGATTTTAAAATCAAAACAAAGGTATCTTTAATGAACATTTCAATCAAGATATAAACATTCTAGAAATTAACAAAAATACACTTGTTTGATTATGTGATAGTTAAGTATAGGGGTAATTAACAGACTATTTAGAAAAACTGTTTATAAACGATGAAATCAATTTAAAACTATTCCTTGCTTTCTCCAATTATAATTTCAGATTCAAATAATAACTGAAAGTTCCTACAATAGTTTAAGGAATATTTAGATAACTTTTACATACGGTTAATAACAGATTAACAGTGAATCCATTCATTAAAGAATTAACACAATATAAATTCAATCATTTGTGAATAAATATACAATCCATTAAAAATCAATATTTTAACATGATTATAAAATGTTTGTAACAACAATTATTTAGTGAATAACCATTTATCAAAGGAATAGTTAAGTCATTTACGAACATATCAACAACCTTAATAAGAATGAATAAATATGTTTTATAAAATATTCTTTTTTAATCTTATTTACCGAAAAAGGAAGACATCCTTCAGACTAGGTAAACCCATATATTTGTTCTAAATCAGTAAGTGTCAATTTGATCAACTTTAGCAAAATAGTGAATGCAACCGGCGAATTCGTTCCTTACTACGAAAAAGAGAATGATTTTAAACGCGTAGCCTTTTTGCATTTGTTTGCTTCTTTTGTGTTTAGCCCAATTTTTTGTTATCTGGTTTATGACACAGATGTACCAAAGGTATATTTCTATATAGGAATAGCCAATTTCATCGGATTCCCTATGTATTCGCTGATCTGTTATCTGATCAATTCCCTAAGAAATAAGTTGATCTACATTATTATCATTCATTATTTCGTTGTGACCTTCTTTGCTTTTCAACAGTTGTTGGAGAGTGGGTTTGACGTGTTCTCTTTATATTGTTTTTATTCGCTTTATGCGGTTTTGTTGTTCGTAAGCCAACGCCTGTATCCTGCCATTCTGTATAACTTCTTTGTCATTGGTTTGATCTTGTATGGGTTTCAGGTTGTTGATCATACCAGTATTTCAAAAGGTGGGATTTTTGGGATGATCCTCATTATTGCCATGTGTTCAATTCTCGTTTTGCTTTCCAGACAACGAATGATCAATAGTGTGGAAGATTATTCCAAGTATCTGAGAAAGATTGTTAACAATCCTGGGATTGGATATTTACTATTTAAAGTAAAAAATGGGGAATTTGATTTGGTTGATAATAATGAAGAGGTATTAAAATATTTCGGATGTGGTCAAAAGAGTTTAACCCAATATTTTATTGAGCAGATAAACAAAGATGAAGAAGAAAAAATTAAGAAACTGAAACTGGGTTCTGAGTTTAGGTCAATAAAGAAAAAAAAGGTAGGTAAAGATGAATATACATTGGATCTGACCATTACCATTTTAGAACTAAAAAACGGCTTTTACTGGTTGGTTAGATTAACAGATGTCACCAACGAAGAAAAGGAAAAAGAAGAACTTGAAAAAAGGGAAAAGAAATACCGTGATCTATATTATCGAAATCAAGCGGGTGTGTTCACAACAGATCTTGAATCTAATCTATTGGATTACAACCAGGCATTCTATGATATGTTTGAAGGTGATTTTAAAAAAGGCACCAAATTGTTTCGAGAGGAGATTAGGAAGGAATGGGAGGAAATACTAGACCTCATCCAAAACAGAGATAATATAAAGAACTTCCAGACACATTTTTCTCTTTCAAACGGAAATACTAAATGGTTTATTTTTAACTGGTACCTGGATAAAGAAAATGATCAGATAGAAGGAACGGTTATCGATCTAACTGAAGTGCAAAAAGCATCGATGGCTGTCAGGCAATCAGAGGAAAAATATAGATTGATGTATGAGGAATCTAATGACGCAATTCTACTTCTTGAAGATGATAAGATCATAGACGTGAATCGGAGAGGAATCCAACTATTTGGATTTGCTAAAAATGCAATAATTGGTAAACGTTTGTTTGATTTCTCAATGGAGAAAACGGAAGAATCAGAAAAAGAATTTGGTCGCTTTCTCTTTAAATTAAAGAACTCAAAGAATGCTAAATTCTACTGGAAATTTATTGGAAATCTGTATACAATTGAAGCAGAAGTGGCTTTGGTAGAAATGGTTTTAGGAGATAAAATCACGTACCAATGTATTATACATGATTTAACAGAGCTCAATGAAACAATGAGGGTTTTGGATAAGAGTAGAAAGAGTTTTAAATCTGTACTTGATAATACCCCAGAGGGCATCATTATTATTTCTGATGATGAGGTGCTTTATACCAACACTGAGGTACACCGCTTATTGGATAAAGAAGAAATAGATCTTTCTGATATTTTTATTGAGACGGATCAAAAGGAGTTTTCAAAGACTTTCATGGATCACCTTGAAACAAAGAAAATCAGACAAAAACAACTACACATCAACAGGCAAGGAGCATCCATTCTTACGGATGTCACATTTGTAACTACCAATTTCGCGGAAAAAGAGGCAACGATGGTTATTCTGAAAGACATATCCATTCAGCATCAATTATCGAAAGAAATGTTGCGCGCGGAGCTTGCAGAGGAAACTAATAAAAAATTAGCGTCGGAAATCAAAGAAAGGATTAAAGCTGAGAAACAACTCCAGGAACAGTTTTTAAGAAGTAATGCAATTTTTGATAGCTCATCTAACACGCTTTTACTTACTCTTAACACTCAACTTAATTTCTCTTCTTTTAATACGCACTGTAAGAATTATTTTTTCTATCTCGCTGAAAAGCAGATGAACACCGGGGATAATTTTGATCAGTTTTTTGAAGGTATTCTGCAAAAGTCGGACTTAAGGGTTTTTAAGTCATTATTAAAGATAGTTCTAAAAGGAGAATCAAGGCAGATAGAGGTTTCTATAAAACCAAAAAAGAAGGAAATCTGGCTGGAAATATTCCTGAATCCAATTTTTAATGCCGAGGGTGCTGTCAATGAAATTTCCTTGGTTGCGCACGACATTACGGAAAAGAAAAAGTCTGAAAAAGAGATTGTGGAATCATTGAAAGAAAAAGAAGTTCTTTTGAAAGAAATCCACCATCGAGTAAAGAACAATCTTCAGGTCATTTCAAGTATTTTAAATCTTCAAAGCTCCTTTGTGAAGGATAAGCGAACTCTAGATATCCTTGAAGAAAGCAGGAACAGAATTCGCTCAATGGCGATCATTCACGAAAACCTTTATCAAACGACCAACTTCTCCTCGATCAACTTCTCGGCGTATCTCGAAAACCTAAGCCACAATTTAGTTGCTTCCTATAGTGTAGGTTTGGGAAAAATTGATTTGGTAACCGAACTCGGAAAAGTTGAACTTGTTCTGGATCAGGCCATACCGTGTGGTTTAATGGTGAATGAACTTGTGACCAATGCGTTAAAATATGCTTTCCCTGACGGTAAACCAGGAGAAATACACATCTCCTTAAAAGAAGTAAAAACCAAAGTACTTCTAAGAATAGGTGACAATGGAGTAGGATTTAAAGAAGGATTTGATCCTTTGGATAGTGATACATTGGGTTTACAGCTCGTTTCTGCACTTGTAGAGCAGCTCGAGGGGGAAATACAAATAGACTCCTCAAAGGGTATAAATTATTTGATTACATTTGATAAAGCCAAACTATAACACATGTCAAAGACGAATATTCTTGTCGTAGAAGACGAATCTATTGTTTCAAAGGACATTCAACACAGCTTGAATAAACTGGGTTATAATGTGGTCGGGGCGGCTGCAACCGGTGAAAAAGCGTTGGGTCTGGCAAGAGAATTCAAGCCGGACATCGTTCTTATGGACATCATGTTGAAAGGAGACATGAATGGGATCCAGACAGCGGAGATCATTCGAAATGAATTTTCAATTCCTGTTGTTTTTCTTACCGCATATGCCGATGAATCAACTCTTTCTAAGGCAAAGATAACAGAGCCTTATGGCTACATTATCAAACCATTTAAAGAGATAGATCTTCACACATCTATTGAAATGGCGATCTATAAGCACGGAAAAGAACAAGAGATAATTAAAGAAAGAGACTTGTTGTATTCAATTGTCGAAAACAAAGAAGCAACAAACGGATTTATCTTCGTGAAGTCCAACAGCAAGCTGGTAAAACTGAAAACCACAGACATCTTCTACATTGAGGCTTTGAAAGACTATGTTGTGATCCATACCGCAGATACGCGTTACACGATCCACTCAACAATGAAAGAGATCGAAAATAAGATGGGTACTGCAGAATTTATTAGAGTGCATCGTTCTTTTATTGTGCGCTTGGATAAAATAGCAAGTATTGAGTTTCCAAACCTTACACTGGAAAACGATAAAAAAATCATTCCAATTGGAGGCTCTTATCGAGAAGACCTGAACAACCGCATACGCTTGGTGTGATATGTTACCCCGGTAACATTCAAAACAAACCAGAGTTCTGAGATTGGCAATGATTTTAAATTGTTACAATGAAAAAGAACATGGGAAGCATAGACAGAATTGTTCGTTTGGTTATTACAGGTGGAATCGCCGGATTGTTTTTAGCAAACATCATAAGCGGGACACTTGGAATAATCCTTTTAGCGTTGGCAGGTATATTTGTTTTAACCAGCCTCGTTCGTTTTTGCCCTCTGTTTTTACCATTCGGAATCAGCACCTTTAAAAAAGACTGACTTACCAAATGACTGTTAGCCCCTAATCTTGTGGGTTGAGGAGCTTTTTATTTTTCTATCAACTCCAGATCAATTTGTCGTTTACGTGGGTAAACCTCATAGATTTTCACCATGACTTTGTCACCGAAATTGTATTCATGCTTTGTCTTAGCACCTATGATTCGGTATTTCTCAGCATCAAAATAATATCGGTCTCCAGGGATCTGGTTCATTGCAATCATTCCCTCGCAGTGGTTTTCATCCATGCGGACAAACATTCCGAATTCTGCAAGACCCGATACAGTTCCTTCGAACACCTCTCCAATGTGATCTTGAACATATAGTGTCTGGAAGTATTTTGTAGACTCACGTTCCGCTTCTGTGGCTTTACGCTCCATTCTGGAAATACGTTTGCAAATATCATCTAACTCATTTCCATATCGGTGTTTCTTATGAGTAAGTTCTTCCTGTAGGATGCGATGAACGATAAGATCTGCATACCGTCGGATCGGCGATGTAAAATGGGTGTAAAAATCAAAAGCAAGACCATAGTGACCAATGTTAACGGTGTCATATGTCGCCTTAGCCATGGATCGGATGGCCATTGTTTGAACCAGAGAATATTCGTTTTCTTCCTTGATTTCTTCAAGCAACTTGTTAATGCTGGAAGCGATCTGTTCGGGGTGTGTGAAGTCCAGTTTATGACCAAACTTATCAATGAAGACATTGAACAGCGCGATCTTTTCCAGATCTGGTTTATCATGAACCCTGTAAACAAATGGAATGGTGTCTCTGTCCTTTCTTGGTTCCGCAATGAAAGTTGCCACTCTTCGATTGGCTAAAAGCATGAACTCTTCGATCAGTTTATGAGCGTCTTTCGATGTCTTGATGAGTACCCCAACAGGGTGTCCGGATTCATCCAGTTGGAACCTCATTTCTTCGGACTCAATGTTTAACGCTCCCTTTTTTAATCTTGATTTTCGCAAAATTTTAGCGGTTTTATCTAAAACAAGAATCTCTTTCTTAAAATCACCCTCTTTTCCTTCTATGATCTCCTGTGCTTCTTCATAGGCAAATCGACGATCAGAATGAATAACGGTTTTACCAAACCACTGGTTATAAACCTTACCATTTTCATCCATTTCGAAGATTGCAGAAAAACTGAATTTATCTTCATTCGGACGTAAGGAACAAGCCATATTTGAGAGCTGCTCCGGAAGCATTGGTACAACACGATCAACCAGGTAGACAGAATTTGATCGCTTCAAGGCTTCTTTATCCATCGCCGTTCCGGGACGAACATAATGACTAACATCTGCAATGTGTACACCGATTTCCAGATGACCATTTTCAAGCTCACGATACGATAAGGCATCGTCAAAGTCTTTTGCATCCACAGGGTCAATGGTGAACGTTGTCACATCCCTGAGATCCCGTCTACGTTTAACCTCTTCCTGATCAAGATCAAGGCCTACTGTTTCTGCTTCCTCCAATACTTCTTGAGGAAACTTGTAATCAATGCCCAGATTACAGAGGATCCCGATCATTTCAGCGTCATTGGAACCTGTAGCGCCCAAAACTTCAATAACCTCACCATATGGATTTCCGGCTGTTTTAGGCCAAACGGTTATTTTAACCAGTGCCTTATCTCCATTTTTAGCACCATTCAGTTTTTCTTTAGAAATATAGATGTCTGTTCCAACTCGAGTATTATCTGGTACCAGAAAGGCAAATTTTTCATGCATCTCTATCGTTCCAACAAATTGAGTTCGTTCGCGTTCAACCACATCAATTACCTGGCCTTCCAATCTGTTTTTACCTTGTTTTGTGATTCGTACCTTAACGCGATCACCGGCAAGAGCCTGACTCAATGCATGTGGAGGAATATAAATATCTGCTTCTCCATCGTCAGTAACTACAAAACCAGCTCCTCGGTTGGTGATCTCCAGAATTCCTTCGACCCCTGTAACATCCAAACTCAACGAGTAAACACCATGCCCGTGTCCCTGCAAAAATCCCTCTGATTTGAGGTCTTGTAAAACATCAAACGCAAGCTTTCTTAGGGCCGCTTCTTTCACATCGATTAGGGCGCAGATCTGCTTGTGTGAAAGGACGCTTTCAGGGTTTTTATCAAAGACCATTCGAATGATGTGCCTCAATGAGGACCTCATTTTGTTCGACTTACCTATTTTATTTCCTTTTCCGGAGTGTTTTTTCTGATTTCTTGACATATTTCCCAAAGTTAAGCTTTAACGAATGAAATAAGTGCCTATCAAACAGCTTGATTTGCAAACGGATTGATAAATTTGTAAGAATGGCGTGTTTTCGCGCTATTGAAAAAATAAACAGTTGAATATGATGAACAAAAGAGTAGAAGAAGCATTGAATGAACAGATCCAGAAAGAGGCATCATCATCTCAGTTTTATCTTGCTATGGCTTCTTGGGCCGAAAACAACGGGTTAAATGGTACAGCAATGTTCATGTACACCCATTCAGACGAAGAAAGATTTCATATGCTGAAGCTGGTGAAGTTTGTAAACGAACGTGGAGGAAGAGCCTTAATTCCTGCAATCGAGTTGCCACCAAGAGATTTTAAAAATCTTGAGAATGTATTTGAATTACTACTTGAACATGAAATAGGGGTAACTGAGAGTATCAACAATCTTGTTGATATCTGTTTACAGGAGAAAGATTATACAACACATAATTTTGTTCAATGGTATGTTTCTGAACAGTTGGAAGAAGAGGCATTGGCCAGAACGATCTTGGATAAGTTAAGATTGATAGGAGGAGATAAAGGTGGAATGTATATGTTTGACAGAGACCTTGAAAATTCTGCAATTCAACCTGCTCCGGCGAATACAGCTAAGCCGAACGCGTTTTAAAAATGCGATTATTGCGCCTGCTATTACTTACAGCACTGTTCCTTTCTTTCAAAGGGACGTGGGCGCAAACAACCTATCGATTTAGAAATTATTCGATCAGCGACGGGTTATCTCAAAGTTCAGTTACCTGCATTTTACAGGATGAGAACATGTCATTGTGGATCGGGACTCAAGATGGTCTTAATCGATTTGACGGAAAGAACTTTGAGATCTTCAATTCCGACGGAACAGATGGTTTGGAAAGCGAGTATGTAAAGTGCTCACTTAAAGACCAAAAAGGAGCCTTGTGGTTCGGAACAACCAACGGTTTAACCAAGTATGATCCGAACACTGAAAAATTTAAGACCTATCATCTTAACACAACTGCTGCTCTTCAGATCGAAAGTATGGACATCGATAATGATGGGCAGATTTGGCTGGCAACAACAGGGAATGGCGTCCTGAAATTCTCAACCAAAACAGAAAAATTCATTCAGCAAGAGGGCCTTATACCCGCCAGAAAAGTTCAGTCGTTATTGTTGGCCTCAAGTGGAGACCTATTCATTAATACGGAGGATAAAGGGTTGTGGCGAAAAGGGGCGTCATCTTCAAAAGCTGAACAGCTATTTTTACCAGGAAAAGGATCCCTGCCCTTAACCATAAATAAAATTACAGAAGCTAGGCAAGGAGAGGTTGTGTTTTCCACGAGTCAAGGACTCTTTCAATACGAGATCACAACCCAGGAGTTGAAGCCCATCTATGAAGAATTAGACAATTCTTTTGGGATTATGGCTATTTCTGATGTGTTCTATTTATCTGAAGAGAACACGTGGTTTGTTGCCACGGTGAATAAAGGCCTTTTTTCTATACGTCCCGACGGAACAATTTTACAGAGCACCCAGGACATCTTCCAGAAAAGCGCCATTTTATTCAACGACCTTAGTGTATTGTTCAGGGATAACTCTGGTACAATGTGGGTCGGAACAGACAGGGGTCTTTCTAGTTTTGATCCGAAGAATCAAGGATTCCTTGGTGTTGGGCCGAGTGGAAACTTGGAACATGGAATTCCAAATCCCAACGTTTGGAGCTTTGGAGAGGATAAATCAGGAAAATATCTATATATCGGCACGGATAAAGGTATCTCTAGGTTCAATAGAAATACAGGTAAATTCGAACAATATTATCGTTCTTACGGCACTAATAAAAATCTCGAAGCAGCAGAAATCACCGTGCTTTCAATACATGTTATTGATGCAAATCATGTTTTAGTAGGTTGTATTGACGGCCTATTTGAACTTAATATCACCTCACCATACGAATATTCTTTTAGGGAAGTTGGTGGATTTAAAGACGATGAAACAAGACAACGACACACAAGGATTTATACCATACTTCCCTATAAGAAGGATAAATATTTTCTGGCCACAAAAGGAGGTGTAGTTCTTATTGATATTAAAAAGAAAACAACACAAGTTTTCGAATACAATCCAAAGAACCCAAGAGAGAGTATCAGCCTGGGTGTTTGTCGTTTAGGGATCAAGGATAACTCAGGAAGATATTTATTCGCAACCAGTTCTGGCGGATTGAATGTTTTGGAAGAAAAAGGTGAATTCTTGAAGATTGTTCCCTATCGCTACAACTCGTATTTAACGAAACACACGAAGGACTACTTATCTTCTATCTGTCAAACAGGAAAAAATGAATATTGGTTTGGAACCTTTGGTTCAGGACTTCTTTACTGGAATGAAAAAACGAAGGAATCCAGAGTATATACAAAGAAAGATGGACTTCCTAACAATGTGATCTATGGAGTGCTTCAAGATGGACTAACAGACCTTTGGATGAGCACCAACCGAGGATTATGCAGATTTAACAGGTTCTCAGGAGAAACGATCAACTACACAGAGGTAGACGGTTTGATGAGCAACGAGTTCAATCTTGGGGCGTATCTTAAAGCGAAGAATGGAGAATTCTATTTTGGGGGTATTTACGGGTATAATTTTTTTGATCCAAAGAATCTGACCCTTCATAACCCAGATGTTGTTGTTAAGATCACAAAACTAAAATTAGACAAGACTTGGTTGAAACCTGGAGAAGAAGGTTCTCCATTAACAAAACCCCTTTCAAAACTTGATGTTTTAGAATTGTCGTACCGGCAGAGAAGTTTTACAGTGCGCTTTCAGTCTTCAGATCTTAGCAATCCTGAATTAGTAAACTATAAGTACATTCTTGAGGGAACAGAGGAGGGTGAGGTATTACTCGGATCATCGAACGAACTTCGTTTCACATCGCTCTCTTCGGGAACATATAAGCTCAAAATCTTTGCTAGGATTGGTGATGGACCATGGGGATCACCAGCGATATTAAACATCAGTATAGTGTCACCATTCTGGGCTTCTTGGTGGTTTATTTTGATTGTGATCGCAGTATTGGCTATCGGCGTAAGGTTATTCATCCGAAAACGAATTGAAGATGCAAGAAGAGAGCAAGTGAGGCTGGAAATGAAGGTTGCTCAAAGAACTCGTGAGATACGAGCTCAGAACATTCAGATCGAACGACAAAAACAACAGTTGGAGAAGGAAAAAAACAAAGTGGAAGAAAACCAGCGTTTGCTCCAGATCGAAAAAGACAAGACCGAAAAACTGTTGAAGAACATTATTCCTGACGAGATCACAGAGGAGTTGAAAAATAAAGGCCGCGCCAGTGCGAGAGCCTATAAAACGGTTTCGGTGCTCTTTACAGATTTTGTCGGATTTACAAAGATCGCCGACCGACTAACCCCAATGGAGCTCGTAGGAAAACTCGATGTTTACTTTAGAAAGTTTGATGAGATCATCGTAGAAAACAACCTTGAGAAGATCAAAACGATCGGTGATGCATACATGTGTGCTGGTGGTGTACCAGTGCGAAACAACACAAATCCGATTGATGCTTGTCTTGCTGCTTTGCAGATCCAGGACTATATGACAAAACTGAAGTATGACGCCATTGCAAACGATGGTGAATACTGGGAGTTAAGACTAGGGATCAATACAGGAGAAGTAACCGCCGGGGTAATCGGTAGCGAACGTTTAGCGTATGATGTCTGGGGGGCAACCGTGAATCAAGCACAACGAATGGAAATGCTGGGTGAGCCGGGTAAAGTAACGATCACCGGAAACACATTTAAGCATATTGAACCGTATTTTGAGTGTACATTCAGGGGTAAAGCGCAATCAAAGAGTCGTGGGCTGATCGATATGTATACTGTTGATAGGATCAAACCGGAACTGTCTGTAAATGGAGAAGGAATCTATCCGAATGAGCGTTTTCAACAGATCGTTAATCTTCACCATTATAGTTCGATCAACTATTACAAGGCAGAAAGACACATTATGAAAGTACTAGAAAAAGGCCTTTCAGATAAACTCCACTATCACAGTATTGCCCACACAAAGGATGTGGTGAAGGCGGTGGAACGAATTGCTTTAAGCGAAGGGGTAACCGATGAAGGGCTTTTCTTATTAAAGTCTGCTGCGACCTACCATGACGCCGGCTTTGTGGAGCAGTACGACAAGAATGAACCGATTGGAGCGAGAATGGCAGATGAGATCCTTCCAAAATACGGCTATACCGAACAACACATTCAAACGATTAAAGAATTGATCTTCGTTACCCAGATCCCACATCAACCAAAGAACAAGCTGGAAGAGATCATGTGTGACGCTGACCTCGACTACCTTGGAAGAGATGATTTCCATGAGATTGCGGATCGATTGAGAAGAGAGCTAAAAGAACACGGTAAGATTGATAGTGATCGTAAATGGGATGAGATTCAGGTAATTTTCCTGACTCAACACAAGTATTTTACAGAAACATCTATTAGCACGAGAAGGGCAAAAAAACTCCAGAATCTTGATGAGGTCAAAGAACGACTGGAAAGAGATGTATACCCCGATTGATCAACGAATAGTGCGCCGGGAACGTAAATCATGTAAAACCGCTCCAATGAAAAAGGCAACCTATTTTCTCATAGTACTTTTTACAATTGCTTATAGCTGCCAGAAACCTGATATTCCGCAAAATCAGCCGGCTCATGCAGGTGTTCAATCGGACCGCGTGGAACTATGTTGATAATGGCACAGGAGAGACATTTAGGATCAGCTGGGACGCAGATGTACTTTATGGAAATGCTGTTGATTCCTATGATTTGGACAATAATGGCGTTCAGCAAACCAATTATCTGGCATTCAGACGATTTGAACTAGTGGGAAACACAAAATTTCCAAAGTACGGCTGGATAGAGATAGATTGCACCGACAAGAACAATCCTAAGTTGATCCGCTGGGCAATGCAATAAAAAACCCTGACATTTCTACCAGGGTTCCTTTTTGTTTTTTTCTATTAACTGAACAAAATACTCTGACCATATTTCCCACTGATATCAATTGGGTTTACGATAAGGGCAGGAACTTTTGCATCATTCGTAATAATGTACTGCTCATAGTTGGTTCCCAAACCACTCAAGATACCTCCTTTATGTAGGTTCATGATCGCGATAAGGTCCGCATCTATATTAACAGCATGTTTAACTACTTCTTTATCAAAACCAGAACTAGGCACTACTGTTGCTGTCATTTCAATCTCTCTTTCAGAGAAGAATTTCTTCGCAAACTGGATGTTCGCCTGAACCTGGTGCTGAAGGAACTCATCCGTCTCATCTGGCGTGATCACATGAACACGAGACTTGAAGTAAGTAGCAAGGTTAGCAACAATAGCCAGTTTTTGTTTGGTTTCTTTATTTAGGTCCATTGGAACAACGATATCGTCATAACCTGTTTCCTTAATTCCTTTTTCTTGAACAATGATGAATGGAACAGAAGAACTGGTTACCACCTTGAGCGCGTGGCTTCCTGTAATATGCTGCCATCCATGTGCACCATGAGTTCCCATAAAGATCAACTCAGCGTGATGCTCTGCAGCGAAATCACCGATTTCTTCAAAAATAGACCCTAAACGAACGTAAGGGATTAACTGTGCTCCGCTATCCTTATGGGCAGCAAGAACAGCACTTAACTTTCCCTCTGCCTCATTGATATCCTTTTCCTTAGGGACAACATGCAGCACATAAATTTGAGCGCCAAGGGGTTTTGCAGTTGCGATAGCGTGCTCTAAAGCAATATCAGCTACCGGTGTAAAATCATGGGGTACAATAAAGGTCTTCGTTTTCATACAGGATGTTTCTGGTTATAGTTCCATTTACAAATGTAATAATAAACAATTTTTCTTTTATGAAGTGATGGTTTTTTTATGGTTAATTGGTAGTGAAGCCAAACCTCATTAATTTCAATTAGCGTAAATTTGTGCAAAGCGCTACAATGAAGATTATCGGAAAGCTTCTTAAAAAAACCACTGAGATCGGCTATTTACGTCAGGCAAAAAAGGGACGCGACTATCGGGATCAGCTGGAAACATTGCGTGGATTATTAGAAAAAGCAAAAGCAACTCGTTTTGGGGTTAGGCACGACTTTTCATCGGTACTGAAGGAAGAGGATCCGGTAAAAAAATACCAGAAGAAAGTCCCCATTACAGATTATGATGAGTTTCATGAAAACTGGTTGAAAGGCTCCATTTTAGGAGTAAAAGACAACACCTGGCCGGGAAGAATAAAGTACTATGCGTTGAGCTCAGGAACAACCGGATCTCCATCAAAACGAATTCCTGTGACTGAAGAAATGATCAGGTCCTTTCAAAAGTCAAGCATGAGACAGATAACAATGCTTCACGAACTTGACCTGCCGGACACATTTTTTAATGCATCTGTACTTACTGTTGGAGGAAGTACAAAGCTTACCAAGAAAGAAACACACATTGAAGGAGATCTTAGCGGGATTCTTAAAAAACATACGTCGTTTATTTTATCTCCTTTTGCAAAACCCGGAAACCGAATTTCAGGCCTAAAAGACTGGAATCAGAAACTGAAAAAAATGATCGAAAAGGCTCCCGACTGGAACATTGGAGTTGTCGCAGGTGTGCCAAGTTGGTGTATCATGTTGATGGAAAAGATCGTAGAACACTACAGCCTAAATTCGATCCATGACATTTGGCCGAATTTTCAGGTGTATGTGCATGGAGGTGTATTTATGGAACCCTATATGCAGCGACTTGAAAAAGTTACCGCAAAAAAAGTTCATCTACTTGACACCTATTTAGCGAGCGAGGGATATTTCGGTTACCAGACATCTACAAATAGAAAGGGGATGCAGCTCTTATTACACACTGGGGTTTTCTTTGAGTTCGTTCCGTTCAACGCGAACTATTTCGATCAGCAAGGCGAGTTGAAAGATAAGCATGTTGCGTACACTTTGGCAGAAGTGAAAGAAGGGGTAGAGTATGCGATGGTGATCAGTACAAACGCCGGTTTATGGAGATACATGATTGGCGACTTGATCAAATTCATCAATGTAGAAGAACGTGAGATCCAAATAACGGGCAGGATAAAACAATACTTGAGTCTTTGTGGTGAGCACCTCTCACTTGACAATATCAATCAGGCAATCAATGAGATCAATAGATCCGAAAGAATTGGCATTACAGAATTTTGCATTATACCAAGCAATGAGGAAATGAAACACTATTGGTTCATAGGTCTGGATGAAGATGTTGATCCTTCGAGGCTTATGGATCAGATCGACCAAGTATTAAAAAGTGGTAATGACGATTATGCTGCGGTTAGAAAATATACACTTTCAGATCCTGAGATTCGTTGCTTCAAATCCGATGTGTTTTATCGTTTTATGGAGTCCATCGGGAAAACCGGTGCTCAGAACAAAGTTCCGCGTGTTATGAATGCCCATCAGAGTGAGATGTGGCTCGATTACCTGAGGAAGGAAGGACTCTTATAACCCCTCTTTTAATTCCTTTTTTAATTGTCTGCTTTTCAGGTAATATTTCAGGACAGCGTTTGCAACAACCACCATTACGATGATTGTTGATCCGATGTAGAATTGAGAACCAAGGATCTCGTTTTCCTTCAGAATAACGATGGCAAGAAGAATGGTATAAACCGGTTCCAGGTTAATGCTCAGAGAAACCGTGAATGCACCAAGTCTCTTAACCACCTCAATAGTGGCAAGAAACGCAAATGAGGTACACAGAATCCCGAGGAACAATAACCACAGAAAATCGCTTAGAGTCATTTGAAAAAGATCAGCATTCAGTTTGTTTTGAGACAACAGAACGACACTCAAGAACACGAAACCAGAGATCAATTCAAAAAAGGTAATGGTTGATGAGGACTCTTCTTTTGCAAGGCGGGCGTTACTTACGGAGAACAATGCGGCAAAGAACGCAGAGCTGAGACCATATGCTAAAGCGATGTAATCATTTCCTGAAAAATCTCCTGAAACAAAATAGATTCCATAGATTACTATGATCCCCATAAAAAACTCAGTCCATGAAAACTTTCTTTTCATGATCAGCGGCTCAAGCCAGGTAACATGAAGGGTGGTTGTTGAGAGACATAAGATTCCGAGCGATGCGGTAGACAATTGAATAGACCGGTAAAAAGTCAACCAATGCAACGCGACAACAACCCCAACACCCAGAATAAAAAATAGATTTTTCTTATTAGAAACGGCAAAGCTTCTTCGAAGTGAAATCAGTGCGATCCCTAAAGCGACTCCCGCAATTAATATCCTGTGCCAAACCAAAATTAGATCGTCAAGATGGATGAGTTTACCCAGAATTCCGGTGAACCCCCACATGAAGATAATGGTGTGTAAGAGAATATGATATTTGAATTGCTTTAACACGGGCCGAAAATAAAAAAAGCGGATGATTTATCACCCGCTTTTCTTTACTCTTAATTTGCTTTTTTCTTTGCCTTCTTTCGTTTATCGTCGATCTTTTTCTGATCGTCGTCCAGTTTTTCGTGTTTCTTCTGAAGTTTTTCTAGATCAGACATCAACCCACTTGTATCTTTTCCTTTCTTCTTCGCCTTGTCGATCTTTTTGTCTAACTCTTTGATCTTACCATCAAGTTTCTTGCGCTCATCGTCCAACTTCTTCTGATCCTCATCGAGTTTTTCCATTTCTTTTTTATACTCCTCCGCACGCTCTTTTTCTTTTTCGGCTTCCTTTGCATCTTTTTCAGCCTCTTTCTCTTCTTTAGCAGCTTCCTTGGCTTCTTTTTCTGCTTCCTCCTTGGCTTTTTCTTCTTCCTTCTCTTTCTTTTCTTCTTCTTTTGCCTCTTTCTTAGCTTCTTCAGCTTTTTCTTTTTCAGCCTTTTCTTTTTCTTCAGCTTCCTTTTTAGCTTCTTTCGCCTTTTCCTCCTCTTCCTTTGCTTTCTTCTCCGCTTCCTTTATGTCTTTTTCCTGTTCTTGTTGCTTTTCTTCAGCTTCTTTTTTGGCACGCTCCTCCTCGGATTTTGCTTCTTCTAGCTTAGAGTTTTCGAGCTCTTTTTTCTTTTCTGCTAATTCCTGCTCTCTTTTTTTAGCCTCTTCTTCTCGTTGTCTTGCTTCTGCTTCTGTTTTCTTTTCATTCTCCAAACGAATTCGCTCTGCTTCTTGTCTGTTTTTCTCAGCTTCAGACGTATTCATTTCAGCATTTTTGCGCTTTTCCTCAGCAATTCGCTCAGCCTCTTCTCTTTCTTTTCGAAGCTCTTCCTGCGATTTCATCGCATTTTCCTTGTTCTCATTATACTTTTCAGTATTCTCTTTATATTTTTCTGTTTTTTCAAGGCTTTCATTGGTTTTTTCCTCCAACTTGTTCACTTTCTCTTCAGAATTTTCAATGATCTCTTCGGCTGTTTCAGTCTTAGATTTCAACGAAAAAGAAAATGTTCCACCGTTCGTAAGAGTAACTTCAGTCTTGTTGTCATTCTTGTACAAAGCATGTGAAACTTCAATGCTCACCATTTGACCACCGTAAGTGGGGATTGTGATATTTGCTTTTCCTGAAGCGTCAGTTGTCGCGGCGCCAATTGTCATTCCGTTTGCAGCGATCTTTACAAGCGCCCCCGCAACAGGACCTTTTGAGCTACTTACATTGACCGTTACTGTGATAGCATCCTTAACCAGTGTTTCTGTTTTGTTAACAGCCGCGAATGTTTTGGTGTAAGCTCCAAAAGAAGCAAGTAACAATCCAACTAATATTAATTTTTTCTTCATTGTTCTGAGAATGTCGTGTTTTGGCATCTAAATATACAATTATTCGTGTTTTGCGTCTGCTTTGAGCAAAAACAATTCCAAAAATCAAGTAATTTTAGACCATGTTATTTCAACAGGTAACCGGACATGCTGAGTTAAAAAGATTACTGATTCAGGAAGTGAATGATCAAATGATCAGTCATGCTCAATTGTTTCTTGGAAAAAGCGGTTACGGTTCGTTGCCATTAACGTTAGCCTTTATTCAGTATATTTTTTGTGAAAACAAACAGACGAACGATAGTTGTGGAACATGTCCTTCATGCATTAAAGTAAAGAACCTTCAGCATCCAGATCTTCATTTTACCTTTCCGACGGTATTGTCAGAAAACAAAACAAGCGATCCGCTTTTAGGAGAATGGAGAGATCAGATTGCGGAGTCTCCCTATTTTGATCTGAATGAGTGGCTCGCAAGAATTGACCCCAAGCTTAGAAACCCAAGCATAGGGGTTGATCAAAGTCAGGAAATATTGAAAAAGCTTTCACTCAAGGCATTTGAAGGAAAGTACAAGGTGATGGTGATCTGGATGGCGGAAGAAATGAACCTACAGTGTTCAAATAAATTGTTGAAGATCTTAGAAGAGCCACCACAGAACACAGTGTTTATTTTATTGGCAGAGTCGGTTGATAGAATTCTACCCACCATTCTATCAAGAACTCAACTACTCAAGATCCCGAGGATTGATTCAGAGAGTTTATCAAAACATCTTAGAGAAGAATTAAATATTTCTCCTGTCAATCTTCAGTCTGTTCTCGTTCGTGCAGAGGGGGATAGAATTGAAGCAGAAAAACTGGCCCAGGCTCAGGAGGAGACCAAGACAACAAGAGATATATTTATCCAGATGATGAGGGTCTGCTACAAAAAGAATGTGATCGACATGATGGATTGGGCAGAGACCATCGCCTCGGAGGGAAAAGAAGCACAGAAGCAGTTTCTGGAGTATTGTTTGCACATGTTCAGGCAAAGCATGCTGAAGAATTATACTCAGGATACCTTGACAAGAGTTTCACCGGAGGAAGATTTGTTTCTCGAGAACTTTGCGAAATACATAACCGGGAATAATATATTCGACTTTATGAAGTCCTTCAATGATGCACATTATCACCTGGAAAGAAACGCCAATTCAAGGATTCTTTTCACAACCCTGTGTTTCAATGTGATGAGGTACATTCACAAAGCTTGAGGGTCATCCAATGATTAATTTGTTATTTTTACAATCATTAAAAGCGATTTATGGGATGCTCAAATTGTAGTAGTGGAGGAGGAACACCAAGAGGGTGTAAGAACAATGGAACATGCAGTTCGGGAGGATGTAATAAGCTTGAGGTATTTGATTGGTTAGCGAATATTTCTTTGCCACAGGGACACTCAGAATATGACATCGTAGAAGTACGATTCAAGAACAGCCGAAAGAACTTTTATAGAAATTCAAAATCACTTGCCTTACATGTAGGGGATATTGTCGTTGTTGAGGCTAGTCCGGGATATGACGTAGGTGTAGTTTCTGTAACTGGAGAGATTGCGAAGATCCAAGTGAAGAAAAAGGCTCCTGGTTTCAAACCGATGGAAGCTCGAAAGATCACAAGGGTAGCAGTTCAGGAGGAAGTTGACAAATGGATACAAGCTAGGTCTCTTGAAAAAGAGGTAATGTACAAATCCAGAACGCTTGCAGTGAATCTTGGTCTCGAAATGAAAATCTCGGATGTAGAATATCAGGGAGACCTTTCAAAAGCAACGTTTTACTATACAGCGGATAGCCGAGTAGACTTTAGACAGTTGATCAAGGATATGGCGGATCAGTTTAAGATCCGTGTTGAAATGCGGCAGATAGGCTCAAGGCAAGAGGCTTCTCGTTTAGGAGGAATTGGATCTTGTGGACGTGAGTTGTGTTGTTCTACATGGTTAACCGACTTCCGCTCTGTTTCTACGAGTGCAGCAAGATATCAGCAGCTATCTTTAAACCCTCAAAAACTCGCCGGTCAATGCGGTAAGTTGAAATGCTGTCTGAATTATGAATTGGATATGTACCTTGATACGATCAAGTCTTTCCCAAAAGGAGACACGAGATTACAAACGGAAAAAGGATCTGCACATCATATAAAAACAGACGTGTTTAAAGCACAAATGTGGTACGTGTATGATGGAGAAGCGGGTGCAGGTTCTGGGTTGATCGCACTTTCTCCTGAAAGAGTTCGCGAGATCATTCAAATGAACAAGGAGGGTAAAAAACCGAAGGAACTCGTTGAATATACAGAGCAGAAGGAGGTCTTTAAAGAGCCTGACTATTCAAATGTAGTGGGTCAGGATAGCCTGAACAGATTTGAGCACGCATTCAAATTAAAAAAGAAAAAGAAAAAACCTAGAAGAGATAATCGACCGGAAGGATCATCTGCCCCACAACAGGTAGAACCAAGGGCGCCACGAGCTGAGAATCCTCAGCCATCTGGAACCCCTAATCCGAACAAGAAAAAGCGAAGACCAAACCGAAAAAAGGGAGGAAACAATAATAATCCAGCTGAATGAAAAGAGTGATTGCTTTTTTTCTTTTGGTAAGCACGCTTTCGCTTACTTCCTGTGATGAAGCTCCTGTCTATGAAAAAGTATACTCTTTTGAGAATAAAAGCTGGGATCAGCAACAAAAACTTAATTTCAAAGTGGACATCAAGGATATAGATCAGGAATATGATTTTATCATTACCCTTCGAACAACAACGGACTATAACTATAATAATCTTTGGATCTTTCTGAATACAATAACACCTTCTGGAAAGAAGGCAAGAGAACCTTTCGAGATAAAAGTAACCAATCCTGATGGATCTTGGGCGGGTATTAAAACTGGTACAGTTGTCGAGTTTCCACTTAAATTCAACAGCAGGAAGTTACCTGAGGAAGGTGTTTATTCGTTCGTAGTTGAGCAAGGAATAACTGCCACAGAGATCACCGAAGTGCTGGACATGGGATTCAGAGTAGACAGGGTGTCCAAAGAAAAGTAATTACTTCTCTTTCTTCTTCTTCTTTTTAATGGTATACCCGTAGCTTAGGCTAACAATATGTCTTGTCCTTGGATTCGGAAGATTAATCCTGGTATCATAAATATATCCAAAGGAAACCTCATGATCAGACTTGAGATCAAGCTCAAATCCACCAAAGATTCTCATCTTGTTGATCTGCCGACCAAATTCTCCAAATTTTGGATTGTAGAACATTTCTGCGTTTATGATCGGAGACAAGATAAAATTGTTGACATCATATTTTACTTCCAGCTTTCCTCTCAGTGCTCGATCAAATTCAGGCTCATAAAACTCAGATGATGACAGCCTATCAAAGGAATACTGATATCGGGCTCGCGCCTTGAAATAAAAACGATCAATCTGATATTTCCCGTCAAGATTAAAGTTTACGCGATGAGAATTTGTGTAATATCCGGTTAATTGCTTGTCGTAAATATACCTGTAGTCACAGGAAAAACGCAAGAATTTGTTCACTTTGTATTTTAAGGACGCTTGAGGAAATATAGTGCTTAAACCATTGGACCCAAACCTGGTTGTAACTTCTGCTCCCCAGTCAAGGTTCTTAATAACCCTTCCACTTACTCCTATTTCGGTCCACAGCATTCCCTCCTGCATCTGAGCACCCAGAATCAATGGTAACATTGCAAAAAGAAGCGTGATTTTTCTCATCAGATCTTTTTGATGTAGATCGTGTCTACTTCAATTGTTGATTTCTTGTTGGTGATTTCAACCTCAACCATTTTTGCGGCCTTTCCGCTTGGATCAGT
This sequence comes from uncultured Bacteroidota bacterium, assembly GCA_937899625.1. Lineage (GTDB taxonomy): Bacteria > Bacteroidota > Bacteroidia > Flavobacteriales_D > Crocinitomicaceae > M0103. Next base: position 49,012 of record CALCCB010000163.1, read on the forward strand.
ACTGCTGTCTTCGTAAACAAAAAGTTTGTAAGTACCATTGTTCAGGTATTTAAACTCAAAAGAACCATCGTATGAAGTTTTCAGGTCATCATCATAAAAAGTGTCATCTGCACCATAAATGATAAAGATGTCTTGATCTGCCGCGGGATATTCAGCCACGATGTTAGACCCAATGTACTTTTGTTCTATAACAACTCCTTTGATGGTTGATGTCCCCCCTTGACCTTCAACTTTTTTACAAGATGAGATCATTGCCAAAGACAATAAACCAAAAACTAACGTAAGCAATCCTTTCATTCTTCTCATGTATTGATTTCGATCAGCTTATGAATTCAACCTTTCATCTAGTTTGATCGTCTCGAAGATACGAAGACATTTAATATTTTCGTAATATTGATAAATAACTTTGCTCGTTGCGGGTTTAAATACTTACTAACTATGAAACAGTCGCTATTTCTGTTTTTTTCGTTGATGTTTTTTGGAGCGAATGCTCAGGTTATCATAAACGAATATTCTTGTTCAAATATTACCGGCCCTACAGATGCCTACGGGCAACGAGAAGACTGGGTCGAGCTGTATAATACATCAGCGTCTCCTGTGGACCTCACAGGTTATTATTTGTCTGATAAAATTGCCAATCCAACGAAGTGGATGATACCGTCGGGAACGATTCCAGCAAATGGATTTCTAATGGTTTTTTGTTCAGGAAGGGGAACCGTCAACGGCACACAACTTCACCCAAATTTTAAGTTAACCCAGACGGATGGTGAATGGATTATTTTGTCTAATTCCTTTGGCAACATTATAGAATCCTATGAAATTACGCAGACAACAAAACAAAATCATTCGATAGGGAGGGAGACAAACGGTGCCGCAACCTGGAAACTATTTACAACACCAACCCCAAATGCAAACAATACAGGCGGGGTTAATTTTTACACTCCGACACCAGTATTTAGTGTTGCACCAGGTTTTTATCCAGGGGCTCAGTCGGTAACGATCACGTGCCCTGATCTAACAGCAACAATACGTTATACGGTAGATGGATCGGTTCCCACAACAACGTCAACCTTGTATTCTGCACCAGTGAGCATTACTACCACTAAAGTGCTAAGGGCAAAAGCATTTTCTTCCAACGAGCCTAGTTTTACAATGTCTTCTACCTACTTCATTAATGTTACTCATACGGTTCCTGTCGTTTCAGTTGCTGGTGCAGGCACAGGAAGTGTTCAGTCATTATTAAATGGAAATCAGAGCCTTACCCCGCAAGGGTTTTTTGAATTATTCGAAGAAGATGGCACGTACATAGATAAAGGAGAAGGAGAATTCAACAAGCACGGGAATGACTCTTGGGCCTACGATCAAAGGGGCTTTGATGTCATCATGAAAGATCAGTTTGGTTATAACGGAGACATAGATCACCAGATCTTTCCAAACAAAGCAAGAACAGGTTTTCAACGACTGATTTTGAAGCCTGGTGCGTCTGATAATTATCCTTTTGAAAATGGTGGTGCCCATATCCGTGACCCATACATTCATACTCTTTCTCAAAGAGCCAAGCTGAAGGTGGATGAAAGAACCTGGAGACCATGTGTGGTGTACGTAAACGGTCAGTATTGGGGTGTTTATGAGCTAAGAGAAAAGGTGGATGATGCCGATTTTACAGACTATTATTACGATCAGGACGAATACAATTTACAGTTTCTAAAAACCTGGGGAGGTACATGGACAGAATACGGAGGAGCACAGTCCCAAACAGACTGGAACAATCTTCGGAACTATATCATGACCAACAATATGGGGAATGCCGCAAACTTCAACTATGTTGACTCTTTATTTAACTGGGAGTCTTTGGCAGATTACTTTATGGTTAATTCATGGACCGTTAATCAAGACTGGCTCAACTGGAACACCGCATGGTGGAGAGGAAGAGACCCTCTTGGTGATAAAAAGAAATGGCGATACACGCTTTGGGATATGGATGCTACTTTTGGACATTACGTCAACTACACCGGAATTCCGGACAACAGCCCAAATGCAGACCCATGTAATGCTGAAAGTTTAAATAACCCTGGGGGGCAAGGACACACTGACATTCTCGAAAAATTAATAAATGAACAACCTATAGTAGAGCAGTATTATGTCACGAGATATGTTGACCTTTTAAACACGTATTTTGATTGCCCTTACATGATTCAGTTGCTGGATAGTATGGTGAATGAAATTGCCCCTGAAATGCCGGCTCAAATTGCAAGATGGGGTGGCTCAATGGCCGAATGGCAAAGTAACGTTCAGGATATCCGGGATTTTATCAATGCAAGATGTCCTGGATTAGTTGATGGGCTTATCGATTGTTATGAATTAACAGGTCCGTTTGCCACCACTTTTGATGTATCACCACCACTTGCTGGAGAAATAAAAGTAAATTCAATTTGGGCCCCTACTTACCCTTGGTCAGCCGACTATTTTGGGGGAATAAATACAAACGTAATTGCAAGAGCGTTCCCTGGTTATGTATTTGATCATTGGGAATTCACTACAGGACCAATGGCTTTGGCAATCACAGAAGACACAAATAGTATAGTAATCAATATACCTGAAAATATTGTTGCAGTTTTTATTCCAGACAATCCTGATCTGGATGGCGATGGGTGTTTAAATGTAGATGAAATTGCCGCTGGTACAGATCCGTCCAACCCTGATACAGATGGAGATGGCGAAAATGACTGTGCTGAAATCGGACCGGATGTGAATAATCCTCTTGACACGGATGGAGATGGAATTATTGATGCACTGGAGTCCTCTACCGTCGATTCAGATGGTGACGGGGTGAACGATGAGTCAGACCCTGCGAATGACGACCCATGTATACCAAATCTTAATGCAGGACCGTGTGATCAAGATGGAGATGGCCTGACCAATACAGAAGAGGGAGCTCAAGGAACGAATCCAACCAATCCAGATACTGATGGTGACGGAATAAATGATGGTGATGAGGTGACAGGTGGATCAGATCCAAATGACCCATGTGATCCGAACGATATGCTACCTGGATGTCAGACAGATTCTGATGGCGATGGAGTAACTGATGCTCGTGAGACGACTGACGGCACGAACCCAAATGAGCCATGTGATTATCTGGTTGCGTCAATCACCCTTCCAATGGTTGCAGGACAAGATTGTGATCAGGATGGAATCATCGATCAAACTGAAATTGCAAACGGAACAGATCCTTTTGATCCTTGTGACCCTAATGACGCAGGAGTTGAGTGTGTGACCGGGGTATATTTACCTACGGCATTCTCTCCAAACGAGACAGGACCGAATGGCAACAATATGCTATCGATTATTGCAGGAAAGGATGTATTGAGCTTCTCTATTTCGATCTATGACCGTTGGGGTAATTTGATTGTTACTGTTTCTAAAACAGAAGGAGTTGCCGGGTTGACAGAATTATGGGATGGAACATTCAATGGTCAGCCTTGTAATGCAGGAGTGTATGCATTTATGCTGGACATTAAATATCTTACAGGTGAAAAGGAAATGCGTTCAGGTAATATAACGTTGATAAGATGAGGTTGAAGCACACAATTTTAATTGGAGTATTATTTTCGGGGTTCACGTTGTTTGGGCAGGATATTCATTTCACTCAAACAGCCCAAACTCCATTACTCATTAACCCTGCTTCTGCGGGTGTTTATGACGGTTGGGAAAGAGTCATGATCAATCATAGAAATCAGTGGTTGGGAGCAGGCACTCAATTCATGACAACAAACATTGCTGCCGATGCTAACTTCGGAAAAACGAGGCTGAACGATAAGGCTCACTTGGGTGTTGGGGTCAATTTCTACAATGATATAGGAGGCGATTCAAAATTTGGAATGCAAAAAGGTGCTCTTACCTTGAGTGGAATTCTTCCAGCGGGTAATGGTCATATTTTCTCTGCTGGAATTCAGGGTGGTTTTGCTTCCAGGAAGGCAGATCTTTCACGTGTTACATGGATGTCACAATGGAACGGGTCGGGATTTGATCAAACGCTGTATTCTGGTGAAGCAAATGGCGCGAGCTCATTTACATACATGGATGCAGCTGCAGGACTTTTCTACACCTATGATGGTGGCCAGAATACGTTTCAGCGAAATAATGATTTCAAATTTCAGATTGGATTTTCTGGATACAATTTGAATAGACCCCAACTGAAATATGTAACTGTTGATGCTGATCGACTTTATCGCAAATGGATTGGCCACGTAGGTGTAATTGCAGATTTAACAGCCACAAACTGGTCAATTGACGCAAACGCAGTACAGGTTATCCAAGGGCCTCACATGGAAACGATTTTAGGATTATTGTTTCGTTATAGGTTCCAAGATGGAACAAAGATCACAGGAAATTTTCAAGATTCATATTTTGGTTTCGGAATGTATTACAGACATAGAGATGCCATTGCACCGACCATCATGTTAGACTGGAAAGGTTTCAGATTTGGGGTTTCATACGATGTAACGATCTCTGCGTTAAGGAATGCTTATAATGGAGGTTCATTGGAGTTCACACTGGCCTATACCAATCTCAGTCACGCTTTATTCAAGGGAAGGAGATAATTACTTTTTAATCAGGGATCTGAAAAAGGAAAGGATCCTCTTTCTGAAAAGAAACATGATCAGAAGGTACGGGATGATCATTAAATAAAGGATTCCTGTATTGATATTGCTACCAAATGAATCCTCGTCCAGCTCACTCCCCTGTTCGGTAAGCAACTTGCATTGTGAACAACCTTGCCCATAAGAGATTGCGCCAGCGGCAACAATCAATAAAACAGCAAAGAGCACCCATTTCTTCATGAAGTAAAGTTAGTAATTCTACCAGAAAAGACTTTTATCCTGGTTGATAAACTTGTGAACTGTAGCTCACAATGATTAACGGATTAAGGATAGAGAAGAAATTGAATTAAATTTGTGTCATGATGAATAAGAATTGGATTTGGGCTTGGATGTTAGCCATCGCAGTTGGCCAGCTTGTTTCTTGTGGTGGAACTGAAAAGAACACGAAACTTCCTAAAGACCTGGATAGCCTTATTGTTATGTTTCCTGATTCAGTTGAACTATTGATCAAAAGAGGAAATAACAGTTTAAAGGTCTACGATTATCGTCAGGCGATGGCCGATGGCGCTAAGGCTTTTCGTTTGGACAGCAATAATGTCGATGCAAGAATGCTTTATGCAGATGTATTGAATAATCGACCGGAAAGAACGATTGAAGAGATCGCTGAAGCACAAGTGCATTACAAGTTGATCATTTCCAAACAACCAAACAACCAAAGGGGATTAGTAGGATTGGCATCTACGTTTAGTCAGCAAATGGATTTCGAAAGGTCCTTTCAATACATTAATGAGGCACTTAAAGTAAATCCTAAGTACAGAGATGCATACATAATGAAGGGTTCAAATTACTTAGTATTGAGTAAACTAAACCCAGAAAAAGATGGTTCAGCCGGCAAGAAATACCTTGACCTGGCAAAATCGTCATATGAGACCGCAGTACAGCAAGACCCCAATTTTTATGAAGCGTACTTAATGTTGGGATCATTGTATCAGGCAGAGAAAAACCCTATTTGTCTGGAGTATTATACCACTGCTGCTTCATTACAACCGGAAAATGCAGAAGTATTGTATCCCCTTGCATACGCCAAACAGGAGTTTGGTCAGCGCGATGAGGCCATTGATTTGTACAGACAGATGATCCAGCTTGACACAACGTACGCCGAAGCACTGTTTCAGATCGGGTATATCAAACAGTTTTACATTGGTGACCTCGATAGCGCGATCTATTATTACAATTCCGCTATTCAGACGGAGCCACGATATGTTGAAGCATGGCACAACATTGGACTCTGCTATGAGACTAAAGGAGATAAAACGATGGCCCTGAAATCTTATGGAAAAGCCTTAAAATACGATCCAAATTTCGAATTATCCAGAAAGCAGGCCGATGCCCTTCGCTAAATGAACGCAGATAAAACAGTTTGGCTTAAAATTGTCAGCGACTCCATTATTCCGCTATTAGGATTTTTCTTGTGGGATTGGTCGATCTATTTTATCGTTCTCTTTTTGTGTTTGGATCTCATTTCTCATGAACTGGTGTACCATTTGAATTTTAATTTTTTGAGGAAGTTTCAGAACCATAGCTTTTCAAAGGGTTCATTACTGTCCTTGCCGCTTGTTCTGATTTCTTTAGCAATTATTCAGTTTTCTTTATTGGTTCTGTATTCAGAATCAAATCCACTGAAGGAGCTGATCGAGTTCTTGTCATACGAGGATATGGGTATTGCACAGGGATATATATTAATCCCTTTGATTGGATTAATGGCTTTTCAGGAAATGAAATTGTTTCAAATGAGGAGGGACATCAATACGATCAACATAGATATATTTATCAAAGCCCACATTAAAAAGAGACTTATCCTGTTGATTTGTACTCTTGTTGGACTTGGACTTGCTTACGTGCAACTACCAGAGATAATGATCCTGGTCTTGATCATTCTGACAATGTCAGCGCTGCAATTCTTACTTTCTTCTCGATGAACTTTTAAGCCATTGAGGCAGCATGATCGAACCAATAAATAAATAAGGAAAATAAGAAAAAGCCCTCCAGACAAATGCCATAGCAGCTAATAACAGCGCAGAAACAGACATAGTACTGAGGAGCTCTCCAAACGCATATTCTGCAACTCCACTTCCACCAGGTGTTGGACTGATCAACATGAATAACCAAAGGATTAGTTGTTTTCCCAGGATTAGAATATGCTCTTTAAATCCAAATCCCACAAACGCCTGAAGTATGGCATTGATAACGAGATAACGAGAGATCCAGCTGCCGAAAGTGGCAAGAAAAACCTTGAACCAAAGCGAATAAGGCTCCCCCTTCAACTCTTTTGATGCTATAACAATGTCATTTCCTGTTTCAATGGCCCTATTCTTCCAGCGCCTTAATACAGGAAGAGAAAAAAGACCGTTCAATGCGATAGCCGCAAGCTTAGGATATATAAAGATTGCGCAAAACAAAAACAGGCACACGCTGAAAATAACGATGAAACCAATCCAAAAAACAGTTTGAACCGTGTAGCTTCCCTCATAGGACGAGGGAAATAGATCCTGCTGATCAATGAACAAGAAAATAAATGGGATCATAATAACATAGAAGAGGTTGTCAAACAATGCCGTGATCACAACAATTGCCGTCGCACGACCCAGGGCGATCTTCTCCCTGTTTAGAATAAACATGGCTACGGCCGCCCCGCCAACAACGCCGGGAGATAATGCAGAGGCAAACTCCCAGAGCATGATTACTCGAAATCCTTGTTTCCAGGAAAGTGAATTATGAGTTAGCAGACGAATACGAATGATGTAAAAGAGGTCCCTGCCAATTACAAAAATCATCGCTAAGCCCATCCAAAAAAGGGTAGATGGACCCCAATTGATCTTTTGAACGACATTGCTGACGGTATTTTTAGAATAATCCCCGGTTTGAACCTTAATAAATTCGGTTGCATCATCCAGCTGAACCTTTCCGTCGTTGTTCTTGTCTACCCATGAATATTTTCCCTCTCCCGGAGTGGAATAGTATTGTTCCTTGCTAAGTGCATTGAAAAGCATGAAAAGCGACACGGAGACACCCAATAGAATTCCCCCCCACAATTTCCATTGACTAAACGCTTTTGACAGGGGAGAAGTGTTTCCCATTAGTCCTGCTTTTCGAGTTTTACATCAACTTGCCAGTTAGGCCGAACTTTGACTGGGGTATAATAGCGATAGATCTTTTCCGGCTGTACACAGTTGATCACGGCACCACCATTCCAACGCTGATCGCCGTTTTCATCTTCTACAACACGGAAACTATAATCTCCCGGCTCAAGGCTTTCTAAAAGTGCTTTAGAAGATGCATCTGGCTCATATTGACCGACTACAACACCATTATTCATCAGCTCGAGAAACACTCCGGTTCCAAAATCAGTTAAGTCAACAAGGATGGAACCAAGTTCTTTTTTTGCTTTTACAGTGAAAGAAAGCCGAACGGGATCTGCAATAAATCCTTGTGACTCAATTGTATTTTCAGGAATGATCAACGTATAAGATCCAGGCGCTAGACCTGAGATGAAACCAAGGGTGATTGTGTTTTTAGTAAAATCGATACTATCCGGGAGGATGAATGAAGAATCCTTCATGGAAAGGAGCTGAATCATCGATCTGTTTAATGAGGTAATGACATGTGATGAGTAAAATTCTAGATTCTCTTTTGGAAGGAAGACATTGGCTTCCCTGTTACAACTCAGTTTTAACTTATTGTTTTTAAGTTGAATGGGGTTTATTCTTAGTTCCAGAGTGTCTGACCAGTTGTTTTCATCAACCACAAGAGATTGGGAGCTTTTAGCATCGAAAAATTTAGTAAAATGAAGACTGTCAGTGCTAATGACCCTCATTTCATCATAATGAAGATTTTCATTATTGAATTTTAAACCGGACGTATTGATGGGATAGGTTGCCCCCACAGCAAAGGTGTTTCCACCCAAATAAGTAAAGCTGCTTATATAGTTTGAATCTGGAAGAGAAACTTTGATAGGTAGAGAATCTACTCTATTCGAATCTAATTGGAAAGGCTCTTCAAAACACCCTTGCAGCTCGGACCGATCAATTTTACCATTTGAGTTGGCATCCTTAAAGGCTTTCACAAAGTAAGTGTCAGACTTGAGATTCTGAAAATGTACACCCCCAAAACGATCACTTCTTGAATAATAAGATGGCTTTTGGGCGGTGTCGGAAGTATACAGTCCTATATTAACACCTTCTGTAAGTTGTCCCGAAAAAGCGTTTTCTACAGAAGTATGGTATTGAAGCGAGTCTATCACGCTTCCAGTAGAGAAAACATAGGTCATTAATGAATCGTTCCCTTCATTAACATCCTTCACTGCGCCATTGAAGTACAGAACATAAGTGGTATTAGGGTGTAGGTTTTCTTCCCAGGAAATACGTAATGTTTTTCCGTTTAATTGTGCTTTTGGTTTTGCATCGTCTGGCACAAAGAAGATCGTTCTGGTTGGGTCATTTAACTTAACGAATTCATTGAATTTTAGTTCGACAGTATTTCCTGTGAAATTCGTTTGATTTGGTTCAGGAATGATCTTTACCGGTGATGGGGCAAAGCTATCCTCATCCCCGCCGCTCAATGTTCCGACTTGAGCACAAGAGAAAAGCAGTGTGCCTGCCAAAAGTATCAGAAGTATTCTGATAACCATGAGCAGAGTTCATTTAAATATTTGTCATCAATTGAATCGAATGAATTCAGGCTGTCACTGTCTACATCGAGCACCGCTACAACAGAGCTGTCTTTTATCAACGGAACAACGATCTCACTTTTCGAATCTGAACTGCAGGCAATATGACCGGGAAACGCATCAACATCCGGGACGACAATTGTTCTTTTTTCAGCCCATGAAGTACCACACACCCCCTTGCCCGATCTTATTCTGGTGCAAGCGATCGGACCTTGAAAAGGACCGAGCACAAGCTCCTCTCCTTTAACGATATAAAAACCGACCCAAAAAAACCCAAGACCCTGTTTCAGGGCCGCAGATACATTGGCAAGATTAGCGATCAGGTCACCTTCTCCTGTTATCAATCCCTTGATTTGAGGGAGTAAAGATTGGTAGATCTCCTCTTTTGTTCCGACGATTTGTTTTAGTTCCTCAGCCATAACTTTAAGTTACACAAAGTTGGATTTTTTAAAGTGATAATGCAATTATTTAAGTATCTTCAATAGAAAACAGTACAAAAATGCTAGAAAAGATCAATCTGGATAAGGTGTTATTCCTTGATATTGAAACGGTGCCCCAACAGTATAAGTATGTAGATCTGGATGTAAAGACAAAAGAACTATTTGATGCAAAGACTCGTTTCATGCAGTCTGAAGAAAAAGAATATACCGATATCTACAACGAACGGGCCGGGATTTATGCTGAATTTGGCAAGATCATTTGTATTTCTGTTGGATTAGTAACTGAAACAAGAACAGGAAAACAGATGCGGCTGAAGTCATTTTATCATGATGATGAAGAAACACTCTTGAAACAATTCATCGGTCTTTTAAACAACAACTACAACACGCAATATCATATCTTATGTGGACACAATGCGAAAGAATTTGATTTTCCGTATATCTGCAGAAGAATACTCATTAATGGGCTGAAACTTCCACCCATATTGGATATAGCGGGTAAAAAACCATGGGAGATATCACATCTTGACACAATGGAGCTATGGAAATTTGGCGATTTTAAAGCTTATACGTCTTTATCGTTGCTTTGTCATGTTTTCGGAATCCCCACTCCTAAAGATGATATTTCAGGAGCTGACGTTGCCAGGGTCTACTATGAGGATGGTGATCTGGAACGGATCAAAGTGTATTGCGAAAAGGATGTCGTTGCGTTGATTCAGCTTTTTCTAAAAATGAGAGGAGATAACCTTGTTGAAGAGGCCGAGATCCATTATTCTCATCAATAGAATAAAAAAAGCCGCTGCAACAAAAGGGCTGCAACGGCTTTTATCCTTATTTAACTAAATTCTTACTGAACGAAAACCGTTTCTTCAGAAGTTGTTTCTTCTTCTACTTTAATGATTCCCTGACCAGTCAAACCACTCGAAGTATAAGCCTTAATGTCCAATACAGCTACTCCTGCTTGCCCAAGCTGGTATACATCATTAAAATTGAAAACCGCTACTCCCGATGAATTCGTTTCAGTAGTATCATACAACACAACATTTGCAGGCTGGTTGATCGTGGACTTTCCATAAAGAATAACTGTGGCCCCCTCAACATACTGACCTGAAGAATTCTTTACATAGATCTTAGCGATCGTATCACCTTTCTTACGGCATCCAACCGAAAGACCGATAGTAAATAAAACCATCAGGGCGAATAAAACGTATTTTCCATTCATCGTTTTCATAATCTTCACTTTTATTAGTTAGGTAAGTAGAGCGTCTCTACAGCCGTAATATGTTCTCTACATTTTACATGACCCTCCACTGTTTTTGGGTCGTATTTTACAATAATATTAAAGAATCCTACTGTCTCTTCACCCGCATCTTTAAAGTACTCATCCATATTGAATGCAGCAAAGCCAGACTCGTTTGTCAATACTGTATCAACGTATGGATTCGTTGGAGGGTTGGAGTTTAGGTCTCCGATCACAATTACCTGAGCGCCAGTGATCAACTCATTGTTCATCGAACGCACAAAAATCTTGAGTACAGACGGGTCCTTGCTTTCACAGCCGGAAAGTGTAAGTAGCACCATCAGGCCCATAACACTTAACACACTCATACTTAACCCTTTCTTCATCATATTCTTTCAATAATTGAAGCCAAATATAATCTAATTTTTGCAATACTCAGAATCCTTAATTGCTCAGTATTAATTGTTATCTTCGCCCATATTTAGGCAGAGATGTACTACTTAAACAATTTTTCCTGTAAAAAAGTTACACATTGCCAAAGAAACTATAGGATTTCAGGATGAAAGAAAGAATTGAGCAGGTTGAAAAAGAGATCGAGCAATACTTGATCACCGACATGGCAAGTCTTGAGACTTATCGCATAAAGTTTATCGGATCAAAAGGGATAACCAAAGAGCTTTTTTCTGAACTGAAGAATGTTCCCAACGAAGAAAAGAGGGCTGTAGGACAGCTACTGAACGGACTTCGTCAAAAAGCAGAACAAAAATTTGAAGAGAGCAAGGAGGTATTAGAATCTCAAGGAAGTGATTCAGAAAAACTAGACTTAAGCAGGCCTGCAAACATGGATGAACTTGGATCAAGACATCCTTTAAGTTTGGTTAGAAGCGAGATCATAGAGATTTTTTCACGGATTGGTTATTCCGTGTCCGAAGGACCTGAGATCGAAGACGACTGGCATAATTTCACAGCATTGAACTTTCCACCAGAACACCCGGCAAGAGACATGCAGGACACCTTCTTCGTAGAGAAAGGTGAAAATGAAATGGCACTTAGGACGCACACAAGTTCGGTCCAGGTGCGCGTAATGGAGTCATCACAACCACCGATCCGAACGATCTCTCCCGGAAGAGTATACCGTAACGAAGCGATTTCAGCGAGAGCCCATTGTTTCTTTCACCAGGTGGAAGGCCTATACATTGACAAAAAAGTATCATTTGCCGACTTGAAACAAACCCTTCTGTATTTCGCAAAGGAGATGTTCGGAGACAAAGCGACAATTCGTCTTCGTCCAAGTTATTTTCCGTTTACTGAACCATCAGCAGAAGTTGATGTCTCTTGTACCATCTGTAATTCAAAAGGGTGTAATGTCTGTAAATATTCAGGCTGGCTTGAGATCCTGGGGTGCGGAATGGTAGATCCGAATGTTCTTGAGGCAAGCGGGATCGATTCAAAGACATACAGTGGTTTTGCTTTTGGTATGGGGGTAGAAAGGATAGCACAGTTGAAATACAAAGTGAATGATTTGCGTTTATATTCTGAAAACGATATTCGTTTCTTGAAACAGTTTACAGCAGGAATTTAATGGGACTATTTGGATTTGGATCGGTTCAAAAGCTGCACCTGGAATGGGAAATTCTAACAGGAGAATCCTCTGTTGAGGAACTAATAAAATCATCTTTCATGGTTCCCGTTCTCCTTTTCAAGCACAGTACAAGATGTAGTGTTTCTTTTATGGCGCTTGAAAATTTTGAAAAAGAATGGTCATTGAGTAATGAAGAATGCAAGATCTATTATTTGGATCTACTGAAATATAGAGCAGTTTCCAATCAGATTGCTGAGATGACAGGTGTGCACCATCAATCACCTCAGGTAATTGTTTTAAGAGAAGGCCGTGTAATTTATCATGCATCTCATAGTGCTATTTCTGCGCAAGCGATCAAACAACTATTATCATGAAAAAATACTTGATCATTGGTTTAATTATTATTGTTGGAGTTGCACTACTTGTTGTACCTCTAATAAATGATAATGGAGGTAATGATGGCCAGGAAGATGAAGCTGTTGCAGCATTTGCTTTTGCAGACAACCTGGCGGTCCGATGGAATCAGACAATTCCAGTTGAGATCAAGGTGAAAGATGGGGTAACAAAACTTGAACTTTTTTACAACGACAGCCTCTTTAATGTTTGGAATAATCCTAAAGGAACTGTCAGCTATAACTTCAATGCGGCCTTTTTTGGTTTAGGAACGCGATCACTTGTTTTAATGGCAACATTGGAGGATGGAACTCAATTTACAGACAACAGAATGGTTCGCGTTTTATCTGATGTTAAACCTGAAATTTGGATTGCCCAGGTAGCAGGCACAAAACCCCATTTATCGACAAGCTTTACCCAGGGACTAGAATTTAATAACGGAACACTTTACGAAGGGACGGGACAGTTTGGTCAGTCTGTTGTAGCAATTGTTGATCTTGAAACCGGACAACACAAAAAGAAGATTGGCCTTGATGGAAATTATTTCGGAGAAGGAATAACCATTCTTGATGACAAAGTGTATCAGATCACCTGGCAGCAACAGCGTTGCTTTGTGTACGATAAAACAACCCTTGAGCTGATCAAGGACATGAACTATACCGGTGAAGGTTGGGGGATTTGTAACAACGGAGAGGAACTGATCATGTCAGACGGAACTGAAAGGATCGCGTTCAGAGATCCGGAAACATTTCAGATCCAACGAACGATTGAAGTGTATGATGATAGAGGACCAATTACAAAGCTCAACGAGTTGGAATATATCGATGGGCTGATATACGCCAATGTATGGATGACGAACTCAGTAGTGGTTATCCAGCCGGAAAACGGAAAAGTGATTGCGGTTATTGATGGGTCGGAATTGATCAAAGAAGGCAGAAATGGTGGTGATGTTTTGAATGGAATAGCATTGGATCAAAAGACCAATAAGTTGTACATGACTGGTAAGAACTGGAACAAGCTGATCGAAGTAAGCCTTAAGAAACCATAAATTATAGTCGTGGTTAAGGGTTTCTATATTCTGTTGTTGTCTCCGATTTTTGGAATTGCACAAAATTACACCTCATATTTTTCCGGCAACCCAACAGATATGATCACTACTCCAAAAGGCGGAGTTTGTCTAATGGGGGGAGCATCTGAGCATGATAATGCCATGAAGTGGTTTCTTGAACAGGCAAACGGTGGAGACGTGCTCGTATTGCGAACAAGTGGTTCGAATGGCTACAATGATTACATGCTGAATCAACTGGGGGTGAATATCAATTCAGTTGAAACGATCGTATGCCACAATGCATCTGCTTCCCAAGAGACCTATTTACATGATAAAATAAAAAACGCGGAGGCCATCTGGTTTGCTGGAGGAGACCAATGGACGTATATCTCTTACTGGCGAGATACTCCGGTTGATAGCTTGATCAATATAGCGATCAATGAGAGAAAGGCAGTCATTGGAGGAACAAGTGCGGGCATGGCGATTCAGGGAGGGTTTTATTTTTCAGCCCAATATGGAACGGTTACAAGTGCCACGGCATTAAATAATCCGTTTAACACCGCGGTCACAGTTTCGAATGAACCGTTTCTTCAAAATCAATTTCTGGAGGATGTAATAACGGATACGCATTACGATAATCCGGACAGAAGAGGTAGGCATGTGACTTTTTTAAGCAGGATCATGAACGATCATCAAATTGTAGGGAAAGGAATTGCCTGTGAGGAATATACAGCAATTTGTATTGACACTCTTGGCTTATGCAAAATCTTTGGAGAGTACCCTGCCTATGATGAAGATATTTACTTCATTCAACCAAACTGCGAATTGGTTGACATGGCACCTGAGGTCTGCTCGTCTTCATTACCATTGACATGGAATCACGGGGGAACCGCCCTTAAGGTTTATCATGCAAAAGGAACATTAACAGGGGTCCAGACATTCGACCTTTCAGACTGGAAAACCGGTAGCGGAGGAATTTGGGAACATTGGTCAGTAGATGGCGGTGTTTTGAACATCAACTCAGGAACTTCGCCGCAGTGCAATACGGGTGGACTATCTGAAATAACGAATTCAAATACGTTGATCTATCCTAATCCGAATGATTCTGGACAAATTAACCTGGCTTCTGAAGATAGCTCAATAGAAGAAGTGACTGATCTTAAGGGGCATGTAATTCCTTTCATTAAACTTGGGAATAGTTATGAGATCTTATCGGAAGAAAAGGGAATTTACTTTGTAACACTGAATACAGTGTTGGGTAAACAAACCGTTCGTTTTGTGATTCAGTGACCCTTTGAAGAATCAAATGGGCTAAACGGGTCGAATTGATTGATGTTACTCACCTCTTTTAGGCGGCTATTTTCTACACGAACAACTCTTCCGGGAAATTTTTCTACCATTGACATGTCGTGAGTCGCCATCACAACAGCTGAACCCTCTTCTTTTGCCACAGCGAGTAAAAGCCTCATGATCTCCTCGCTTGTTTCAGGGTCAAGATTTCCTGTTGGTTCGTCTGCAAGGATAAGCTCCGGCTTATTTAGAAGTGCTCTCGCAATTGACACTCTTTGCTGTTCTCCACCTGATAAAGTATGAGGCATCGAGTTCGCCCTCCCTTCTAGCCCAACCAATTGCAGAACCTCAATCGCTCGCTTTTCCATAAGTCGCTTATCGGCCCAGCCTGTAGCTCCCAAAACGAAAATGAGGTTTTGCATAATGGATCTGTCCATTAACAACTGGAAGTCTTGAAACACAATTCCAATGCGCCTTCTAAGCATTGGAATCTCTTTTCTTCGCAATTCGCGGAGATCGAAGTCTGCCACCTTTCCTTCTCCCTCTGAAAGTGGTAATTCACCGTAAATCGTCTTGAGGAGACTACTCTTTCCGCTCCCCGTCTTCCCGATCAAATAAACGAACTCATTCCGTTGAAGTGAAAATTGTACGTCATCAAGAACGATTGCGCCTTGTTGGGTAATCTTACCATTTTTGATCTCAATGACTTTTTCCAAGAGTGTAATTTTGAGTAAATGTCAGAATTATTGCCCTGTACCCTTTGCTTCCAAATAAAATAATCTTAACAGAATTACGTTTAAAACTTTTGGACAGCCTCTCCAGTCTCCCCTTCTTGTCCAGTAATTTTACTCGATTAAAAGCAATAGCTATGAACAGATTTCTGATCATTCTGATGGTCCTTGTCTCCTTTTCGGGTATGGCGCAGACTTCCGAGAAGTACAACAGTGATTATGAGAATTTTTATCGTGCAGAAGATCTGTACCGTAAAGAGCAATATGGTGCAGCGAGAAAAGAATTCAGGATCTTTTTGGATAAGTATCAACAAACAAATGATCCTATGGTCATTAAAGCAAGATACTATGAAGGAGTATCTGCGCTGGAATTATACAATAATGATGCTGTTCCATTGCTCGAGCAATTTCTAAAAGATTACCCGGAGAGTATTTATAGAAGCGAGATCTATTACCGCTTAGGAAAATATTTTTTTCAGAAAAAGAATTACAAGGAAGCACTAGCATGGTTCAATAAATTTGGAGCAAAAGACCTGGATGAAGATCAGCGAGAGGAATTCTATTTTAAACTGGGTTACGCGAACTTCGAAGAGGGTAATTTAAAAGAAGCAAGAAGTGCCTTTCATGAAGTGAAAGATGGGATGTCACAATATGCGGCACCATCACTCTATTACTATTCACACATTGCTTACACGGAAGGAGCTTATCAAACAGCCTTGGAAGGATTCCTGAAGTTGCAGAACGATAGTCGTTTTTCTTCAGTTGTTCCCTACTATGTTGCACAGATCTATCACAAGCAGGGGGATTACGAAAAAGTGATCGAATACGCGCCTCAGATCATGGATTCGATGCCCCCATCGAATTTAACTGACCTCAATCATATTGTCGGAGATTCATATTATCAACTGGGCAGATACGATGAGTCTGTCCCGTACCTGGAGGCATTTAATTCAAAGTCAAAAACGTCTAGAGACGAGGATTATCAGTTAGGCTTTGCTTATTATAAAAGTCTTGAATATGACAAGGCGATCCGCATGTTTGATAAGGTGACCAGAGTGAAAGATAAACTTGGTCAATACGCGTACTACCACATCGCTGAGTGTTATGTTCAGCTGAAAGAATTGCTTCCCGCTCGTTCGGCCTTCCAATCAGCATCGGAAATCAAGGAGGATCCAAAGATCCAGGAGGACGCGTTGTATAATTTCGCAGTGCTATCCTATAAACTGGACCTGAATCCATACGATGAAGCGGTGATGGCCCTGGAGCTCTTCCTGAAGAAGTATCCAAATTCTAGCAGAAAGAACGACGTGTATCAATATCTAGTAAACGTTTATACAACGACCAACAACCACGAAAAGGCGCTCTCTTCTTTAGACAATATTCCCAATAAGGATGTTCGACTAAAGACAGCTTATCAATTGGTGGCCTTCAATTATGGGGTGGATCTTTTCCAAAAAGCGAACTACCAGAAAGCGATCAAAAATTTCGAGTTGGTCAGCAAGTACCCGATTGACCCAGTGATCACGGGGAAGGCGAGATACTGGATGGGTGATAGCTATTATCGATTGGACGATATGGATCGATCGATCAAGAACTATCGAGAATTCATAGCGTTGCCTGCTACCAATTTGATGGAAATGAAAGCGGATGCTTATTACAACATCGGTTATGCATATCTCAAAAAGAAGGAGATCTCCATGTCTCTTGATGCGTTCAATGTGTATGTTCAATCGAACGTAAAGAATAAACAAAAACTGGCAGATGCCTACATGCGTTTGGGTGACGGGTATTATATGCTTAAGCAAAACGATCCAGCGATCAAAAACTATCAGGAAGTTCTTAAGTTGAAAAAGGGTTATGAAGATCAGGCGCTCTACTACATGGCGAAAGCCTATGGGTACGCAGATAAAGCGGATCTTAAGATCAAAACATTGCTCGATCTGATCAATAATTATACAGGGTCTAAATACATGCAGACATCGACGTATGAACTGGCGATGACCTATAAGTCGAAGGCTGATTATGACAAGGCATACAAGTACTTTAATCAGGTGGTGACGGATTATCCAAATGCTGTGATTGTAGTGGATTGTAAGATTGAAATTGCCGACATCTATTTCAAAAGAGGAGAATATGGCAAGTCTGAATCTGAATACACGAAGATCCTTGATGCTCACGGTTCAGATCGAAATGTTTGCGAACAATGTGCAAGGGGCTTGATCGACATTTACAAGGCTTTGAAGCAGCCGGAAAAGGCAACAGCTTTAGCATCTAAGTATCCATGTGCGAACTTCAGCAATGACGAGGAAGAAGATCTGTTCTATTCTCCTGCGATCGACGCATATGTGGATAGTTCATATTCAGTTGCGATACCGAATTTCGAAAAATATCTATCCAGATTCCCGAATGGAAAATATGCCTTAGAAGGTCAGATCTTCCTGGCAAATTGTTATTACGCAATTGATAACATGGAGAAAGCGATTGCAACATATATTGCTGCGCTGGATAGGCCGAACAACAACTATACTGAGTTTGCAGCCTCGAGGGTGGCGCAACATCTATACAACAATGGTGAATATGACAAGGCGCTCGTTTATTATGACAGGCTTGAAAAAGTAGGATCAAAACCTTCAGTGCTGTTTAATGCGAAACTTGGCTTGATGCGCTGTCACTTCCTTGTAGAGAACTGGACCAGTGCGGCCATTTATGCCAAGGAGGTATTGGAAAGCTCACAGTTAAACAACACGCTGCGTCTTGAGGCAAATTATGCACTTGGTATGTCGAGCTATGCGATCGAAAGTTACAACGATGCGAAGAAGGCGCTGGAATGGATCACTAAGAACACAACGACTGTCATGGCTGCTGAAGCCAAGTTCACGATTGCGGAGATGTACTTCAAGCTTCAGGACTATACTAATTCGGATGCTGAGATCCGCGCCTTGTTAAAAATGAAGCCGGCCTACAATTACTGGATTGCGAAATCATTGATCTTACAATCTAGGATCCTGATCATTCAGGACGATCTGTTCCAGGCTGAACAAACATTGAAATCAGTATTGGATCACTATCCGGATCAGAATGACGGGATTATTAGTGAAGCGCAACAATTGTATGATGAATTGATGCAGCTGAAAAACAAACCGAAGAGCCTTGAGCAGCAAGGGGACGTTGAGATTGAAGTTAACGAAGAGAATGGAGGAAACTGATCATGAAAAAGACAATTAAAATCTTAAGTATCGTATTGGTTGCATTTAACCTTCAAGCTCAAGGACCGGATGTGATCATTGAGGGTACAGGAATACGCCAGGTTGAACCGGCATATAGGATCAACGAACAACCAGCGATCATAGATACGAACCTCGCAAACAATGTGATCGAGTATCCATTGTTACTTGTTCAACATCAAGTGACAGCAGAGCTTGATACGATTGCAGCAGCAAAGATCAAGTCAACTGAGAAGCTGGCACAGCTTTATTCCTTTTATGCAAAAGTGGGAATAGGAACTGAATTGATGCCGATGGGAGAGCTGTATTATGATTCCAAGAGATCCAGGAAATTCATTTATGGCGCACATGCCAAGCATTTGAGTAATTATGGAAACTTTAAAAACTATGCCCCTGCGCAATTTGATCGTTCGGGAATAGGAGTGTATGGTGGAATCAATGAAAGATGGTACTCTTTGCGCGGTGACCTGAATTACCGAAATCAGGGATTACATTATTACGGACTAAGGATCCCGACGGATTCTATTCCTGCAGATAGTATTGCACAGCGATACAACGACCTAGGTGGAAAGTTCTCCTTCTCATCGCATAAAAAGGATAGTGCCAAAGTGAATTACACGGTTGGTGTTGAATACAATTGGTTCTCCTCAAGAAAGCAATTTGGAGATTCTCTAACCGATTGGAGGGGAAAGGAAAACTTCTTTGGGGTAACCTCAAGCGGATGGTACAAACTGGGGAGAGAGGTGTATGCGGCAGAATTCAATGTGCGTTACAACGGGTATAAATATGGAATACAGAACGAACAACTTTCTCCAATAGACACGGCTATTTTCTTGAACAACACGGTGGTTAACTTTAAACCAACGATTTCTACCTATTTGAAGAATGATCGATTCAAAGCGGTTATAGGTGCCGACGTGGTGATCAACGCACATCTTAAAACGAAAGCACACATCTATCCTGTTGCTGAGGTCAAGTATTCAATGTTCAATGACATATTCATTCCGTATGTTGGGTTAAGAGGAGGAATGAAGCAATTAACGTATAAGTCTCTTACACTTGAAAACGAATTCGTAAGAACAAACCCTGAGCTTCGCAACGAGAACACTGTGATCGATGTATATGGAGGAATTAAAGGGACGCTTTCCAAAAGGATCAGCTTCAATGCAAATGTTAGTTATTCCAGAATTAAGGACAAGGCACTTTTCGTGACTGATACAATCTTCTCTCCCGGAAATAAATTTGCTGTCATTTACGACACGATGAATGTTCTGAAAATTGAAGGAGCGATTTCTTATCAGTTGAATGAAAAACTGAAAATTGACGGAATAGGACGATACAATTCATATGAATTATTGACCAACACGTATGCCTGGAACTTGCCTCAGCTGCAGTTCATTGTAAGAGGACATTATAATCTGTTTGATAAATTTATGATCGACCTTGATCTTAATTTGGAGCAGGGACGCAGGGCGTTGGTTTATGATTCACTGGAAACAAACGTAACTTTGGAAAATAGTCAGCTTGCAAAATCCTTAGGGTTTATTGCAGATGTCAACTTGGGATTGGAGTATAGATACAACAAGAGAATTTCAGCGTTTTTACAGTTAAATAATTTGGCATCTCAACGTTACATGCGCTGGTACAATTATCCTGTTCAGATCTTCCAGGTGATGGGTGGGGTGACTTTCAGATTTTAAGCTTCCTCTGTAACTGGCTCTTCTGGTTCGGAACTCTTTTTGTTAGTCGGGAGAAATGTCTTTTGTCTAAGGATGACATAGACAACACCCACTGTGATCGAAGCATCTGCAAGGTTCCAGATAGCTGGAAAAACTTCTTTTCCACCTAGTAAAGGCATCCACTCGGGCCATATGGCTTGGAACTTGAACATGTCAACGACATTCCCAAGAAGAAATCCGGTGTGTCTTGTTTCAATGTCTCCAAAAATACCGCAATCAGAAACAACCCCTGATCCTTCCAGGTGATTGAACGGCATACAAGGATCATATGGGAACACAAAATCGTAAAGCATTGAGTCGATAAGATTACCGGTTGCGCCGGCTAGGATCAAACCAATTCCAACCAAAAGAGATCTGCGAACTCCATTTCGAGCTTGATTGAACCAGTAATATCCGATCCCAAATATTGCAACGATCCTGAAAATGCTTAATGCCAATTTGTGCCAGATTGCTGAACCAAAGGTGGTCCCAAAAGCCATCCCTTGATTTTCAATGTATTCAAGCACGAACCAGTTACCGAATACGGGCATAGACTCGCCGGGCATGAAGTGCGTTTTGATATACACTTTTATTGCCTGGTCTATCAACAAAATGAGGGCAACGATTGCCCCCACAATGATCAGATTATTTCTGAAATGATTATCTGTTCTGAGCATTTTTTGCTTCAATACTCATTGTTGCGTGAGGCACCAATTTTAAGCGTTCCTTTTGAATGAGTTTTCCAGTAACACGACAGATGCCGTAAGTTTTATTCTCAATTCTCACTAATGCCGCCTGAAGGCTTTGAATGAACTTTTCCTGACGTGCGGCTAACTGAGCCACTTCTTCTCTGGAAAGTGTTTCTGAACCATCTTCCATCATATTGAAGGTACGTCCAGTATCGTCTGTCCCGTGATCGTCATTATGTGATAATGAGCCCTTTAGAAGATCAAAGTCTTCCTGAGCCTCTTTAAGTTTGCTAAGGATCAATTCTTTGAATTCCTCTAACTCCGCGTCCGAATATCTCGTTTTCTCAGTTGCCATAGCCAAATAGTATTAGATTCTGAAAATCTTCCATTTTTGGAAGGAGAACAAATATAAATTAAAAAATTTTTAAGAGAGCCCTATTTCATTCACAAGCACACAAAATCATAAATTAATGTGAAGGATTAGCTTATTCAATGAGCTGAACATGTGTATCTTCGCGCTGTGGTAAGATTGTTTTTTGGAAATAACGCCTGGGTTTTATTGGCTTTACCCCTGATCATTTTTGGGTATGTATGGCTTAATTTTCAAACCGGATATTACGTTCAGGAAGAGACGTCAAACCTTGGTTTCTGGGGAGAAGCCCTGGTGATATACCCTGTTCTAGCAGGTATACTCTCAGCGGTTTTGATCTTTATCAATGCGGTTTCTATCAACTGGATATATAACTCAAATGAGTTCATGGACCGGAACAGTTATCTTTCTTCCCTTCTGTATGTGGTGCTTTTGAGCTATTATCACTCGTTTTATAGCATTGACGGGCTTTTACTGAGCCATACTTTCCTGATTCTAATGATGAATAGATTGTTTAGTCTAAGTCAACACGAGGATGGAAAAAGAGAAGTGTTTAACGGGATGTTTCTTGCCGGGATGGCAGCAACTTTTCACCCGCCATTAATGGGTCTTTTTCCGCTCTTGCTTTTTATGATCTGGGTAATAAGACCTTTTGTGATGAGGGAGTTTATTCTGGCAATAGGAGGGTTCTCTATCCCTCTTTTATACGCCGGAGTATATCTGTGGTTGTCGGGCAATGACCTTGAATTAAAACTACTTGAACAGGTTACCGATTACACAAATAAACAAACCGACTTCCTGATAACAGCTATTCTTTTTACTCTGCTTTTCCTGCTGAGCATTGTGAGTATTCGTTTAAGAACACAGAAGTCTTCCCTTCGACTTAAAAAGCTCATCAACATTCTCTGGTGGTTTTTGTTGCTGGGATTGATTCTTGGGGGGGGAGACTATATAATGTACGGTCAGATCGAGCGCTTTAGCTTTATCATGATCCCTCTTTCCATCTTTATGACATTTGCCTTTATTCATAAGACATATGGCATGTTCGCCACGATCCTCTTTTATTTCGCTTTGATCTATTCAGGGCTCAAATTTTTCATCTGATTTTCAGGGAAACATCGGTTTTAAATGACTAATTTTGTGGCATCATTGCGGTCATTTCCGCTTAATATCTGGATTCGATGAAATTTGGCGTTGTTACGTTCCCGGGTTCCAATTGTGATGAAGACATGGTATATGTACTTCAAGACCTTATGGGACAAAAAGTTGAGCGTTTGTGGCACAAGGACACAGACTTGAAAGGTGTTGATTTTGTAGTGCTTCCTGGTGGATTTTCTTATGGAGATTATCTGAGATCAGGTGCAATTGCGAAATTCTCTCCGATTATGAACGAAGTGGTCGCTCATGCCAATCGAGGAGGATATGTAATGGGGATCTGTAATGGGTTTCAGATTCTAACTGAATCTGGACTTCTTCAGGGAGCGTTGTTACACAATAACACTCAAAAGTTCATTTGTAAGAACGTTTATCTGAAGCCCTCTTCAAGCTCTTCGGCAATTACTGAAGGACTAGAAAACAAAGCGTATAAAATTCCTATTGCTCATGGAGAGGGACGTTTTTATGCGCCTGAAGAAATGCTAAAGAGCATCCAGGACAATGATCAGCTGATCTTTAAATATTGCAATGAGGAAGGAGAAGTGAATGATGATGATAATCCAAATGGGTCGTTATTGAACATAGCGGGAATAACAAATCCGTCTAAAAATGTATTTGGAATGATGCCGCATCCGGAAAGAGCTGCCGACAGAACCATAGGCAATACGGACGGGAAGGCCATTCTTGAATCTCTCCTTAAATTCTGTTAAGAAACGATATGAGAATTCTCCTTTTAGGATCTGGTGGACGAGAACATGCGATGGCATGGAAAATGGCTCAAAGCTCAATGCTTGAAGAGTTGTTTATTGCACCCGGAAATGCGGGAACGCGTCAACATGGGAAGAATGTAAGTTTGAATCCCACAAATTTTGATGAGGTTAAAGCGTTCGTTCTTGAAAACAACATCAACATGGTTGTGGTTGGACCAGAGGAACCTTTGGTTAAAGGAATTCACGACTTCTTTCTTGCAGATCCGGAGATAAAAGGAATTCCAGTTATTGGACCAGGTAAAATTGGTGCTCAGTTAGAGGGAAGCAAGGATTTTGCTAAGCAGTTCATGATGCGCCACAACATCCCGACGGCGAAATATGCCACGTTTACAAAAGATACACTGGAAGCCGGGTATTCATTTCTTGCGGGGATGAAACCACCATATGTTTTAAAAGCAGACGGATTAGCAGCTGGAAAAGGCGTGCTTATTCTTGACAACCTTGAAGATGCTCAAAAAGAACTCAAGAGCATGTTGGCAGATGCCAAATTTGGCGATGCAAGCTCAAGAGTCGTAATTGAACAATTTTTAAGTGGAATAGAGTTGTCTGTTTTTGTGCTTACAGACGGGGATTCATATAAAGTCCTTCCGGAGGCAAAAGACTATAAAAGAATTGGCGAAAAAGACACCGGCTTGAATACTGGTGGTATGGGAGCCGTATCTCCTGTTCCTTTTGCTGACGCCACATTCAAGGATAAGATCCAGAATCAGATAATAATACCAACGATCAAAGGATTGAAGGCGGATGGTATTCCGTATAAAGGATTTATTTTCTTCGGGCTGATCAATGTAAAGGGTGAGCCTTATGTGATCGAATACAATTGCCGTATGGGAGATCCTGAAACGGAAGTGGTAATGCCACGACTGCGCTCAGATCTATTAGACCTATTTGAAGGAGTTGCGACCAACACCCTTTCTGAAAGAGATATCCAGTACATGGACCAATGTGCAACTACTGTCATGATGGTTAGTGGTGGATATCCAGAGGACTACGAAAAAGGAAAGCAGATCTTTGGATTGAACACGGTTACAGACAGCATAGTGTTTCATGCAGGCACATCAGCAGACGGACCAACGGTTAAGTCAGCCGGAGGAAGAGTGCTCGCTGTAACATCTTATGGAAAGGATCTGGAAAGCGCATTGAAAAGATCATATGATTCTGCAGCAAAAATCGAATTTGATAAAGCGTATTATCGCAAGGATATTGGTTTTGACGTTGTCTGAAATGAAAATTCCGTATCTTCGGATGTGTTAATCAAGTAAATGGACCCTTCCTTACTTTTCACTGCGATCATTGTTTCGCTCATTTTCTCGGCATTTTTTTCAGGGATGGAAATTGCTTTTATAGCTTCCAATCGTTTGAAAGTGGAATTGGATCGATCCAAAGGAACCATCAACGGCAAGATCCTGGGAGTCTTCTACGCAAAAGAATCAAGCTTTATTGCAATGCTTTTATTGGGGAATAATATTGCCCTGGTAATTTATGGTATCTGCTTCGCTAAAATACTTGACCCGATCATTCACTCCTGGGGTATAGGGCAGCAAAGTATTGATCTCTTGATCCAAACGGCACTATCCACTATAATGGTTTTGCTGTTGGCAGAATTTCTTCCAAAAGCTGTAGTACAGATCAATCCGAATCGATTTTTAAAATTGTTTTCAGTACCCATGCTTTTGATCTATGGCTTGCTTTTTATTCCAACCATGATCGTAATGTTCTTGAGTAGTGGGTTTCTGAGATTATTGGGAGCGAATGCTCAGCAAAGTGAACATGTCTTTTCAAAAGTGGATCTGGAACATTACGTTCAAGACCTTAACTCAAGGATCAGGGAAGAGCAGGAAATGGGGAATGAAATGGTTATTCTTCAGAATGCGTTAGATTTTTCAAGCTTGAAAGCTCGCGACTGTATGATTCCACGCACGGAGGTTGTTTCTCTTGAGGTGAATGACGAAATCGAAACTTTGGCCAATACATTTGTAGAAACCGGGCTTTCCAAGATCATTATCTATCGCGATAGCATTGATAACATCATCGGTTATGTGCACTCTTATGAAATGTTCAAGCGACCGACTTCCATTAAGCAGATCTTGCGCCCTATAGCGTTTGTACCTGCAGCAATACCTGGAAAGGAATTACTTGAGTTGTTTACAAAGCAAAGTGGTTCAATAGCAGTTGTTGTGGATGAATATGGAGGGACTGCTGGTATTATTACAATCGAAGATGTCATTGAAGAAATTTTTGGAGAGATCGAAGATGAGCACGATGTAGAAGATTGGCTGGAAGAAAAGATCACAGATAAAGAATACAGACTTTCAGCAAGAGCGGACATTGACTACTTGAATGATACCTACAAAATGAATTTGCCGGAATCAGAGGAGTATGAAACCCTGGGCGGATTGGTGATCCATGAACTGGAAACAATTCCTGAAGCGGGCACAACGCTCGAGCTCGATCTGGCCACGCTTACGATTGAAGAGGTAAGTGACCGAAGGATCGAAGTGATTAGAGTTCAACTCAAATGAGAACATGATCAGAGAGCTACTGACAATAACACTTCTCTTTTTTTTCCTGTCGTCATACGCTCAAAGAATTACACAGAGAATAAAACTGGACAGGAGGCTTTCTGAAATTTCAGGAATTGATATTTGGCAAGATACGCTTGTCGTTGCGGTGAATGATGGTGGTAACCTCCCTGTGGTTTATTTTTTGACTTTCGAAGGTAAAATTGTACATGAGGTTTATTTGAAAAATGCCAGAAATAAAGATTGGGAAGACCTCACAATAGGGAAGAATGACACCCTTTATATTGGAGATTTTGGGAATAATCTTGGAAATCGAAAAGATCGAGCCATCTATAAATTAGATCTCAAAGAAGGATTTAAAAAGGATACATTGGTTCCCTTTAGAATGGGGATTTCGTTTGAAGGGCAACCATATCAAAAAGAAAAAGTCAAAAGTCACCCTTACGATTGTGAGTCGATCTTTTGGAGGGAAGACACACTGTGGATGATCTCCAAAAACAGGATTTCTAAAAAAGAGGCGAAAGGGCTGAAAACACGACAACCGATTTTATATGCACTGGACCGAGTAAAAGGAGGTAAGGCCATTGTGATGGATACCTTGAACATAAAACGAATAAGGAAAGGATTTAAAGATCAGGTGACAAGTGCTGACGCCTTTAATTCAAAGATTTTCTTTCTTACCTACGACGGAATGTATGAGTACAAAGGGTCAGGCGAAGAGGAGGAACAACTGATCAATTTCAAAAAATTAACCCAGAAAGAAGCACTTGTATTTATCAATAAGTATAAATGCCTCGTTGCTGCAGAATATAACCGGATTCTGCGTGGACCATATTTATACACGATCGAATGGAGAACAAAATAGACTTAAGCAATTTTGAAGCTGTCATTTTTGACATGGATGGAGTGTTGATCGACTCTGAACCCTTGTGGAAGATCGCTATGGCTGAGGTGTTTGGGTCACTTGGATCCAATTTAACAAAGAAAGACTTTCAGAAAACAGTTGGATTAAGAATCGATGAAGTTGTTGCATTCTGGCATGCCTACGAAGGGTGGAAGGGTGTTTCTCCTGATGAGGTAGAAAAGCAGATCGTCATGAAAATGGTTGATTTGATCGAGGAAAATGCCGCACCATTAGAAGGAGTCGTTGAGACATTGCAATATTTATCTCAAAACGGAATTAAAATAGGTTTGGCTACTTCGTCGTATGAGGTGCTCATTCAGACTGTACTGAGAGAATTGAAGATCGCAGAGCACTTTGAATTTTATCATTCTGCGGAACACGAAGAATTTGGCAAACCACATCCGGCAGTATATTTGACCCTAGCTGAAAAATTGAACGTCTCGCCGTTAAAATGTCTGGTGATCGAAGACTCCTTGAATGGGATAGTTTCTGCCAAAGCAGCCAGGATGAAGGTGGTTTGTATTCCGGAAAAAACACATCACCCGGAGCCAAAATTGATCCTTGCAGATTATCAATTTGACTCTATGACAGCATTTTTGGCTGAGGTCAAAACATCAAGATAGGGCATCTTCAACCCAAGATTTTCCCCAATTCTCTTTTTCTTGATCAGTCCATAGAGCTGGATAAAAGATTCTTTTCTGGAAACGCGGTGGTAAATATTTTTGCCAGTTGGTTCCCCCTGTGGCTGCGATATCAGCAGAATCCTTGTTCAAATAATGAACCGCAGACTTATAATGCGCTAATGGCCAGTTGATGTTTACGTTGATATCGTTGTGTCTAAGAACCGATTTAACTTTATCTGATTCCTGAGATTCTTTAGGTAATCGAAGATATACTTGCCATAAATTATTGCTAATACATTGCCTACCAAGCTCAATAAATTCATCCTGGTATCTTTCTTCAAACTGGATCAATGTCAATGTCTTTTTTCCTGTTGCAATTTCTGTAGCTCCGGCCTTCCAGTAGATAAACTCGTACATATCGTCAATACTGGAATTTTCATT
>CALCCB010000164.1 GCA_937899625.1 uncultured Bacteroidota bacterium
CTTTTTAAACGATTCGGCAACAGTCATTGTATTATTTCCGCCCGCTCCATAAACCACAGGTAATCTTCCATTATTAACTGCAAGTACGGTATCTAAAACCTTCATCTTTTCGTCCTGACTCAAAGTTGGCGATTCACCTGTTGTCCCCTGAACAACCAGGAAATCTGTTCCTCCATCAATCTGAAGCTGAACTAACTTCTCTAGACCTTTAAAGTCGATCGAATAATCTGAATTAAAAGGAGTTACAAGAGCAACCCCCGCACCTTTGAATGGATTTCTCATTAGGCTGATAATTTTTCTAACGTTTGTTTTGCAAAGCTAACCATTTCATGCATATCGGTCCCTTTACATTTGACATGTATGTCTACATCTTTCACAGATGTATTCACACCAACATGAAATTTAACTTTTAATTTTTTTAGTTGTTTGTCCAGACCAGGAATGTCATGTCCAAAATTGATCACCAGATCATATTTTTTGGAAAAGACACTATCCAGAAGATCGCCTTTCATTTTATCTAACCAGTTAAAATCCTTTGGAGAAATAAAATGGATCAAGCGATGTGGCGGAAGGTCTTCTTTTTTGATCTCTCCTGGTATCGTAACGATAATATCTAGCATTTTAACCTTACTGTCATTCAACATCACGTCAAGTTCTTTCCTGAATGCCCGATAGTGTTCTTCATTTCGATATTGAAAAACTACCACGAGATTTTCAACCTTTTTCCATAACGACGTCATCTCTGTCATCACCCTATCATTTTAATAAATTCATCTTCTGAAAGGATCTTTACTCCCAGATCGGTCGCTTTCTTCAACTTGGACGGTCCCATCCCATCTCCTGCAAGAAGATAATCGGTCTTGGATGAAACTGAGGATACATTCTTTCCCCCATTCATTTCAATAACCTCTTTGATCTCATCTCTGGAAAAAGCATTAAAAACACCACTAACTACAAACGTTTTCCCTTCCAAAACATTGCTGGCTCCTTCTTTTTCTTTTAACTCAAATTGAAGACCGTAGGATCTCAAACGTTCAACCAGACTCTTATTGTGATCATCAAGAAAAAATTGCTGGATCGAAATTGCAATTCGCTCTCCAATCTCATCGACAGAGACTAGATCATCGTAATTCGCACTCATCAGTGCATCCATATTCTTGAAATATTTCGCCAGTTTTTTCGCTACTGTCTCACCTACATA
This sequence comes from uncultured Bacteroidota bacterium, assembly GCA_937899625.1. Classification (GTDB taxonomy): domain Bacteria; phylum Bacteroidota; class Bacteroidia; order Flavobacteriales_D; family Crocinitomicaceae; genus M0103. The sequence continues at coordinate 1,202 of CALCCB010000164.1, forward strand.
CCTGATCCCCAGAGCGAATAGTACTCTTTCAAATGGAACTTCTCGAGACGCATTTATACCGCTGATCAAATTTTCAGCAGATTTTTCTGCCATACGATCCATTTGTAAAACTTGATCATAGGTCAATTCATACAGATCCGCATAATTTGAGATCATATTTTTTTCAACGAGCATATCGACCGTTTCAGCTCCTAATCCTTCGATATTCATTGCCTTTCTCGAAATGAAATGCTCGATCCTTCCTTTGATCTGAGGGCTACAACCTTTCTCATTCGGACAAAAATGTTGTGCCTCTCCCTCTCTTCGTATCAGTTCAGATCCGCATTCCGGACACGCCGAAATATAAATAAGCTTAACTGCAATTGATGGTCTTTTCTCAAGGTTTACTCCCACAATTTTAGGAATGATCTCTCCACCCTTCTCGACAAACACATAGTCGCCCTCATGAAGATCCAGTTTTTCGATCTGATCAGCATTATGTAATGATGCTCTTTTAACTGTGGTACCACCGAGCTGAACAGGTTTCAAATTTGCAACAGGCGTAATTGCTCCGGTTCTCCCAACTTGATAAGTAACACTCTCAAGCTGAGTCTCTACCCTCTCTGTCTTAAATTTGAATGCAATTGCCCATCTGGGTGATTTCGCCGTAAATCCAAGTTTCTTTTGAATTCCATAGTCATTCACTTTGATAACAACCCCATCTATTTCGAAAGGTAAATCTTCTCTGTGCTCATCCCAATAATGAATAAAGTCCATGATCCCCGCAATGGAATCTGTCTTTTCAATCAGTCTATTTTTAGGTGTCGGCGCTTTGAACCCCCAATCTAAAGCTGTTTCAACTGCTTCAAAATGCCCCTTGAATGGATTTGTCTCAGCGTAAAAACCATACAAATAAGAATCAAGGCCGCGCTCTGCAACAATTTTTGAATCTTGCATTTTCAGTGTCCCGGCAGCTGTATTCCTTGGATTAGCGAATAACTGTTCTCCATTCTCCTCCCGTTCAGCATTCAGCTTCAAAAACCTCGTCAATGGCATAAAGATCTCTCCCCTGATCTCAAAATCTTCAGGAAAGTCTCCTTTCAATTTCAAGGGTACAGACCGAATGGTCTTTACATTATTCGTTACGTCTTCACCCTGTGTTCCGTCGCCTCGAGTGACAGCTCTTGTCAGTAAGCCATTCTGGTATCGAATCCCAATTGCTACACCATCATATTTGAGCTCACAAACGTATTCGACTTTTTCATCAATCGACTTTTTGATCCTGTTCTCCCAATCCTGAATTTCTTCTTCAGAATACGTATTTGATAGGGATAACATTGGAAAACGGTGAACGACAGCTTCAAATTTTCGAGTGATATCACCCCCAACCCTTTTTGTCGGGCTGTGTTCGGATGCAAATTCCGGGAATTGTGCTTCAAGTGCTTCAAGTTCCTTAAGGAGCATATCAAAATCGTAATCAGAAATCTCTGGTTGATTTACGACGTAATACAAATGGTTGTGCTTTTCGATCTCTTCAGAAAGAAAATTGATCCTACCCAGCGCCTGATCCTTATTCATGACGTGAAATTAATTATTCGTTCTCTCATTTTTTCTTGATTATAGAAGAAGGTCTTAACAATGAAATGTTGGAATAGGTCAATTTATACTATTTTTAATCGAAAGCCGTTAGAACAGATCAATTCACAAACTATGAACATTTTTAACAAAGCACTTATTCTGAGCATATCACTACTGACAATTGTTTCCTGTCAGAAGAAAAAATTGAATGAAGAACTGTACGAAGCAGCAAAAGCTACTGACCTTCAGTTTTATAAAAATAAAGACACGCTTTATTCTGGAGCCGGTGGTAGTCCACATGGAAGTTTCAAGCTAAAATTCAATAGTACTGCGGTATCTTCATTAGGAGCTGATGGTAAACTTCCGGTTGGAGCAGAATTCTCTAACGGATCTGTCATCGTCAAAGAAGTCTATTCAGGAGGTGAGCTGACTTTTTATGTTGTTATGAAGAAGGACAGTGAATCGAAATTTCAAGGAGAAAACTGGGTTTGGGGAGAATACAAACCAAATGGGGATGTTGCCTATAGTGTCTCCGATAAAGGAAACAGCTGTATTAGCTGTCATTCAGCAGGTGTAAGCAGAGATTTGACCAGGTCTTTTGATCTTCACTGATCATGAGTAATTGATCTAATCGTCTGATCAATTATTAAGATTTAAGGTACCTTTGATGAAAGTTTAATCATGAGGTATACTATTGTTTTCCTTTATTTTTCATTAGCATTAGCTTGTTTTGGGCAGTCAACAAATTGGAGCTTAAAGGTTGATTCAGCAAGTATTTTTTCTTCTCCAAGATTTACAGACCTAAACAGAGACGGGGTAATGGATGTAATCATCGGTGGAGGATTAGAGCATCAATACACTCAACATGCAGTCATTGCTGTTGATGGGAAAAATGGTCAATTATTATGGGAAGCACCATCAAGATCGCAACTGTACACCAGTGCACTCTTCCAGGATATCACTGGCGATGGTATTATGGATGTTTTCATTGGGGGAAGAGAAGCTTGTTTCATGTCAATTGACGGAGCGACTGGAGAAATTCTGTGGGAATTCTGGAAAGAAAAAAACGCAGATCCGAGAAAAGCGGGATGGCTAAACTTCTTCTGCACACAATGGGTAGAAGACCAGAACAAAGATGGATATAAAGATCTTCTGGTTACAAACGGAGGAGATTACCTGGCGCTTCCTAATCAAAAAAAGAGACCTGCTGCCCGGATCATGATCCTTTCAGGGAAAAATGGAGATATTTTAAATGATGTAAGCTTTCATGAGGACCGAGAATCATATTATGCCCCACATACGATTATCGATTCCGAAGGAAACACCAAGATCATTTATGCATCTGGAGGAGAAACAGTAGACGGTAGTCTTTGGTCGGTTGATTTCACAGACCTGTCCAAAAGAAAAATGAAAATTTCCAAGTTGTTGCTTAAAGATGAAATTAAAGGGATCATTTTGAATTCAATTTTGGCCGATCTTAATGGTGACAAACATGACGACCTTGTCGTAGCTCACATGAGTGGGAAAATCACAGCCGTGGATATCGCCAATAACAGAAACATCTGGCAAAAAGAACACGAAGGATATGAATGCTACGTCACTCCTTCTTTTGGCTATTTCAACGAAGATAAAATACCTGATGTCTTTACTATTTTGGCTTTCGGTTCATTCCCGATGTATTCTTCCTTTAAATTGATTGTACTAGACGGCAAGGACGGGTCGACGATCTACTCAGAAGAAACTGGATTTAATCAGTATTCTCCAGGAGTTTCAGCTGACATTGATCATGATGGAATTGATGAATTGATCTATGTTCACAACACACTAATTGACCAAGAGAAATTCACCACGGTAAATCAAGTCAGAGTGGTCGACATTAACGATAATTCCAACTATTTCATCGGTATCGTTAGACCTGGAGTATCTATGGCTTCCTCACCTTCCCTTGTCGATAGCGACAATGATGGTAAAATGGAATTGATCATAGGAACCTCATCTTTACCAATGGAAGGTTTCGATCAATACAGCATCATTGAGTCTATTTCTTTGCCATATAAAGATCTGAACGTTTCCTGGCCAGGTTATTTAGGACCATATGAAAATGGAATACTTAAGAAATGATCCGAACTACAGGCATATTTGTTCTTTCATTTTTCGTTTTCATGTCGTTATGTTATTCGCAAGACAGCATAACTGAAAGAAAGACGAAAAAAATTAAAATCTTACCGGTTCCGGCATTAGGTTATAGTCCTGAAACTAAATTCTATTTTGGTGCTGTCGCATTGTTTCAAATGAATTTTTATCAGGATACTTTAACCAGAACGTCCAATGCAAAAGTTGAATTGAACTACACAATGCGCAAACAATTCATTGCTGAAGCGGAATGGAATTACTTTTTCAAGGAAGAAAAATGGTTTACGAACGGTATTCTTCATTTCTCAAAGTTTCCGGATTTGTATTACGGCATCGGACCAAATACAATAAACACCAATGAACTCAATTATCAGAGCAACAGAGCAAAAATTGATCTGAATCTACTTCGACAAGTTTCAAAAGGGCATTTCATAGGCGGAGGACTGAAATATGTTGACTACTGGGATGTTGCCTCGTTAACGGATATGACAATCCCATTTCAAGAATTAAATGATACGCGTACTTTGGGTCTTCAGGTGCAATATCTCATCGACAAAAGAAACAGCATTCTTACCCCTACCAATGGATATTATATGAGATTTTACAACGCAGAACTTTCAACTGCGAATGGTGTATATGCGCAATTCTCCGTGGATCTCAGGAAATATCACACATTAGGTAAAAAGAAGAATCATACTTTTTCTGGGAGAGCATATACAGTTCTGAACACCTCGAACGCTCCTTTCTTTGACATTGCATTGTTAGGAGGGGATAAATTGGTGAGGGGTTATTATTTTGGTCGCTTTAGAGATCTTTCATTATCAACTGTACAGATGGAATACCGGTACACATTATACAAATGGTTCGGTCTTTCAGGATTCGCCGGCATCTCAACCATGTATCACAATACCGAAACATTCGGAACCTATATTAGGCCTAATGCAGGCGTAGGTCTCCGAATTAAAGTGGATAAAAATGAAAACACGAATCTTCGGTTTGATTATGCCATTGGGAATGACGGACAAAGCGGATTTTACGTGAGTTTTGGGGAATCGTTCTAGATTAATGACCTATAGTTCCATCAGGTGAAATCTTATAAATATTTCCTGACTGCAAGTTTTCAAATTCCATTTTTGTAAGACCAGGAAAATGG
>CALCCB010000165.1 GCA_937899625.1 uncultured Bacteroidota bacterium
TTCAGTACCTGGAAATAAAAGTGTTTTTCTTTCTCACGACATAGATGTCGTCTATGGCGCCTGGCTGCAGGATGGCAAATCAGCGATTCTTCAGGGTAGGGTTTATGGTGCTTTGCGTGAAAGTGTGAATCATCTATTCGGTCATCCTGGATGGTTTAATTTTGAGGAGATCGCCAAGGAAGAGTTAAAGCACGGCTTTTCATCAACCTTCTTTTGGATACCGGTTAAGGGGCCGGAGAAAGGAGTTGGAATGAATGCTGACTACTCCTTGAATGATCTAAAACTGAGAAAAGTGATCAACGAGCTGGAGGAACATGGCTTTTCTCATGGGATCCATAAAAGTATAGCCCCTTTTAATTTGGCAGACGAATTGAAAAAATTGGATTTCAAGGTCGGGGCAAATCGCTACCATTATCTTAAATTCTCATTTGAGCAATTGATCGAGGAAATGGAGGGGTCTGGTCTTAAAATGGATGCCAGTCTGGGATATGCGGAAGTGCCAGGATATAGAAATGGGTATTCTCTTCCATTCGTGCCCTACCATATCAAAGAACGAAGACCTTCAACATTTGTTGAAGTTCCGTTATGTCTTATGGATGGTACTTTCAGTAAGTATTTGAAACTGGATGCGAAAGAAGCTAAAGCGAGGATTCTAAAAATGATAGAAGCATTACCGGAAAGATCGGTTGTCTCTATTTTATGGCATAACAGCCATTTTACAGATTACAAATATCGAGGCTTCGGGAAGTTATATTCTGAGATTCTTAGTTACCTGCATAAGCACAAAATAGAATGTACCAACCCTTCTCAACTCATTTATTCTAACCTTCATGTTGACTAAAGAAGAACTCAAGGATATTTATGAGAAGCGTTATACAATTGTTTCACAGGACCATTCTGTAAGAGAAATTGCTCAATATCGAAAGTACTTCAAGGTTTTATTGAATTGGGATTCTTCATCTTGCGCCGATAGGCATTATCTCGATCTTGGATGTGGTTTAGGGGCAAAGACAGTTGGATTCAATAATGGATTTAACGCCGTCAAAGCCGTAGATCTCTCTGAAAAAGCAATTGCTAACTGTCGAAATAAATTTTCTGAAGAGAGGATCGAATGGGTATCAGGTGATGCAATGGCTGTGCCTGGCAAATATGAATTGATCACTGCGTTTGGTTTTTCTTTATTCAATACACCTGATAACCAAGAATTTGTTTCAAACGTTGGACATATCATACGCCAGAATCTTTCAGAACGAGGAGGGGTGATGATCGTTGGTTCTTTTACTGATCTTTCCGGATCGGGGGATTCATGGTATATGCATAGTCACAATGATCTCATCGAAATTCAAAACAGATTGGAAACGGAACATACCGTTAAGGTGGAAGTAATCTTTCCTCATCGCGGGTTTTTGAACTATTTTTCGGGTGGATTATTGGATTTAATTGCCGAATTAAGGAAATTGGTTCTTACAAGAAGGCGGAACTTTTTTATTAAAATTGTACATGGATAAGAAATACTGGTTGTCAATTTTTAAAAAGGCCAAAAGAATAGAGAAATTCTCCAGCATAGTGAAAATGTGTGAGGGGAAGAATGTTTTGGATGTGGGTTGCATTGGGCAGGATCATTCTTTGGATGGAGATAACTGGTTACATGGTAGGATCAAAAAGGTTTCTGCATCGCTGGTAGGCGCAGATATTAACGTTTCAAGATTTGATGAGCTTCGAAGTAATGGCTTTGAGATCTACACTCCGGAAGAACTTGACAAGTCAGAAAAATATGATCTGATCGTAATGGGTGATGTTATCGAACATGTGAATGATCCGGGAGAGTTTCTTTCTTTTTACGGACAGTTTTTAAAAGAGGATGGTCAAATGGTGATCTGTACACCAAACAGCTTTGGTGCGCGATATTTCCTTCAGACGATGGTGTATGGGATTCCAGGTACGAATGAAGAACATACATTAAGCTTTGACCCATACGTTATGCTTGAATTATTTTCGAGAATTGGACTTGAACCAAAAGAATTCTATTGGCTTCAAGAATATCGCGGAGGAGCCAATTTACTTCAAAAGATCATTTTTCTCAAGGCATCGGTGTTTGTTTTCTTCAGAAGATATTTGAATTCAAACTTCATGTTCATTGTCCAGAAGGGATGAAGAAAGTAGGGATATTTACTGCAAATTCTGTTGATAAGATCCATCCGAGGATCCAGAAGCAGTATGAATATCTTTTAGATGCAGGATACGACGTAACGATCTTCAGAACAACTGAAAAAAGGGATCCTTTTTTTTGGGAATTGATCAATTGGTTTTCGCTCAAATATTTCAAATTCGGCGCAATTCATACTTTCAAGAAAAATGTTGCTGGAGTGGATATCGTACACGTTTATGATCTGCAGCTTTTGCCACTTGCAAAATATGCCAAAACTCTGGGAAAGCTAACAATTTACGAAACACTTGACGATAACGTATTTCTTCATTTTCACGGAGTAAGTTCTCTATTAAAGCCTTTGAAGATCTTTAAGGGGCTCGTTACAAAACGAATGAAGAAATATGAAATGAAGTCTTCAGCTTTCTGCAATGAGATCATCGTCAACTCGCCTAATTTACTAAAGAACTTTATGCTAGGCAAGGCAGGATACATTCCTTATGCCTCACCACTGGAGCCTTCATTAGGTATTCAATACAATCCGGAACTTCCTAAGGCATTTTTATATCTGGGGAAGTTAACGAGTGGGAAAGGAGCTTTGGATTATAAAATTCTCATTGAACAATTTGAGTTGCCGCTTTTCTTTTTTGGTAAAGCGTTCGATAAAACGTCAGTAGATCTTCAGAAAAATTCATTGGTGCATCCAATGGGAAATTTTGATGCTATAAAATTGAAAGAATCATTGACTAAACTTTCAAAACAGTATAATTTGATCGGTTTGAGTGTTATTCATCCTGAAAATGAGAGTTATCTTCTTCAGGAGGCGAATAAGGATATCGACTACATTGCTCTTGGGATTCCATTTATTGGAAATGACAGGCCTCCAACGCTTGAAAAAATTAAAAGGGGAGTGGGAGTATTAATCAATGATAAACATGCTATTGCTTCTTTGATCAACAACGAACATGATCAATACAACAAATGTGTTGCATCCTGCGCAGGAATCGCATCTGATTATTCCTTAGAAAAATTTAAAATAAGTTTGTTGAAGGTCTACTCTCGAATTACTCAGTAACGAAAGCCTTAATATCCAGAACAACGATCTTTGGATCTGTATTAGCCGTTACTGTGATCGTTTTTTTCTGTTCGTTCAACTGTCCCGGTTTTGGATGGAACACAACAGCAATTTTATCGGACTTTCCAGGAAGAATAGGTTTTTCGGGTTTTTGAGCAGTAGTGCACCCACAACTTACATCAACTTTATCAATGATCAATGGATTTTTGCCTGTATTGGTTATTACAAAAGTTGCTTCATTTTCTGTGTCAACCTTTATCTTCCCAAAGTCATGAAGCATTTTGTCGAATGACATTGAAGTACTAGATCCTTCTGCTGCTTTTGCTCTTTCTTTTTCTTCTTTTTCGACTTCAGATAATGCAGCTTTTAATTCTTCTTCGGACTCACCTCCTGCGGCAGCAGAAGAAAAGACCTCACCTTTCTTACTCTCGATCTTATTAGAACTATCGGCACCACATGACGCAAAAAATAAAATTGTAAAAACAAACAGACTAACCTTTACCATAAATTTCTAGTTTAAAGCAAAAATAATTATTTCAATTTATTATCGTATTCTCCTTTCTGAATGATTTCAACAGCTTTCATTACGATCTCATTTGTGTCATTATAAATCTGATAGAATTCATTATATCCCCAAATATCCTGAGCTATGACTGCTTTCATTCTAAGTGTAAAAAGCGCTTCACTCGTCTTGTATTGTTCATCATTGTATTCCAGCTCAGGATCTTCTTTTTTTACATATTCAAAGAACTCATCCATTATTGCTTTGTTGATTTTGAAATGATTCCTAAATGAACTGAAATCCTGATGCGATTTAAGAATTTCATCACGGTTTTGGTCTACATATTCCAAAACGAATCCATTGAGATAACCTTTTTGAACCAGGTTTCTGTAATAATCAGTAATTCCATTAGTGTCAAGAGGTACAAATACATCCGGCATGATTCCCCCTCCACCGTAAACTGTTCTTTTATTGATTAGCGTTTCATGTTTCAATGAATCAGGTAATTTGATGGAATCAGCATTTGTGAATTAGCCATTCAGATATCTCTGAGTCAAGTCTTTGTCATAGGCCTCTGGGTCATCGTATGGCTTCTGAATGAAACGCCCACTAGGGGTATAGTATCTCGCTATGGTCAATCGTATCTGAGATCCGTCTGTAAGGTCTATTGGACGCTGAACTAACCCTTTACCATAGGATCTTCTTCCTACAACAAGTCCTCTGTCCCAATCCTGGATTGCTCCTGAAAGGATCTCACTTGCCGATGCGGAATACTCATCCGTTAATATGATCAATTGTCCATTTTCCCAAGCACCTTTTCTTCCTGCTTTAAGATCGCTTCTTGGTTGAGCTCTTCCTTCCGAATACACGATTAGTTTATCTCCGGAAAGGAACTCATCCGCCAACTGATGTGCAGCATATAAGAGCCCACCGCCATTACCTTGAAGATCGAAGATGAGGTTTTCCATGCCCTTACTTTTTAGGTCCCTCATTGCATCCTGGACTTCTTCTACAGTAGATCTTGAGAAGCTATTCAATTTGATATAGCCGATCTTGTCATCAACCATGTAGTAAGCGTCGACAGAGTTGATCGGAATATTGTCTCGAATGATCACGAAATCCAGAGGTTTCTTTCCATTCTTTCGGGTGATCTCGATCTTAACCTTTGTACCAAGCTCACCCATCAGTTTTTCTCTAACCTGACTGTTCTTAAGACCAATTCCAGCAACATTTTCATTTTCAATTTTTGTGATTTTATCACCTGGAAGAATACCAAGTTTTTCACTCGGTCCGCCAGGAATGGTAGCAACCACCATTAAGGTGTCTTTATGGATCTGAAAACGGATACCGATTCCAACAAAGCTTCCATTGATCGACTGATTCGCTTCATCCACTTCATCTTTTGAAATATACGTAGAGTGCGGATCCAGTTTTTCAAGCATTGCTATAATTGCAGCGTCTGTTAATGCCTTGTCATCCACATCGTCGACATACATTTTATTGACGTAGGTAAGGATTTCATCAAATTTTTGAGTGGTTCCGATTTTCTTCTCATCGATCTGTGCATGAAGTTGAAAAGACGTGAAGATCACACCAATGATTCCGAAAGTTTTGAAATGCTTGAAAATGGACATAGTTTTCGCTTTGTATTAAAGTTAGTTAAATAACGATATTTAGAAGCAGAAAGTAACAGTTCTCCATATAAAATTTGTTAATTCCATTCAATCATTCCAATGAACATATCTATGTTAACTAGTAGAGAAGAATGCTTAAATCCCGCACTATATTTTTTAGTTATTTCGTAGTGATGAAGAAAAGCTTCAGAAATTTATTGGTGGTCATTCTAGTGTTGATCAGCGCACAGAGTTTTGCTCAGGTACCCGAGTTTGATCGACTTGAGATGCTCTATGCCCAACAACATTACAAGTTGGTGTACAGGAAAGCGAACCGTTTGCTTGATCAGCCAGATTATGATTTTTCGCAAATACCGACTTTTTACAAATCATTGAGTTTATTTCAGTTGGCTCAGAACAAACATTGGTTACTGAGAAAACCTGGAGCAATGAAAGAGGCGGGGGAGTTGTTTGCTCAAGTTAGAAAATCTGCTGATGGCTATAAGGTACTCACTGCTCACATGTACGAAGTTTCCGCATTAAAAAAGGATCTTGTTGCGTATGCTGAGGATCTAAAAAGGACAGGGGAGAAAGAGAAATTCGAAGAGTTAAATAAAATCATGTTGTCCATGTTTGATGATATCAAGGAGATTGATACAGATGGCATGAACAACAATCAGCAGAAGCCATCTCAATCGCCAGCGTCAACCCCGGAGCGGGAAGAACTTGTTGCATATGCAAAGCAATATCTGGGGGTTCCTTATGTTTGGGCAGGAGACGATCCAAAGGGATTTGATTGCAGTGGTTTTACGAGCTTTGTCTATCGAAAGGCAGGAAAAGAATTACCAAGAAGAGCTGTAGATCAGTGCGATGGATCAAGAAAATTAAAAGAAAAAACTGTCGAAAAGGGAGATCTTATTTTCTTTGATAATGGATCAGGAATTTCTCACGTAGGAATGATCATTTCTGATAAAGGAGAAAGTCTGGTAATGATACATGCAAGCTCCTCTAAAGGAATTGTGATAACGGATATTGAAAGTTCAGATTACTGGATGAAAAGAATTGCCGGTTTTGGAACTTATTTGGACTAACTCTTCGCAAAAGATTTCATTGTAAAAAGGGCAAGATTGAAAATGATCTGAAAAATGATCAAAAGATAAGCGATTGACCAGAAAATTGAACCTTCCAGAGTTAAAAGTAAAATAGGAGAAAGGACAATGGGAGTAAACCAGTTCATTTTGCCCAACCAGTAGTTGAATCGATGTTCTTTTCGTTCATGAAATCCCTGAAGGCCAAGTGAAACACTCCAGATCACTAGAAGAAAGATCACCGGATAGAATAATTTTAACGCTTCTGGGTTGAAATAGCAAAAGATGAATAGAATTAGGTTAATGATTCCAGAGGTGATCAGCAACTTGAAAATCAACAGATTTGACTTTGTTGCGATGAGCAGTGAAGCCAGGTGAAAAGTAATCACCAGACTGGCTCCTGCTAAATAAATGTAAGGTATTAGATCACCGGTCGACACCTGATAAAGGGTGTATATAAATGTCGAAAGACAAATGATAAATAATCCTTTGAGGATCCAGTCAGTCCAAGTGGTTAGGGATTTCATTAGCTGTTTAACCTTCTATTTCTCTCTGTGGCACACACCAGGTTCCAAAGAGCTCTTGCGCCTACATTCGCATCCCAGTCGCCTTCTTCTCCTGGAGAAACTTCATTCAGGTCGAATCCTATGATCTTTCGTCCTGAAACTGCTAACTTGAAAAGAAGGTAGTTGATCTCCTCAAGTGCAAATCCGCCGACAACAGGAGTTCCTGTATTAGGACAAAGCTCCGGACGGAGGCCGTCTATATCAAATGAGATGTATACATTATGAGGCAATTCAGCTAAAATATCTTCCACTTGATCTGCCCAATTTCTACCTGCGAATTGAGCATTTTTAATATCCCAATCGAAAAAAGTAGAAATACGTCCGTTGCTACCTTTGATCATATCAACTTCAGATTGCGCTATGTCACGAATACCAACTTGAACAAGTTTGATCAGGTTCTTACAATTCTTAAGGGCGTTGTACATAATACTCGCGTGTGACTGTTCGAATCCTTCATAGGCAACACGTAGATCTGCGTGAGCGTCAATTTGAAGGATGCCAAACTGTTGACCTTCTTCGTCAAGGGATTCTATCAAACCAAGTGGAGTACTGTGTTCTCCTCCAAGAACACATGCCATCTTCCCTTTTTCTCTGACAGCACGAACCTTTTCTTTTAGATTGTTTTTTAGCTCGTTTGAGGTAGCATTGATGTTATCAACTGTGTTCTTGTGCTCTTGGTGTTCAGACAAATCCCCCCCTCCTTCAAGAAAAGAGATATACGATTTACCTTTTTTACAGAGGTCATCATTGATCACTTTCCACTCTTCTGATATAGGGCTCATGAATACCTTTGTCATGAATGCATTCTCAAGCTGCGGATGATAAAAGTCGAGCTGCGTTGAAGCGTCAAGAATGACCTTCGGTCCGTCACTGGCTCCCTTACCATATGAAGCTGTTGCATCCCATGGCACCGGTATGATTACAATATCCGCTTCTTCTTCTGAATATGGAAAACCGAAAATGTTTCCGTTTGCGATTCCTACTCCGTTCGGGTCAAATATCATGTATTAAAAATACCATATTCTTAGGATATAAAATTTGCAATTCAATAATTATTTGATAATTCAATCCTTAATAATATTCATTGACTTGTTAAAGAAAAAAATGTAAGCAACTTAATTCTCATAATTTAAGTTATTTTATGGGGATGCGACTAAAAAGTTTTTTTAACCTAATTATTTTCCTGATTTCGTATTCTTTCACGAATGCACAAGTAAGTTCAATTGTAAGGGATTGGAACAACATATTACTTGAAGCAATTAGAAATGACTTTGCAAGGCCTCCGGTTCACGCTAGAAATTTATTTCATCATTCAATTCTTATGTATGATTCTTGGGCAGCATTCAGTCCTGGTCACGAGACATATTTTTTGAACAAAACAACGAATGGATATTTCTGCCCGTTTGACGGAGTTACTCAGTCTCAAGAAAATCAAAAAAATATTGAGAAGGCGATTTCCTATGCTTCATACCGTTTTATTACGAACAGGTATCAAAATTCTCCAGACTTCGCAGATACCTATCAACTTTTGGATTCAATGATGAACTCTCTTGGTTTCTCTATCTCAAATACTTCTACAGATTATTCATTAGGGCCTGCCGAGCTTGGTAATTACATAGCAGAAAAAATCGAAGAATATGGTTTAAATGATGGCTCATTACAATCTTTGAATTACATTAATTTAAATTATTCACCTGTTAATCCGCCAATATTTCCAAATAATCCTGGAACAAATAATATTCTAGATCCTGATCATTGGCAACAAATAAGTTTACCCATCTCGATTGATCAAAGTGGAAATATTGTTTCAGGAATACCTGAATTTGTATCGGCCGAATGGGGTAATGTTTTTCCATTTGCATTACCTGATAGTGTTTTGAATATCACTAATGTAAATGGAATACCTTACAAAGTGTATTTAGACCCTGGGTCACCGCCAAGTTTATTTGAGATAGATACTGCGGGTAATTTTGGAACTTTTTACAAATGGACACATTCAATGGTGTCAGTTTGGCAATCCCATTTGGATCCTTCTGATGGATACTTGATTGACATTTCACCGAGCTCAATTGGAAACATTAGTCAGTACCCATCCAATGCTTCAGAATATTCATCGTTTTATAATTTTTTCGAAGGAGGAGACAACGGAACAGGTTATTCTGTTAATCCATACACAGGAGAGCCATATACTCCGAATGTAGTTAAGAGATCTGATTATGCAAGAGTGTTAGCAGAGTTTTGGGCAGATGGAGTTGATTCAGAAACACCCCCAGGTCATTGGTTTGAAATTTACCATTATGCTTCTTCAAAACCGGAGTTTGAATTATTTTGGAATGGAAGTGAAATGCTTGACACTCTTGAATTTGAAATTAAAGCTCACTTCGATATGGGTTGTGCAATGCATGATGCAGCAATTGCAGCTTGGAGTATAAAAGGTTATTATGATTACGTTAGACCTATTTCTGCGATTAGATTCATGTGCGAAATGGGACAATCCACAGATTCGACTCTTACGAATTACAATCCTCTGGGAATTGAATTGATTGATGGATTTATTGAGGTTGTTCAAGTAGGAGATCCGCTTGCAGGATTGTTTAATGAAAATGTTGGGAAAATTAAATTATTTACGTGGTTAGGGCCAACAATGATTTCTAACCCAGAGACTGACGCAGCCGGTGTTGGATGGATGTTGGGGGAGAATTGGTGGCCTTATCAACGTCCTAGTTTTGTTACTCCTCCCTTTGCAGGATACGTTTCCGGCCACTCTACATATTCAAGAGCTGCTGCTGATATTTTAACTCATATTACAGGTTCAGAGTATTTTCCAGGTGGTATCGGAGAGTTTGTTGCTAACCAAAATCAATTTTTACAATTTGAAGAGGGACCAACAGAGACTATCACTTTACAATGGGCCAAATACAGAGATGCAGCGGATCAATGCTCGTTGAGCAGAATTTGGGGAGGTATACATCCTTCCTGTGACGATATTCCAGGTAGGAACATAGGATCAGAAGTTGCCAATTATGTGATTGATAGAACAGAACTTTTATACAGTAAAACAAAACCAGCTGTTATAAATGTTGAGGCATCAACTGATGTTATTAATATTGAGGATACTGGAGGATCATTGTCATTACTTTTCACGTTCAACGCGCCTATAGATACATTAACTGGTGATGTGAATGTATTTCCTAGTGAAGTGAATCAGGCTTTAATTTATCAAGGTCAAAATTGGAGCAATGATTCAACATTGGAGATCAATTATTTGATAGAAAATTCCGGAATTTCTATTGAACAAATAGCTTTTCAGCTTGAAAATTTTCTAACGGTTGATGGAAGTGTCGTTGGAAATTCTCAATGGATTCCTTCAATCATTATTGATCAAGTCATACCTCAAATTGATCTGCAAAGTATCTCACTTAGTCAAATTAATAGAGACAATATCAATGATGATTTTATCCTTGATATCTATTTTGGTGAAAAAATGGATACGACTATAATTCCTCTAGTAAGTGTTCTAAATGATGGGAATGTACTAGCTGAATTGTCCAAGAGCTGGTTGTCGGATACAGCTTTGTCGGTTATATATTCCATTCAAAACATTGAATCCAATATGGTTTCAACCTCTTTCCAGGTTAACAATTACTATGACCTCGCGGGAAATTTAAGTGATAGTTTATTGCTCGAACTTTTGGAAATTGACACAAAAAATCCAACTTTAGTTGGCTATTCCCTTTCTGACACAATATTTGGCCTCAATGATCTGAGTAGTAATAATCATTTTGTTCAATTTACATTCGATGAATCTATGGATGTTTCTCTCAATCCAACAATTGAACTTTATCTTGGAAGTAATTTCCAACCGCTTATTTCTCAATTAAATTCCACTTCAGAATGGTTGAATGATTCAATATACCAATTCTCATACTCTCTGAATTTCATTCAAGATTATGAAGAAAATGAATTGACCTTACACATAAGTAATTTTAACGATTTGTTGCTAAACTCGAACATTGACTCATTGTCCGAAAACATTATTGTAGATTTTCTAAAGCCTGAAATTATTTCCTACAGTTTCAATAAGCCTTATATTTCTGATAGTGTAGTAGGAATTGATCAATTTTTCGTTGAATTGTCTTTTAGTGAATCCGTTTCTTCAAATTCTTTGAACCCGAATGTTAAATTAATAGACCCTATAACCAATACAGATCCGGTTCAATTTAATTTTCTATCAAGTACATTTTTGAATGATTCACTTTACAGAGCATATTACATTGTTCAAGATAACGCGCAGGAGATTGAATCATTGAATTTAGCTTCGTACTATTTTATTGACAAAGCCGGTAATATGATTTCGCCATTTATCCAGACGAATGCGATTAGCCTTGATACAAAAAATCCAAATATCGTAGATGTGTTCTTGAGTGATTATTCAGTGGAATATCCAGAAAATTCATTGTCATTATTGGCAATATTTAATGAGCAAATGTATTTTTCTCAGCCAGATATAGAGTTCATTCCATTTGAAGTTAACTCATTTTTGAGTTTAGAAAATAATTCCGGTTGGCTTAATCCATACACATATGAGGGCGATTTCATGTTCAATGGAAGTTTAACGCAATCCAATGTTGGTGTTAAAATTCAAATGGCTACGGATATTTATGGTAATGTAATTTCAGAAAACGCATTTGATGGACTACTATATATTCAAATACTTGATTTGGAGAATTATGCCAATGAACAATTCAACGTTTATCCAAACCCGTTGCAAGTTGGTACGAAATTATTATTAATGTCTAAGCACTCACTCGATGGTAAGGAGTATACTATTTTTAATGTAAGTGGCCAATTGGAGTTTTCAAATGTTTTTGATTCTAATTCTAACGGCGAATATGAATTGTCAACAGAAAATTTAATTGCTGGGTTTTACATTCTAAAATTAGAAAATCAACAAATTAAATTTGTCATTCAATGAGGATATTTGCGATCTTATTTTTTTGGTTAAGCACTGAGTTGTTGAGAGCACAGATTTTTATTGATCAAACTCAACAAACGAACTTAACGTATTTCTATAATGCAGATGATTCTTGGGCCGCAGGTGTATCAACATTTGATTTTGATGAAGATGGATATGATGATATTACCTTTGTTAGCAGCTCAGGAACTTTAACTCTTTGGCAAAATAATCAAATGGGTCAATTCGATAATTTTATTCTGGTTCCTGTTCCAGAGGGGAACATGAAATCAATAACTTGGGTTGATTATGACAATGACATGGACAATGATTTGTTCTTGACGTATAGAGATCTAGGTATTAGGCTCTTTGAAAATGTTGGGGACTTTGTGTTCAATGATGTTACATCGAATAGTGGATTAACTACCCAGCCTAGTATGGCGTTTGGTTCATCTTGGGTAGATATTAATAACGATGGATTATTAGATCTTTACGTATGTAACTATGATGATCAATATTCATATTACGATTACCCTAAAACAAATTATTTATACAAAAATATTGGTAACGGATCGTTTATTGATATTTCCAATAGTTCAGGTGCTGCAAATGGATATCAAGAATCTTTTCAATCCATTTGGTTTGATTTGAATGAAGACGGTTTTTTAGATATGAGCTTAATCAATGATAGGAATCAATTTAATGATGCCTTTTATTTGAACAACGGTAACGAAACTTTTTCTGATAATGCTTCGAGTTTAAATTTACTCGCATTGGATAGGTCTCCTATGTCAAACAGTATCTCTGATTATGATAATGATGGAGACTATGACATCTATAAAACTGACTTTGGACCCTCATATAATTTAAATACGAATGATTCTTCGCAGTTACACTCATTGAATACAAATTTGAATAACACCTTTTTTACGAATGATATAAACTTATTTAATCCAGAGCCTTACTATTTCTCGTGGGCTGCGATATGGTCGGATTTCAATAATGACATGTATGATGATATTTTTTTGTCAACGGGTAGTATTGATATGACTGATGTTAATCCCTCATTATTCTATAACAATAATATGGGTTCGACGTTTGTATTGGAAGCGGATGTTCCTGGGACATTTTACAGAACACATGGTGCATCTAAAGGAGATTTTAATAGTGATGGCCTATATGATCTGGTTTTACTAAATATTCAGGAGTCAAGTAAAATACTATTGAATAATTCCCAAAGCGGAAATAAATGGATTAAAATAACCCCAAGAGGTGTGGTCTCAAATAGAAATGCTTTTGGCACTGAGGTAATACTCTATGCAGGAGGAATAGCTCAAAGGAAAATCATGAATTCATGTGAAAATATGTGTTCTCAAGTTTCTCAGAATTTAATTTTTGGAATTGGTAACAATTCTATCGTAGATTCTGTAGTGGTAAAATTTCTTTCCGGGATAACTGTGGTAAAATATGATTTAAGTAATAATCAATCGTATGTAATTAATGAAATTGATCCATATTCAGTTGAGATATTTGGAGTTGATACACTTCAAGTATGTGACGGTGATTTTGTGAATTTGACCTCTTCGATATACTCTGATATATCATGGAGTAATGGTGAAAATTCAGATTTAATAACTGTTACTGCTACAGATGATTATTTCTTTTCTGGATTGGATTCGAATGGGGTTATAATATATTCAGATACTCTCCATGTTAACTTCAATCAAACCACTCAACCATTAATACAAATTAATAATACCGATTGTAATTATGAAAATGGGGTAGAAATCATGGTGACTAATTCAGCAGCATTTGAAAATGTAATTTTTACTTGGAATAATGGGTTAAATGGTGATGAGATTGATTCAGTTTCATCAGGTTTTTATGCTGTGAGTGCTACATATCAAAATGGTTGTTCAAACACATCAAGTCTTATTTATGTAGACAATAATTTAAATCTGGAAATCGATTATTTATTGCTTCCATCCATTTATCCCGACTCACTGCAATTGTGTTTAAATTCATACGGAGGGCAAGAGCCAGTGATAATTGAAGTTAATGGCGATACATTAAATAATTTGGAATGTGTATTAATTTATGAATTTGGATCATATACCATGAGTGCCACTGATAATTTGGGTTGCATTATTCAAGAAACGCTTATTTTGGAAGATCTATCTGATCTTGAAGAGATATATTCTTTAAAAAGATTCATTGTGGATGGCAACAAACTTATTATGAACGAAGAATTAAAATCTACTGATAGATTGTTTCTATTTAATTCGATTGGTCAGAATTTACAATTTAGCATCGAAAGTAGTGACCCACTAATTCTTAATGTTCATCAGAATACCACTGGTGTTGTATTTATAAAATACGAACAGAATGGGGTGCTTTATAAGCAAAAAGTGTTATTGAATCCTAATTTTTAAGCAGTGATTTAACGAAATTAGGCGTGGCAAAACTTCCTTTATGCACATCTGAGTTGTAATATCTCAGTCCCTTACTATCGACAAAAGAGTCTATAGCAGATTCATTATCTATATTTTTTGGATGCCGTGATCCTTTCAATCCATACTGGAAGCTCCACATACCGGTAGGGTAGGTAGGGACGAAAAATAATGAAACAGGCGCATTCTCTACTCCAAAAATATCTTGAAGAGTGAAATTCAATTCAGAAAAAGCCTTTTCATTAAACTTAGGAGACTCTCCCTGAGCAACCAGAATACCTCCTTCTTTCAATGCATTGTAACAATTGGTATAGAATTCTACAGAGAATAGTCCTTCTGCAGGACCAACCGGATCAGAACCATCAACAATAATAATGTCATATGAATTAGGTGCTACATTCTTGATAAATGCAATTCCATCATCAACCTTTAGGTCAAGTTTAGGATTGTCAAATGCCGCTGCGATCTGTGGTAAATGTTCTTTGCACGCAGTAATCACTTCACCATCGATCTCAACCATAGTTACCTTTTCTAGGCTTTCATGGCGCAGGATCTCTCTTACGGTTCCACCGTCTCCACCTCCAATAACAAGAATACTCTTAGCATTGCCATGGGTGAACATGGCAGGATGAGAGATCATTTCGTGATAGTGGAATTCGTCCTTTTCAGTGGTCATTACCATGTCATCAAGGGCCAGCATTTTTCCGTACTTATAAGACTCAATGATTCTAACTCTTTGAAAAGGCGATTGAACGTCAAAGAAAACTTCTCCTGTAAAACGTAAAGAAAGCGCCTGGTCTTCATCTTTATCCGTAAACCAAACGTTGCGAGTAAAGAACTCAGGATTTCTCCATTCGCTCGCTCTTTGCCTCATCGTGGTCATGTCGAAATCGTTTCTTGTCAAAAGGTTCACTGAACCTCTTTTCATTTCGA
>CALCCB010000166.1 GCA_937899625.1 uncultured Bacteroidota bacterium
TTTTCAGCATTGCTTGTTCAACTTCATGCTGATACTGACCCACTCCAACTGATTTCGGATCAATTTTAACCAGTTCTGCCAAAGGATCCATCAATCTTCTACCAATCGAAACAGCTCCTCTCACAGTAACATCATGTTGAGGAAATTCTTTTCTTGCAACAGAGCTTGCTGAATAGATGGAAGCTCCATCTTCTCTTACTACAAAAACCTGAAGATCTCTGTCAAACTTGGTTTTCTTTACCAATGTTTCTGTTTCTCTTCCTGCAGTTCCATCACCAACAGCAATTGCTTCAATTTTATAGGCCTGTACTAATTGAGATAGCTTTGCTTGTGCCTGAGCAAACTCATTCTGAGGTGGATGAGGATAAATCGTAACATTCGTTAGGAGGTCACCTTTCTCGTCCAAACAGACCACCTTGCACCCAGTCCTATAACCCGGGTCTATCGCAAGTATTCTCTTATTCCCCAATGGCGAAGACAATAAAAGCTGCTTCAAATTCGATGAAAAAACCTTTATGGCTTCCTCATCGGCCTTTTTCTTCATTGCTGTCAATAGCTCATTTTCAAGTGATGGAGCCATTAATCTTTTGTAGCTATCTCTGGTTGCTTTGGTTACAATCTCGGAACAATCATCATTTCCTTTAACGAATATTCGTTCAAGTTGAGAAATGGCCTCATCCTGATCAGGAAGGGCTTTCAATGAAATTATTCCTTCCTTCTCCGCTCTCGAAATAGCCAGGAAACGATGTGAAGCAATTCTTGAAGCTTGTTCGGAAAAATTAAAGTAATCCTTGTACTTCTCTCCTTCCTCTTCTTTACCCTTAATTAATTTGGTTTGAACTACACTTCTACGCTGAAAAAGTGTTCTCATTCTCTCTCTTGCGAAAGTGCTCTCATTGACCCATTCCGCAATTATATCCATCGCTCCCTGAATCGCGTCATCTTCATTCTGGATATCCCCTTTCACAAATTTTGAAGCCATGACCTCAGGAACACCTCCCCTTTGTGACATGATCATTTTTGCCAATGGTTCAAGTCCAGCTTTCCTTGCTTTCTCTCCTCTGGTGAGTTTCTTCTGTTTAAACGGTAAATAGAGATCCTCCAAAACATTGCTGTCAAAACATGTTTTGATCTTACTCTCTAATTCTGGAGTTAGTTTACCTTGCTCCTCAATTGCATTTAAGATTGTTTTTTGACGAGCGATCAGATCATCAAATGTCTTACTGAGATCACGTATAGCGGAAATTTGAAGTTCATCCAGCCCACCTGTTCTTTCTTTTCTGTATCGAGCAATAAATGGAACCGTTGCACCTTCAGATAAAAGCGCCAACGTATTGTTGATTGATTTTTCGGTAAGTCCGCTGTTATTTTGAATGAATTTGTGCTTTTCCATGTTCACAAAACTCGCAAAATATTAAGATGCGGAAATTGAAATTTGTTAACGAATTAATAATTTTTTGAACGAATATCGAATCTTGCCTACTTTCGAGTACGATGAAGAAACAGTCTTTGATCCTATTGCTTTTATTAATGAGTTTTACAGGTAGTGAAATTCAATCCGGAAAAGCCAGTTATTACGCTTCAAAATTTGAAGGTAGACGAACTGCCTCGGGCGAAATATTCAGACAAGATAGCCTAACTGCCGCTCATAAAACATTGCCTTTTGGGACAAAAGTCAAGGTAGTTAATACAAAAAATGATTCCGTAGTCATCGTTAAAATTAATGATCGTTTGAGCAAGAATTCAGGCAATATTATCGATCTCAGTTTAAAAGCAGCAAAACAATTGAATTTTGTCCGTCAAGGTATTACTTTAGTAACAGTAGAAAAACATAATCCAGAAGAATGAAAAAAATCCTTTTTATCGCAACTGCATCCATCTCATTGTTTGCATGTACTCCTAAAACAGCAGAAATAACTGAGAAGGTTGAGCCTTCTTTTCCAAATGAGGATGTCGCAATGGGAGACAAATTGTATGTAGAGAATTGTGGTAAATGTCACGGCTTAAAAACAGTTACGGATTACACTCCTGAGCAATGGAAAAAGATCGTTCCTAACATGGCGGCGAAAGCAAAGATTGATTCCGATGCAGAGAACAAGATCCTCCAATATGTCTTGTGGAAGACTGAAAACAAGTAGTGGAACGCTCGACATTTTTGGGATTGATGGGTGGTGCCTTTGCTATAACAGGGCTTGGTTCATTATCAAGTTTTGCAGATAATCTGGAAGAATCAGAAACGATGATGCCAGTGATCTTCATTGGTCATGGGTCTCCAATGAATGGTATAGAGGACAATGAATTTTCGAGATACTGGAAAAAGCTGGCCTCAGAAATAGAAAGACCGAAAGCCGTCCTTTGCATTTCCGCGCATTGGCTGACAAGAGGTACTTTCATCACGGCAATGGAGCATCCCCAAACAATCCATGATTTTGGGGGATTCCCACAAGCACTATTTGACGTTCAGTATCCCGCACCGGGCGATCCCAAACTTGCCGAAGAAACATCGGGTTTGATTACTTCTACAAAGGTTGAACTGGATCACGAATGGGGGCTGGATCACGGAACATGGACCATTGTGAGACATATGTATCCTGAAGCAGACATTCCCGTTCTGCAATTCAGCATTGATTTTAACAAACCAGCCCAGTACCACTATGATCTTGCTAAAGAACTA
>CALCCB010000167.1 GCA_937899625.1 uncultured Bacteroidota bacterium
ATTGTTATTGCAACTGACGCAAATGGTTGTTCAAGTTCCGATTCCATTTATATTTCTGTTGCTGCATTGCCGAATTTAACATTGAACAGCACAGGACAAAGCAACACGTTCTGTGAAGACGCTACCATCGGTTTGTCAGCAACAGGTGCGACATCATATAGCTGGAATGGACCTAACTCATTTACAAGCAGTAATAATGCACCTGTTATCTTAAATGCGAACGAAGCGAATGAGGGATGGTATTATGTAGATGGAACTGATGCTCTTGGATGTCATAATGCCGACAGTTTATTTATCACTGTAAATACTGATATCCCGGCCAATTCATCCCCTTCAGACACTCTAATTTGTCCGGGTGAAGGTCTAACGCTTTCTGCTTCGGGAGGAATAACTTATGACTGGTCGGGGCCGGCTGGCTTCGCAAGTGATCAAGCTACAGTGGTCCTGTCGAATATGACAATTGAACAAAGTGGCTGGTATGTGGTAGTGGTATCTGATGCATTTGGATGTAGTGCTGCAGATTCCTCCAATATTCTTGTGCAATACAACAGTGATTGCATTTTCATACCAACTTTAGCTACGCCTGATCAAGATGGTCATAACGATTATTGGGAGATCAATGGAATTGAAAGCTATCCTCAGGCGGAAGTAGAGATCTACAACCGTTGGGGTACATTGATCTATTTCGCATCACCATACAACAATGACTGGGATGGATCAGTGAACCGAGGTTCAGCTGTAGGTGGTAATGATGGAAAAGTTCCTGTAGGAACATATTTCTATGTGATTCGATTGAATGATGATGCCAATACGGTTTACAATGGTTACATCGAAGTACAATACTGATAATAAGACGAAAATGAAAAAATTAGCTTTAATTACTTTATTGGTTTGTACGAGTTCGATCTTTGCTCAGCAAGATGAACAGATGTCATTGTACATGTACAACCCCCTCCACTTCAATCCAGCTTATGCAGGAAGTAGAGATGCTACTTCTCTTGTTGCTATTGGAAGATTTCAATGGATCAACTTCAAAGGAGCCCCAATGACACAATGGTTTTCCGCGCATAGTCCGATTTTACACAAGGCAGTAGGGATCGGTGGTCACTTTGTGCATGATCAAATTGGTGATCGTGAAAGAACGTCTGCATATGTAGATGTTAGCTCAGGGATTAAATTGAACAAAAAAGAAGATCGCATCTCCGCCGGACTTTCTTTTGGTGTGGATGCCATTGGATACGACTTTTCAAATGTACAGGTAAATGATCTGAGCGACCCCTATTTTGGACAAGTAACGTCAGTAACAAAGCCGAACATTGGAGCTGGTATTTACTATTACGGGAACAAACATTTTCTTGGAATTTCAGTTCCTCGTTTATTGGAGGCGGCTACCGTTTCGTCGATCGACAATCTTCCGAAACTTTTAAATACCCGACACTTTTTCATTTCAGGTGGATACGTTTTTGATCTTAACTCTGTTTTCAAATTGAAGCCATCTACATTGATCAAATTCACTCCGGGGGCTCCAATTACGGCAGATGTAAACCTAAGCCTCTTGATGTATGAAAAACTATGGACAGGTCTAATGTATCGATACCATGAATCAATGGGTGTCAATGTAGTATACAACATCAAGAATACGTTCAATATCGGCTACGTGTATGATTTCCCGATAAATGGATTGAGAACGTACCAATCCGGATCCCATGAATTGATCCTTCAATATGATATTCGCCCAAAGAAAAATGGGCTCAACTCCCCTCGTTATTTCTGATATGCGCCTTTTAATAACATTACTACTGTTTCCGACATTGATCTTTGCTCAATTAAAAGCAAAGATTGCAGATGATCATTATTCAAGAATGGAATACGCTGAGTGTGCAGAGATGTACAATGAGCTCGCGGACAAATTCCTGAAAGAAGAAACGAAAATTGAAACCGATTGGGAATACGTTCGTCGCGCTGCGATCAGCAATTATAAATTGTTCGAAATGAAGAAAGCTTCCGGATATTTCGATCAACTCAAATCTTCCAATAAACTGACCGAAGCGGACCGCACCTTGTTCATCCAAGCCACAAGATATCTGGGGGATTATAAAAAGTGTTACCAGCTGGCATTGGAAGGAAGTAACCTCCATTCGTCAAATTCCTTTTTTAAAGAACTCGCTAGAGACGATCGATCGCTTGAGCTATTGTTTGAAGATTCAACTCGTATTCGATTGAACAAGCTCAATATCAATTCCGATATGGGTGATTTCGGACCATCAATCAATGGGAAAGACTTGTATTATATAACCAAGTCGTCCAATACACGAACCTTCAACACACGCTACGGCTGGGATAACGATTATTTCCTGAATATCAGACAAGCTAAACTTACTTCAGACTCTACGTTGGAAGATGCACGCTTGATGAAAAATGAATTTCTGACCAAGTTTCATGACGGTCCTGTATCCTTCTCTTCGGATGGAAAAATGATTGTCATCACGAGAAACCGTGAAGAAAAAGAGAAAGGAGAAATGATCAAACACCTGGCTATCTATTTCTCAGAACTTGTGAATGGCGAATGGTCTGAACCAAAACCGTTTCAGTTCAATTCTCCAAAATACAATACGGGACATGCTGTTTTCGCTGAAAATGATCAAGCGATCTATTTTGTTTCTGATATGGAAGGTGGATACGGCGGTGCCGATATCTATGTATCCAGAAAGCAAAAAAATGGTGACTGGGGAGTTCCTGTAAATATTGGGCCAACAGTGAATACTTCTCAGCAAGAGTTATTTCCTTTCGCACTCAATGAAACACTCTATTTTTCGTCAAATGGTCATTTCGGACTTGGTGGATTGGATGTGTATTCCTATTCTTTAGGCCGAGGAGAGAAACCAAGAAACCTTGGATACCCCTTGAACACTTCATATGACGATTTTAGTCTGGTTGTAGATGCAACTGGAGTAAATGGTTTTGTTGCTTCAAACCGCACAGACAATGTTGATAGATTATACAACGTAAAATTCCTGCCGATCAGTGTTTTCCTCCAAGGAATCGTATATGCTCAGTATGTTGAAAAAGAATCCATCGCCAATCACCCAGTCGTGTTGATGGATGAAACTTCAGGAATCACTGATACCTTGTACACCAATGAATTCGGTCAGTTTCAGGCTGATATCGAAAAAAACAGAACCTATAGACTTTTGACTTCCAAGGAAGATTACATCTTGCTGCATGAAGGAATGTTTAAAACTGAGAATCTCAAAAAGGATTCAACCTTCTTCGTAGAATTACCGCTTAAGCCAACTACGATTCAGGTCAGACTTAGAGTAGTCGAAATGGGGACCGGAAAGATCATTCCTTATGCGAAAACAACTGTAACGGATTACTCTAATAATTCTGAATCTGTGCTTTACACGGATGAAACAGGAATTGTAACGATCAAAGTAGATCGTAATAAGAGTTATTGGGCACACGCTTCAAAGAAAGGATTTGTGGATGATAATGTTGCCTTCAATTCTTCGAACGAAAATGACAAGTTGATCGATTTGGAATTGAAGCTCCCTCCTATCGTGAAAGGTGATAAATTCAAATTGGAGAATATCTTTTATGATCTGAACAAGGCAACACTTCGTCCTGAATCGAAACTCGCCTTAGATAAGCTTGCTGATTTCATTCTTAAAAACGAATTGAAGATCGAGTTGAGTTCGCATACCGATGCAAGAGGAAGCGACGCTTACAACTTAAAACTATCACAGGCCAGAGCTCAAAGCTGTGTTGACTATTTGATCACGAAAGGTGTGAAAAAGAACCAGATCGTTGCCAAGGGATACGGTGAAACACAGTTGATCAACAAATGTAAAAACGGAGTTGATTGTCCTGAAGATCTTCATCAGGAAAACCGAAGAACTGAGGTTAAGATTTTATAAAAAACCCATGCAGTTGGGTTTTCTGAAGCTTCAGAAAACACGTTTAGGATTGCCGACAAGCGCTGTAATCTGCTGTTTGATATTATCTCTTTCCGACGAATCGGAGTGCAGCCCGCCATTGCTTGTCTGAGACTTTCCTGATGGTCATAAAGGTAAGCTTCAAGATAAAACTGCATGGGCTCCGCAATGCGGATAGGGTCTCTGTACTTACTTCGAAGTCGTACCCTTGCATCAAAAGTAGGAATATTGAAATTCCTTTCCAAGTAAAAGCTTACCTTCGCAATGCATGAATGCTTTGAAAAAATTACTTTATCGCATATTGAGCGAAAAGCAGTATTTGAGATTGCTGCATCGCTCTTTTTATCTGCTATATGATCTTGGTCTACTGAAAGGAAATCCCAAATTCAAATACCATTATGCCGTTAAAAAACTGATCAAGCCGGAATTCACTGTTATTGACATAGGTGCTAATCTGGGGTATTTTTCAAAGAACTTTGCACGACTTGCAAATAGAGGAAAGGTAATTTCCATTGAACCAGTTCCTCAGTTCTTTGATACCTTGGATCATTTCATGCGCAAATTCAAAAATTCAGTTCGCTATAATGTGGCTTTGGGAAAAGAAGAAGGTTCTATTACGATGGTTTTACCGAAAACAAATGGTATGATCCGTACAGGTTTACCTCACATTGCTGAATCAGAAGAAGAAAAAAAGCAACATGACACGCGTGAAGTGAAAGTCGTTAAAGGTTCTGAATTACTGAACGCTTTAGAAAGGCTGGATTATATCAAATGTGATATCGAAGGATATGAATTGAATGTATTCACCGAAATACGACCGGTGATCGAAAAATTTAGACCAAATATCCAGATTGAGATCGATGAAAAAAACCTTTCTGAAATGCTTGAATTATTCAAAGAGCTCAAGTACAGGCAATACGGCATTGCAAACGGAAAATTGATCCAAGAAGATGGAGCGCAAAAAGAACAAGGAGATTATTTCTTTGTCCCTGAAGAAAAAGTTGCACCGCTACTTTAGTTGACTCTTCTAAAAATATACTCATGAAATTGATTACCCACATAAAAAGAGTTTTCAAACTTGTGGGAATTGAGATTGGAATTCTCATTCTTGTTTTGATCACAATCAACAATTTCTTAGGGCATCCGGAAACCAGAATAAATGCTGATGGTGTTGGTTATTACGATTACCTTCCATCTGTTTTTATTCACCACGATCTGAATCGAAAGGATATTAATTCCGATCCTGAACATCCGTCGTACCGACGAATCTATAATTTACCCAACTATGTCGATTATGGAGACCGATGGGTCAATAAATATCCAATAGGAACTGCAGTACTTCAAACTCCGTTCTTCTTGTCCACATACTGGAACACGAGTCGGACAGATAAAGAAACGGATGGATATCAACCTGAATTTCACATGGCAGTATT
This sequence comes from uncultured Bacteroidota bacterium, assembly GCA_937899625.1. GTDB lineage: Bacteria > Bacteroidota > Bacteroidia > Flavobacteriales_D > Crocinitomicaceae > M0103. Next base: position 5,369 of record CALCCB010000167.1, read on the forward strand.
CCATGCTGCAATCTTCTATTTATTCGTTGGACTCATCTTCTTTAAAAGATTACTTACAACTTATTCAATTTCACCATGGATTATAGTCATAAGTCAGCTACTCGTTGTTTTTTCGACATCCTTATTGAGTTATGTGAACTTTGATCCTTCCTTCAGTCATGTATATTCATTTTTCGCCTTTTCTGCATTTGGATTTGTGGTAAGAAGGTTTTTCTTAGACCAGAAGCAACACTGGCTCATCTGGTCTTTCGTTTTATTAGGGCTGATACTGCTAATTCGACCGGCAAATCTTCTCGTTTTATTATTTCTACCTTTTCTTGCAGGTTCATGGGAGAATTTAAAATATGGAATACGGACAACATTATTTCAATGGAAAACGCTCCTATTGTCATTTGGAATAATAGTCATTATACTATCGATTCAAATGTTTGCATGGTACTACCAAACTGGACATTGGCTTGTTGATAGTTACCCGAATGAGTCATTTGATTTTACGCAACCTCATTTCTTTGATATCCTATTTTCTTATCGAAAAGGATTATTCATTTACACTCCTATTCTTCTTTTAGGTCTATTCGGTATTATTTCGCTCATATTCAAGCGAGAATGGTTCAAATCTTTCAGCTGGTTGTTTGCTTTTCTTGTACTGACCTATATTCTATCCTCCTGGTGGTCTTGGTATTATGGATGTAGCTTTGGTTTGCGCGCATACATCGAATATTATCCTTTCTTTTTCATTCCATTTGGAATCCTGTTAAATCAAACTCACAAAGTTTTTATTTATATCATTATTGGTTCCACAGCGCTTACCTCTTATGTAAATCTGATCCAAACATATCAATATCAAGCTTATATCCTGGATTGGATGAATATGGATAAAGCTAAATTCTGGAATATCTTTCTGCAAACTGAAGAACGATTCAAAGGCCTTGTTTGGAAACAAAAAATAGATGAAAAAGGATACAGATTGATCCATAAAGAAAGAATTGGAAATATTGAAGGAAAAGAAAAGATCAGTGTTCTTATTTCAAGACAACCATTATCAATGAGAATTAACTCCTTAAGTCTCATCAAAATAAAGTTCAAAAACAATTTTGACTCACTTGACGATTCGAAGATCATCATTTCGATAGATGATACACTGGAACAAAAGAATATTGCATGGTTCAGTACTTACGTCATTCACTATCAGGAAGAACATCTAAACAAGAAACACGAAGGGCAATATCAATACCTTATTGAACCTTCTATCAACGTTGAAAACAAGATGATCACTGCGATCTTAGAAACAAATTCAGGTTATAGAAAATTAGAGGGTGCAGTTATTGAATACTTCACGAAGAAATGATCACTCGTAATTCTCGATCTGCTTTTTTAAATCAGCAATCTCTTTATCCTTCTTTTTGAATCTTCGGTAATCAAAAACTGAAGAAAGAATAAAGCCGGTCACGATGCACATCAAAATGAGAACTGTTACGGGAAGATTAATTTTCAAGAAAACCAGATCAACTTCAACACTCTGCCAATTGAAAATGGCAAACAACATGGCTAGGATGACTAAAATAATCTTCAGGACAAATTTAAATTTGCCAAATCCTGATAAGCTGTCCCAATATGCTTTTAATTCCATCATTTGATTATCCTTTTAAATTATCTCCACCAGTTCGAATATGTAGATCCCGCTGAGGGAAAGGTATGACAATTTTTCTCTCGTTCAATTCCTTGTACACACTTCTTCGGATATCTGATTTAACATTTTCAACCAGAAAAGTCTCCTTCGTCCAAAAGATCAATTGAAAATCCAGCGAAGATTCACCAAAGTTTACGAATCGCACAAATGGCAAAGGTTTGTTTTCAACTTTGGGGTGCTTTTTAAGTGTTTCGGTGAGACATTGGATTACATCTTCCACATCCGAACCATAGGCAACTCCCACCTCAACATTAAAACGTACACTATCATTGTTGTGCGACCAGTTGATCACTTTTTCTACCACAAATTTGGAGTTGGGAACGATGATCGTCACTCCATCTCTTGTCATCACTTCAGAACTTCTCAGATTGATTTCAACCACCTTTCCAATGATCCCATCCGCTTCGATAACGTCTCCAACTTTGATCGTACCCTCAAATAACAGGAAGAATCCTGAAACCAGATCAGCAAAAATATTCTGCAATCCTAATCCAATACCCACTAAAAGCGCAGCAGATCCGGCAATTAATATGGTTACCTTCACTCCGATTACCTCAAGGATCACAACCAGGGTAATGACCCATACAAAGTACTTTATAATCAGGTAGATCGAATGACGGCGTTTTTTGTCAATGTTATCCAGAATGAACTTGGGACGTTCAATTACTCTCCTCAGAATATTCAAGAATAACCATGTAATCATAACGACCAATCCGGTCATCAGAATATTTCCTACATGCAATTCCCAATCTCCTATCCTCAGAAGTTCATAACTCAGAAACTCAGACCACTTCATACCTCAAAGATGGCAAAAAAGTAGCTATTTTTCCACCTCTCTCTTGATTAATCCACTTATGTAAGCAGAAAAAATATCTATATTTGCCGCGTTCAATAAAATTAGCATGGCAACTACAGCAGATATCAGAAACGGATTGTGTATCAAGCACAACGACAAATTATTTCAGGTGATTGAATTTCAACACGTAAAACCAGGAAAAGGTCCTGCTTTCGTAAGAACGAAAATTCGTCAGATCGAATCAGGAAAGGTGTTAGATCATACCTTTTCTGCTGGACACAAGATCGAAGTTGTACGCATTGAGAATAGAGAATATCAATATCTATATCAAGAAGGTGATGATTATGTTTTCATGAACAATGAAACATTTGAACAAGTTAATATTCCTTCAAAAATGATCGAGAAGCCACTTTTCCTTCAGGAAGGAATGGTAGTAAATATTCTTTTCCATGCAGAAGAAGAGGCACCGCTAGTAGTCGAATTGCCAATGTATATCATTTCGGAGGTTACATACACAGAGCCAGGAGTGAAAGGAGATACTGCAACTAATTCAATGAAGCCAGCTACTATTGCAACAGGTGCTGAAGTTCGCGTTCCTCTTTTCATTGATAATGGAGAGGTAATTAAGATCGATACAAGAACAGGTGTTTACGTTGAACGCGTAAAGAACTAATTCGCTCACGATAAAATATGAGGGATCGAATGATCCCTTTTTTTATGCCATACTGTACCATAAATAACACAATTTTACACTACGAGTCAATCCGTGTTACGGAGTCTGCCTCTGAAAAAGTGATTCTATTATTTCTTCATGAAGCATTGGGTTCCATCCCACAATGGAAATCCTTTCCAAAGGATCTATGTTCAGCATTGAAATTGGATGGGATTGTCTACGAGCGTCAGGGACATGGTCAATCTTCTCCATTAGAGGAAGAACGAAAAGCAGATTATCTTCATCGATATGCATACGAAGAACTTAGGGCCTTCATTCAAGAGGTCTTCTCACCTGATCATAAGCTGATCCTTGTCGGACATTCAGATGGAGGCTCGATCGCATTGTTGTATGCATCAAAATTCCCGGAACAAGTCGCCGCTCTTGTGACTATAGCAGCTCATGTGATCAACGAACCTCAGACCATAACAGGTATCGCACCTGCCGTACTGGCATTTGAACAGGGAAAGCTTGCCCGTTTGAACGATTTCCACGGAGAAAAAACGGATGCCTTATTTTTTGCATGGGCGAATACCTGGAAAAGTGATGAATTCAGGAATTGGGATATCTGCAAGGATATAGGGAATATAAACTTTCCTGTCCTTGTTATGCAGGGGGAGAAAGACCAATACGGCACCAAAAGGCAAATGGAGCTTATACAAGAAAATGTACAGACTCCGTGTGATTTGATACTCATTGAAAATGCCGGACACCTTCCCCATTTGGAGCAAAAGCAAAATGTCCTTCAAGTTATTGAGAACTGGATAAAAACCCACACCCACAGGAACAATTTGTATATTTAAGTGTTCAACTAGTGATGGCAAAAGAAGAATTTCAGAACCCAATTGATCCCGACAAGATTACGGAGAATCCACATTCGCTGGAGTACCCACATCATGCAGGCAGCGCGCTGGTTAAGCCCGAAGATCAAGGTAAAGTGAAAGGTAGAGCTTTATCTGCCATGGAACACCAAACTGATCTTCAGCTCAATCAGATCTATGAGCAAATGCAATTACTGGCTGAGCAAGCAAAAAAGCTAAATGACAGAAAGTCAATTTCTGAGTTTATCTATCAAGCCGAAATGCGCTTTGAGCCTTTGATCAATCACACGTATCACCTTTATCAAAAAGAAGATTCCTCATACCTGCTATCATTAATAGCACCGGATCAATGGGGAAGATCAAAAAAATCGTTCGATTGGGTAGCTACAGTGAGACTTCTCGCCGATCATACCTGGGATATTCTTGAAAAATCAGAAAATCACAACACGTAACTTTTTATCAGCTGCAGTAAGGTAGGTCCGGTGATCATTACTCCGGCAAATAAAATAGACCAGCGGTATTTTCTTTTTTCATGCTTCTCGTCTGCTTTCAAATATTCTTCTACCCAAAAGGCCAATCGAACAGGAATCAAAAAGAATAGGCAAAGTACAAAGCTTGAAATCAAGATCATAGGAACCACAAAATAAGGTGACTCCCCTTCTCTGGAAGACTGTACGATAAATGAAACAAAATCACCGTTCGCCTGGTCCCAGAATGCAATCGTAGTAACAAATCCTGTCAACAAAAGGACGATTACAGCAAACGCCTCTTTTAAAGGGGTTCTTGGGTCATTCAGAATTTTCAGACTTTTTTCTCTCCATTTGAATTCTTCTTCCCAGTATTTGTCATCCTCCTTTTCCGAATCATTCTCTTTGTTCATTTTGAAGATCCTTGTTTCAAACATAGAATACATTAAATTGAATACTTCAAAAAGCGTAACAAGAATCACAAAAACGATTGCCCAATTCGGCAGGTCACCAGATAGATCGCCTGAAAATGAGAATAGGGCTAATAACATGAATGAAAACCTGATCACCAATCGCATAATAAATGCGTACATGATCATGCATCCCGGGTCTTCAGGAACAAAATTACGCGTTTTAATTTCCCCTTTTGTAACATCTACGATTTGCCGAATTCTGGCAATGCGAATTTTAAATAAGAATGCCCAAAAATCAGCAATGTAAAGAAATGTAAAGAATAATCCCAATACCCATAAAGGAACAGCCTGTAACCAATTTATATTTCCGAAAAAGAGGCTTATTAAAGAAACAATTCCAAGGGCAATATTGAATTTAACGGGACTCAAAACCAGTTAATCAACGTGTAAAGATCCACTCAAAATCATTGGAGAGGTTTTCGTCAAACAAATACCCATCGACTTGGTAATTCTTCAACTCCTCCGCATCCGTTATTTCATTCTGAACGATCCATCGAGCCATAGCTCCTCTTGCATGCTTCGCATACATCATCACTATTTTATATTCCCCGTTTTTAAATTCCTTAAAAACCGGAGTAATGATCTTGTTTTTAAGCAGTTTACGATCAATCACTTTAAAGTATTCATTCGAAGCAAGATTCACGATCACCTCTTCCTTTTTCAATTCTGATTTTAGCTGCAGCGTTACCTTCATACTCCAGAATTGATAGAGATTTTTACATTTTGGACTCACTTCCCACTTCGTCCCCATTTCAAGTCGATATGGATACAAAAGGTCCATTGGTTTCAATATCCCATATAATCCTGACAAGATCCTGATCTTATCATTGCAGCTTTCAAGCTCTTTTTCCGAGAGATGATGTGCATCCAATCCTCGATATACTTCTCCTGTAAATGCTAAAATTGAAGGAACAACTTCATCAGTTTGTACAATAGGGTCTTTGAAGTTCTTGTATCTCATTACATTAAGCTCTGCAAGATCTTTAGAGATACTCATCATCTTTGAGAGTTTCACCGAATTCATCTTTTTAAGCTTTGCTACCAATTGATTCGTCTCTTTTAAAAATACTGGAGATGAAGAAGTGTATTTTCCTTCAACCTTGGAGGCATCAATCGACTTTGCTGGAGAGAGCAAGATTTTCATTTTGTATTGTGAATTAATAAATATCCTAATGATAGCTATTTTTTTCTAAATTTAATGTCTTGCTAAAATTAACTTTTATGAAACCAACACTCCGTTTATCAGCAATTGCATTTTTGTTTTTATTCAACTATTCTTTTGCTCAAGAGTCTACGGAAAGTAATGTGATCACCTGTGAACATTTTGCAGTAACTCGTCCACTTCGAGAATTGATCGAAGAAAATCCTGTCAACGTTAAAAAGGTGATCCGTGAACATCGCAAAGAGCACCAGAAAGAATCTGACAAAAGATCTAAATATCGTGAACCACAACATTTTGAATTCAATTTAGAAGAACATGGCGATGCTTATGGCAACGATCCTTCCCTTTTTCAAAATGAACCTGGATCACGCCCAGGTCCACCGCAGAGAATAAACGTCCCGGGCCAGGCTGCCAACAGTGCACCACATGACCCGTCAGGTGCAGCTGGTACTACGTATTATCTTCAGGCAATCAATGCTACCCCCGTAAGAGTAATCAATAAAGCAACAGGTGTTACAGAAGCGACTTTTACACTTGGAAGTCTTTGGACTCCTTCCGTAGGAAACATGGGGGATCCGATCGTAATGTATGACCGTTTCGCTGACAGATGGTTTCTTGCTCAATTCGGCAGCAGTAACAAGATCTATATCGCTATCTCTGCTACAAGTGATCCACTTGGATCGTATTACACATATACTTATACTTCTCCTCAATTTCCGGATTATTTGAAATTTTCGATCTGGGGAGATGCCTATTACATGACTTCTAATCAGTCGTCACAAAAACTATTTGCTTTTGAAAGAACAGCAATGTTGGCAGGATCACCAACGGCTCGTTCGGTGTATTCTGCTTATACGCCTCAAGCTTCAGGTAATGGATTTTTCTGTCCTCTTCCTGGAGATGCTGATGGAACAAACCTTCCGACAGCAGGAACCCCTTGTCCTATTTTCTATTACACGGATAATGCTTGGGGAGGAGGAAATATCGACGGAGTGAAGATCTACAATGCGACTGTGAACTGGGTACCTGCGACTCCAACTCTATCAGTGAATCTTTTAACAACAGTTCCTACATCCTCATTTGACGCTTCTTATAACAATCAATGGAATGATATTGCTCAACCAGGGACCACACAAAAACTCGATGGTATTGGCGGGGTAGCCACTTATCGTGCACAATACAGAAAATGGTCTGGGTACAATTCTGTTGTCATGAATTGGGGTGTGAAGATTAGCACAACTCAAAGAAGTATCATGTGGGTTGAATTGAGACAAGACCAAGCAACTGGTATCTGGTCGGTTTATCAGCAGTCTATTTACACACCTGACTCATACTATCGTTGGATTGGATCTATCGCTATGGACGATTATGGAAACATTGCTTTATGCTATGCTAAATCTGGATCATCTACAGTTTATCCAAGTTTGGCTTATGCAGCAAGATTAGCCGGCGATCCTTTAAATCAGCTAACTGTAGCGGAATCTATGGCCACAACGGGAACAGTTTCTCAACCCACATCTTGGTATGGTGGTAATCGTTGGGGAGATTATTCTCATACTTCTCTTGATCCTGATGGAGGTACTTTCTGGCACACAGGAGAATGGTGCGGTGGAACTGCCAGCAACCCTAAAAAGACCCAAGTGTACTCTTTCTTGCTTATGACTCCTACGACTGCTGTCGTTTCTATCACCTCAAGCGACGCAAATAACGCAATTTGTGAAGGAGAAAGTGTGACTTTCACAGCGACCCCAACTAACGGCGGATCAGCGCCTA
>CALCCB010000168.1 GCA_937899625.1 uncultured Bacteroidota bacterium
ATTGGTTTTGTGACCATTGGTGAAGGTATAAAAATACATCGATCAAACTGCAAAAACGCAATTTCATTGATGAGTCAGTATAGTTATAGGGTTATAAAATCGCATTGGGCAAGTGATAAATTATTGGTTCCTGATGAGGTGAGTGATGGATCTATTAATTTAAATTCACCCCTAAGAAAACCTCCTGCACCAAAACCAGATCCATCATCAGGTCCTGCAGAATACCTAATCCAGGCATTTCTGTTAATGATCGTACCAGCTGTGCTTCCCAGAGGGAAAATTGTGTATCCTGGGTCATCGAACCCATTAACCACCATGTCATATTCATAGTACCGTTCAATGGGTCCAATAACACTCCCTGAAATCCAGTTTACATAACAAGGCCACCAAAACTCACCTAGGACTAGTGGGTTCGAATCAAAGGTTTGTATATTACCGGAAATCATATCTAATTGATTGTACACACTGAACGGCGTTGAAAGTATAATACCAGGTCCTGTCATTTCCGTTCTCATGTTGAACACCTGATTGTATCCGAGTGCGCCTCCAGAACCTCCAGCATTCTGCAGTACAGAACCGTTAAAAACAACGTAACCTCCAGTATGATCGAGCCAACCATCATTCCAATAATCACCGCTGATGTACAATTCTGTTGAAAAACCATCAATCTTAAGTTCAGCGTCCGGAAGGATCGTCAGATTTTTAGTAAACGCATCTGTTGTGCTGTTTATCAACGGAGAAGCATTTGTACACCCTCCTAGTGGAGTTATGTAAACGTTAGTATTGGTCGTTGGAGGTACAGTTGCACTACTGTATAAAGTCGTTACTAAATCTACTGAATCAACAACCACCCAATTCGACGGTGTGAACCAGTTGTTGGTTTGACCTCTCCATACGTATGAATTGTCTAAAAATGCCCCAGCGATACTAGACGCTGTTATGGTCAATTCAAAATTACCCTGAGCACTCCCACTACCTCCAGCTCCTACAGAAATGTAATAGTCTACACCCAATGCAGAACACCAGGAAACCGAAGAACAAGAGCCACTGGTGGAATTATCGTTACATGCCACCTCTGTACCTGAAGAACATCCTGTCAATACATGGATTTCTGTGTCAAAGTTAGTTTGCGGATTACATGTGCTGGCAGTCATTGTTGTTCCTGTCCCTTCTACTACAAACCAAACGGTCTTGTTCGATTGACCACATGAACCTCCAGGAATAATTGTATTATCAGCACTAGACCCTGCGTTGGTTTGCAAGCCGCTATTGTACGGAACTGTCACAGGAGTTGCATTTCCGCAAAGGTCATTAACCGGTGCAGTAGCGCATGTTACGTTCAGATTAAAGTTGAAAGTCGGCGTAAAAGTACTCCAAGAGAAAACCTTTATGTAGTAAGTCACTCCGGAAACTGAAGGCCATGCGTAACTTGAAGGCAAACCAGTACACGAAGGACCGTTATCATCGTTTGAACCATAACATACCGGAGCAGCACAAGTACCCGTGTACACAGCTATTTCACTGTCATGACTGGTTCCACACAAACTCGCAGTGATGATATCACCGTTACCAACAATACTGTACCAAACACCTGGGGTGTTTTGTGTGTAAGCTCCACAACTACCAAGTTCACCCGCTCCAAAATTGGTAGCATTGATAGTTGTTCCAGCGGTTATAGTGTTACATGAAACTGGGATGGCATTACAGATCAAGTCATTGGCTGGAGCTGCAGGTGGAACGGTACATGTCACGGCCAGGTTGAAGTTGAACTGCGGGGTCAATGTAGTCCAGGAAAAGACTTTCACCCAATACGTTTGCCCAACAACAGTGGTAATGGCAATACTCGAAGATAGACCACCACAAGCTGGGCCATTATCGTCATTAGCAGCATAGCACGATGGTGCTGTGCAAGTTCCTGTGTAGATGGCGAGCTCACTATCGTGTGCAGTTCCACACAAGCTGAATGTAACACTATTGCCATTACCGATGAACTTGTACCATACACCGGGAGTATTTTGATTCCAAGACACACAAAAAGAGGATTCACCAGCTCCACTGTTCGTTGCACCAATAGTAGTTCCGGAATAAGCGTTGCCACATGTTACTGTAACAGCGTTACAGATCAAATCATTTGCAGGTTGAGCAAATGACAATAAGCCTGTCAACATAAAAAACAGGACCGTAAAATATTTAGGATTGAAGGGTTTCATAGAGTGTTACGATAGTTTAAGTTTCGTTCGTTTATTTGGCGCGGTCGCGATAACACCTATTGCACCAAAAAGCGCATTTGATTGATACAGTGGGTTTTAATTCATTTTTTACATCGTTTTTTTCTCATATTGGGACATATTTTCTTATTTATAGAATAAATATTCTGGGTTATTTTTTAATGGATAATTTCTAATTTTGGCAGGTGAATCCAAATCAGAAGATATCAGTCATTGGCGGAGGTAGTTGGGCTACGGCTTTAGTGAAAATCCTCTGCAATAATGTTAATTCGATCAACTGGTGGATGCGCAATGAGGGTGCCGTTGCCCATATCTTAAAGTACAGACACAATCCCAATTACCTTCAATCTGTAGAATTTGATCTGAACAAGATCAACGTCAGTACCGACCTGGAAGAGATCATACGTCCAGCGGATATTGTGATCATTGCAACGCCATCGGCATTTCTTGTTTCCATATTTGAGAATTTTCCAAAGGAGATACTGAAGGACAAGATCATCTTCTCTGCTGTTAAAGGAATTGTTCCTGAATACAATGCCATCCCTGCACGCTTCATTCATAAGACGTTTGGTACTCCTTACGACAACATTGGGATCATCTGCGGACCTTGTCATGCTGAAGAAGTAGCAATGGAGAGACTATCTTATCTAACCATTGCTTGTGGTGAAGAAGATCACGCAGAAGAAATGGCTGAATTGCTTGCTTGTCGATATATCAAGACCACCGTTTCAGATGATCTGTTCGGAACCGAGCTTTCGGCGGTTCTTAAAAATGTATACGCACTCGCTTCAGGGATCTGTGCCGGATTAGGATATGGAGATAACTTTCAATCGGTATTGATCAGTAATGCCATCCAGGAGATCGAGAACTTTATCGACGAGGTTAGTCCCATCCACAGAGACGTTAAATCAAGTGCTTATTTAGGTGACCTTCTTGTTACTGCATATTCGAAATTCTCCAGAAACAGAACCTTTGGATTCATGATCGGAAAGGGATACTCTGTGAAAACAGCTCAACTCGAAATGGACATGATCGCTGAAGGATATTACGCGACGAAATGTGTGATGGAGATCAATAAAAAATTCCAGGTCGAAATGCCCATCGTTGAGGCAGTATACCGAATACTCTACGAAAGGATCTCTCCGGTGATTGAAATGAGACTCCTCACAGATAAGCTTTCTTAAAAGCATTTATTTCACATCCTTAACGATTTGTGAATACTTCTTTTGCATTAATTTCGCCGTATGAAAGTTTTTAAGTTTGGTGGTGCATCGGTGAAAGATGCCAGCGCGGTGCGCAATGTATCAGATATTCTGAAAATGTTCAATGGTGAAAAGATCACGGTTGTGATCTCTGCCATGGGAAAAACAACCAACAAACTCGAGGAAATTGTCAAAGCCTATCAAAACCATGATCGAAAAATGTTCATGGCACATGTGGACGACCTCTATAATTTCCACATGGACATCATGGGTGAGCTTTTTCATGAAAGACACTACACGATCTTCAATGAGGTAGAAGATCAATTTGAACTATTGAGAAAAAAGATCGATCAGCCATTTCCTGATAATTACAGCTTTGCGTACGATCAGATCGTTTCGATGGGAGAAGTTATTTCGACCCACATTGTTGCTTCCTATTTGTTCGAAAACGGACTGCTTGCGGCTTGGGCAGATTCAAGAACGCTAGTCAGAACAGATAATCAGTATCAGGAAGGAAAGGTAGACTGGGATAAAACGGCATCGTTAATTTCCAGTCGATTTAAGCCATTGTTTGATACGAATGATATTGTCATCACCCAAGGATTTGTTGGACATACGCCCGAAGGTTTTACAACCACACTTGGTAGAGAAGGATCAGATTATACTGCTGCCATTTTTGCCTATTGCTGCGATGCAGAGAGTGTTACTATCTGGAAAGATGTTCCGGGAATGTTAAACGCAGATCCAAAATGGTTTGACAATACCATCAAGCTGGATAAGATCTCTTTCAAGGAAGCCATCGAACTATCATATTATGGAGCATCTGTTATCCACCCGAAAACAGTTAAGCCGCTTCAGAATAAGAATATTCCACTTTACGTAAAATCCTTTATCGATCCAAAAGCCGAAGGAACGGTTATCCAGGCATCTACAGATTATGATCATCTGGTTCCATCTTTTATCTTTAAAATGGACCAGCTCCTGTTCTCCATTACGACAAAGGATTTTTCGTTTATCGTTGAGGAAAACCTTAGTGATATTTTTTCGCGCCTTTCCAATGCAAATGCGAAGATCAATCTGATGCAAAATTCAGCACTCAGTTTTTCTATTTTGCTCGATCATAGCAAAGTGGAGCCAGAAAAGATCCTTCAATTATTCAATGATACGTACGCCGTGAAGTATAACGAAGGTCTCGAACTTGTAACCATCAGACACTATGATCAGGCGACCATCGATCGTGTAACGGAAGGAAAAGAGATCATTCTTGAGCAAAAAACGCGTCAAACGATACGGATCGTTATGAAGAATAAATAATGTTCGCGGTATAAAATACCCTGAACAAGGTATATTCCTACGGCTTATTTCCCTTATTTTTGTTCATTCTAAATAATGACAGAAAGCCTGAATCATATTGCCCCAGGGGTGCGCGTTCAGATCCTTGAGATCTTGAATAACGAGCTCAAACCAAAACTAATGGAAATGGGGTTGGTCAAAGACCGTCAGGTCGAGGTACTTTTCCGAGCTCCATTTGGTGATCCGATCGCAATTGACGTAAATGGCTATGTTTTATCGCTGCGCTTGGAAGAAGCAGCACTTATTCAAGTTGAATCGATTAACGAACCTGTCAACTCCGCACTATGAAGATCGCTTTACTCGGAAATCCAAATACCGGTAAAAGCTCAGTGTTCAACATGCTGACCGGATTAAGGCAGCATGTGGGGAACTTCCCAGGAGTAACTGTAGACAAAAAGGTTGGAGAGATCAAAATTGGGGAAGAGACGCATATGCTGGTCGATTTCCCAGGTACATACAGCTTATACCCGAGATCCAAAGATGAACAAGTCGTTTATGATGTGCTGACCGATCCATCGAATCAGGATTACCCGGATCTGATCATGGTCATTGCTGATGCATCAAATCTGGAACGTAACCTATTTTTCTTTTCACAGATCTATGATCTTGGAATGCCCTGTGTTCTGGTATTGAACATGAATGACGTTGCTCAAAGAGCTGGCAAGCACATCAACATTGAAAAGTTGAAGGAAGCTTTCCCGGGGGCTTCAATTGAAGGAAGCAATGCCAGACTGGGAACCGGGAAAGAACGAATCCTTTCTCTTCTTGAAAACGCAGCTGACAAACGAACAGAAAGCAAGTTCTTAAAAGGAAGTGAAATCTGTTCACTTGATGATCTTCAGTGTCAGGAACAAGAGGCATCATTGCGCTATCAACAAATTAGCGGATTGATCAAAGAGATAGAAGAAATCAAAGAAATTCCAAAAAAAGACATGAACAAGATCGATAAGATCCTGGTTCATCCTGTTTTCGGATATGTCATCTTTGCCGCCATTTTAATGGTGATCTTTCAGTTTATATACTCCTTTGCGGCCTACCCAATGGACCTCATTGACGGTTGGTTTGCGGAGTTGAGTGGTTTTCTATCAAGATCGCTTCCTGAAGGGATCTTCAACGATCTGATCAGTCAGGGTATTGTACCTGGAATTGGTGGAGTTGTCATCTTCATTCCACAGATTGCCTTATTGTTTTTCTTTATCAGCATTCTGGAAGAAACGGGATATCTGGCAAGAGTGGTTTTCATCATGGACCGACTCATGCGACCTTTTGGGTTGAATGGGAAAAGTGTAGTTCCGCTATTATCGAGTGTTGCCTGTGCAATTCCAGGGGTTATGGCGGCGCGAACGATCACAGACTGGAAAGAACGGATGATCACCATCCTCGTGGCTCCATTAATGAGCTGCAGTGCACGAATTCCTGTCTATACTTTGCTGATTGCTCTTGTTATCCCCAATGAGACTGTATTTGGTTTTATGAATCTTCAGGGACTGGTTCTTTTCTCATTATACGCTTTGGGACTTGTCTCAGCGTTGGCGATTGCCTGGATCTTGAAAATCTTCATCAAAACAAGAGAAAAAGGCTTCCTTTTACTTGAATTGCCTGGATACAAGGCTCCTCAATTGAAAAATGTGGGACTTACCGTTTTGGAGAAAGTGAAAGTCTTCGTTTTCGATGCCGGAAAAGTCATATTAGCAATTTCGATCATCTTGTGGGCACTAGCGAGTTATGGTCCAGGCGATGACATGATCAATGCCGAAACTGAAGCAAGAAAAAGTGCCCTTACTCGTCAGCTCGATCAGGAGGAGACTGAACAACTTGTCGCCTCTGAAAAGTTGGAGCATTCCTACATCGGTGTTTTTGGAAAATCAATTGAGCCGGTTATTCAGCCATTGGGTTATGACTGGAAGATTGGGATTTCCCTCATTACTTCCTTTGCCGCCCGAGAAGTGTTTGTAGGCTCACTTGCTACTATTTATGCCGTTCATGATGACGGAGAAGAAAACAAACGGTTGATCGATCGATTGAGAGAAGAAAAACGAAAAGACGGTTCACCTGTCTATTCCCTTGCAATGGGCTTGAGTCTTATGGTCTATTATGTATTTGCCATGCAGTGTATGTCAACTTTGGCTGTTGTAAAGCGAGAAACCAAAAGCTGGAAGTGGCCATTGTTCCAGTTAGTATTTATGGGAGTCCTTGCATACGTAGGAGCATGGATCGCATTCACAATTTTCAGCTGATGCAAACCATCCTTGTTGCCCTATGCGTTATTGGTGCCGTTGCATATATCGGATACATAATCTGGATACAGTTTTTCAAGAAGGATAAAACATGCGATAAGTGCAATTGATTGATCAAAGAGCAAGGAACAAATGCCGTTTCATTGTAACAGCACAGACTAATTACAAATCACTGATCACTATTCACTAGTCACTAGTCACTTAATCAAAATCTACCCCTTGCGCTTTTAAGGACTTTTTCGCGAACCATGCATAGAAAGCCAGGTATGCAAAACAGATCACACCAATAATAAACGAAGGCTGAATACCAATCACATCTGATAATTTACCTTGCAAAGGTGGAATCAAAGCTCCTCCAAGGATCATCATCACAAGAAATGCGGCTCCCTGAGGTTGATGTTTACCTAATCCACCCAAAGCAAGTGAAAAGATACACGGCCACATAATTGAGCAGAATAATCCTCCACTTAAGAATGCATAGATCGCAATGTCTCCTTTGGTCATCAATCCAACAAGAACTGCAATAACCCCAAGTACACCAAACACTCCCAGTGTAAGTGCAGGCTTATCCTTTGTCAAATAAAACGCAACGATCTGAACGATAACACAGACAATATACCAGTACAACATATCGACCTTGTAACCGGCAGCCGCTGTCAAGCCAAGAACCACTCCGAAAGCGATTAGCGGAACGATGAAGCGAAGGACTGTTTTTGTCTGCTGAGAAAGATCAAAAGCGTTCACTGCTCCAGCCCATCTACCGATCATCAATGATCCCCAGAACATGGCCACATAAGGAGCAATCTCACTGGATGTGTGACTCCCAAAGTCCTTTTGTTTTAATAATTCACCAAGATTACTTCCAATGGCTACCTCCACTCCAACGTATACAAAGATCGCAAGCATTCCCAGGGTCAATTGAGGATATTTCATTGCTCCCCAGCCCTCGCTTTCCTTACTCTTACCCATGAAAAAAGCGAGAATCAATCCCAAAACAGTTACTGCTAATCCGGCAGAATACCACACCATTCGTTTTTGATCCAGTGGTTTTTTGATCTCCGAAATTTCTGTTTCGATCTGCGCTTTGGTCTCCAGTTGAACTGCCGTTAATTCAGTCAGTTCCTTTCCTTGTTCATCTTTGGTTACAAGATCCAGATCATGTTCGAGCTGAATGATGTTTTTTGCTTCATCACTTCGATAACTCATAAAAACCGGCGTAAAGCAAACAGCAAGTGAGAGTGTCATCGTCCATAACAGAATCATGGCCTTGCGAGAAGAACCTGTTCCTTCCTGTGTCTTTTCTTCCACCTTACCGGATGGCAGTTTTTTGGAAAATGTAAGTAAGAGCGCCACACCTATAAATAATGCGCCAACACAAGCATAAAGGATCATTACTTTGGATAAGCTTAATCCTTTGATCATTTCGTCAGAGATTGCCCCAGCACTTCCAAATAATGCAAGAGCCACGATCAATGGTCCAATGGTAGTACCAAGACTATTAATTCCGCCGCCCAGGTTAATTCGGCTACTTCCGGTTGATTCATCCCCTAATGAGATCATGAAAGGATTGGCAGACGTTTGCTGAAGAGAAAACCCAAGTGCCACAATGAATAATCCAAGGAGCATTCCCGAAAACACATCCTTGTATACGGAAAAGATCATTACCCCTGCTCCTAATGCTGAAAACAACAGACCATATACGATCGACATTTTATATCCCCAGCTACCTACAAGGTCTTTTCCTCGAGCCGTACCGACAGTAAATAATACCAATGCACCCATATAGTAGGCCAGGTAAAAAGCAAAGTCGATCAACTGACTCTGAAACTGATCCAGATGAAAATACTCTTTACAGAAAGGAATGAATACACTATTCCCTGCGGCAATGAAGCCCCAGAAAAAGAATACCGTGGTCAACGTCGCTAAAGCTCCGTAATTCGTATTTTTTGTACTTTCTACCATAAGTCAATTTTCGGGAAAGATAATAATTATTCGAAACTAATAGGCTTGAATAAAAGTAGAAAAATGACGTATCGAAAAACGTGAGGCTGAACGAATTATTTCTCAGCTACCTTTTTTAGCTCTTCAGTGCCCAGATTCACCATCTCTTTAACTGTCTTCACAATAGATGCTTTATCAAAGCCGCAATCTGCCCAAAGTTCTTCCTGCGTACCATGGTGGATATACTGATCTGGAATTCCTAAACGAACCACTTCAGCCTGGTATTTCTGGTCGACCATGAATTCAAGAACAGCTGAACCAAATCCACCCATCAGACAACCATCTTCAACAGTGATCACTTTCTTGAACTTTGAGAACACTTCATGAAGCATCACTTCATCGATCGGCTTCACGAAACGCATATCATAGTGCGCTACCGAAACTCCTGAACCCTTCAGTTGTTCGATGGCGGCTTTCGCAAAATTACCCGGATGACCAATCGTCAGGATCGCAACATCGTCTCCATTGGTCAGCTTTCTTCCCGTACCAACTTTAACGGCCTTCATAGCAGTTTTCCATTCTGTCATTACACCGTTTCCTCGCGGATAACGAATGGTGAATGGACCCATATTTTCCTGCTGTGCAGTAAACATAAGATTTCTCAATTCAGCTTCATCCATTGGTGCTGAAACGATCATGTTCGGGATATGACGCATGTACGCAAGGTCATACGCTCCATGGTGTGTTGCTCCATCTGCTCCAACGAGTCCACCTCTGTCCAGACAGAAAACTACGTTTAGATTCTGAAGTGCTACATCATGCAAAACCTGATCATAGGCACGCTGCATGAATGAAGAATAAATATTACAGAACGGAACCAATCCCTGAGTAGCTAATCCTGCAGAGAAAGTAACCGCATGCTGCTCAGCGATCCCCACGTCAAAAGCACGATCCGGCATAGCTGCCATCATGATATTCAACGAACATCCGGAAGGCATTGCGGGTGTAACACCCATGATCTTCTCATTCTTCTCTGCCAGCTCAACGATCGTATGACCGAAAACATCCTGGTATTTAGGCGGCTGAGGAGATTTGGGAAGGATCTTAACGATCTCCCCAGTTTCTTTGTTGAAAACCCCAGGTGCATGCCACTTGGTTGGATTTCCTTCCTCTGAGTATTTGTATCCGGCTCCTTTGCGCGTTATACAATGCAGGATCTTTGGTCCCGGAATATCTTTCAGGTCTTCCAGCACTCTTGCCAATCCGACTACATCGTGTCCGTCAACCGGACCAAAATAACGGAAATTCAGAGATTCAAAGAGGTTGCTTTGTTTGAGCAATGAGCCTTTCAACGCATGAGATACTTTTGAGGCGATCGTCTGGGCATCAGGTCCAAATTTGGATATTTTCCCAAGAAGCTGCCAAACTTCATCCTTCACTTTGTTGTACGTGTGAGATGTCGTTATGTCCGTCAAATATTCTTTCAGCGCACCCACGTTCGGATCGATCGACATACAGTTGTCGTTCAGGATCACCAACAAGTTGGCATCTTTTTCAAATCCTGCATGATTCAAACCTTCAAAAGCCAAACCTGCAGTCATGGCACCATCACCGATCACCGCAATATGCTGACGATTCTTTTCACCTTTGTAACGATTCGCTACTGCCATTCCCAGCGCTGCAGAGATCGAGGTTGATGAGTGTCCAACACCGAATGTATCGTACTCACTTTCTGATCTTTTTGGGAATCCCGAAATTCCACCTTTCAATCTATTCGTGTGAAAACGCTCTCTCCTACCGGTTAAGATCTTATGGCCGTAGGCTTGATGTCCAACATCCCAAACCAACTGATCGTCTGGCGTATTGAAGACATAATGCAAAGCAACGGTCAACTCAACAACACCCAGTGATGCTCCGAAATGCGAATTTCCGATCTCGGAGATCACATCAACGATATACTGACGTACCTCGTCTGCCAACTGCGGCAGATCATCCGTAGTGAATTTCTCTCGCAGATCCGCCGGAATGGTGATCTGAGAAAGCAAAGGTCCAGCCTCGTAGTTGTGTTTTTGTGCCATGCTGAGCAAAGTTAAGTGGAATTGCTGTCTATAACAAACAAGCGGTAGGTTTATTTTGTTCGAGTTTCTAATAAAAGTTAATTAAAACCTCCCCCCACTTGAGGGGGAATCAAGAGGGTGACACTGAGTGATCAGTGATGAGAAAATAGTGATCCGTTTTCGGTAAATCTATTTACAAGCATTTTCCAACATGTTTCAGGGATCTTCGGACATTACGTCATGAAGTTATCAAAGGTATTAATAGCCTTATTGACATTTGTTCCCCGAATCATCCAAAAGATTTATAAAACTTTATGAAAACAAAAAAAGGGAGCCGAAGCTCCCTGATGTCTAATTTAATTTTATGAAACGCTGACAGTATTTAAAATCTCGATAGACAAATTCGACATGATAAATCCCTGAGCTAAGCTCAGAAGTATTTACTTTGTGAACTTTTGTCTCATTGGAATTGATTACATACTCTTGAACCAACTTGCCATAGTTATCACGTATAGCGAGTTCAATTGGTTCATTGGCAAGGTCATCTCGGACCATGAAAGAAAAATCTTCAGTTGAGGGGTTCGGATAGATTTCAGAAACAATTTCTTCAATAAATCCTTCACGATTTACCTCAGCAATTCTGGAAAAATTTTCAGTGCCATCAAAATCAACCTGGATTAATCTGTAATAGGATATGGGAATAATAGGTTGTTCATCCCTGAATTGATAGTAGTGTTCGGATGTTGAACTTCCATTCCCTTGAACAATTCCAATTTGTTGCCATGCCAATCCATTTTCGCTTCTTTGAACAATAAAGTAGTCATTGTTCCTTTCATTGCTTGTAATCCAATTTAAAAAATTAGATTTTCCATCTTGTATTGCATTAAATTTTTTCAAAGTTACACCAAGAACAACCGGATTACAACTCAATGTTCCTGTTCCACTTATTCCTAAAGTTATTACTGGCTGTGGACCTCCATTCTGAAAAATATTCACCAACAAAGCATACGTTTCACCAGCTGTAACTTGTAATGGTGCAACCCATCCATCACCACCGGCTTCTTCATAATAGTCAGCAGCACCATTCCCAATACCTACAGGATTTGCCGCCGCCGAATAGGAACATCGGATTGGAGAAATACCTGAGCTTGGGCACGGTATGTAATTGTCCGTTGTCGGGCCATACACAGCAAAATCGTAATCTTGTCCGGCTGGGCCATCAAAACTAAGCTCTATTGATCCTGTATTTTCTGCCTGAAAATAGTACCAGTTGGATGATACCTCATAAGAATTTAAAAAACAACCATTGGTTTGAGAAGACAACTCATGACCGCCAACTGAAACTGAATTGGTAGCGGGAAGCTGTCCATCTGAACAAATCCATATCCCACATCCACCACTACAATCTTGCTGGGAGCAAAAATTAGTATTATTTCCGGGTGTTGAAGAACAAGTTACGTTCGCAGTCCACCCACTGCTTACAATTGAGCTATTCGAAACAAAGGAAAACTGTAAGCAGCCATCTGTAGATGAGGATGTAATGGTCGATTGAATAGTTGTTCCTGAACCTTCATAAATTATTGGTGCTTGACTGGATGAACCATTCATCACAACTAAGTAGTCACCAGAACCTAGGCTAAAATTGGTAAAATTCACTGAAACATATTGTCCTGGAGTACTCGGGCAAAGTGTATAAAAAGCTGAAGTATTCACTGAATAATTTCCATTTCCTCCCGGATCACTGAATGTATATGAAGATCCACAATTAATCTGGGTATTACCAGTAACGATCTGAGATGCCAAATTTGCATGAGTACTGGCACAAATATTTATTGAGCCCATATTGTCCTGGTAGTCCCAAACTCGGATGTAAATGGTTTCTCCTGGTGTCCCTGTATAGGTAGCACTTGATGGTGTAACCGTACTTAATGTGTATGCACATTCCTGATGAACCAAAGAAGAACAACTTCCGGAGTATACTGCTATCCCCGGATACATGGTTCCCGCCGCTGGTGCATCCACAGCCTGAATAGTTAATATCCCATTAGCAGGAACAACTGCTGAATACCATATATCCTCTGATGCTGTTTGACTGAAGCTTCCACATCCAGGTTCGGGCAATACAGTTGATACAGAGCCAAATAAATTCGAAACTGTGGAATAGGTACAAGACCCAACTCCAACCGGTAAAGCGATGGCACCACAAGGTTCATCATTTGAAGGAGGGGACAAACAATTCATAGTCGCAATCCAGTTTGTGATTGTATTATAAGTACCATTCTCTATATAACGCACAGTAATGCATGAACTTGGAGAAGCACTATATATTGTGGGAGCCGAACCAGAACTGATGGTAGTCCATGTAACACCATTATCTAGGCTATATTGAAATGTTTCTTGGTTCGCTCCTTGTCCGCTATTGTTATATGCAACACTACTGAAAACTAACTGAGCATATTGGCCTGACTGAGGACAAATTGTTACTGTAAGATTTTCATTATCAGCTCCTCCAGCTGAAGCTCCTCCAGAATCATAAAAAGTTCCCCCACAGGAGATTGTTGAACCAAGAGTAAAGGTACCATTTTGCATGTTTAGATTCTGCCCCCATCCCAAGGACGAAAGCAAAAATGAAAGGATAAAGAACAGTGAATACGAGCGACTCAGCAGTTTAGGTAGGTAAAGTTTCATAATATACATATTAGTTACAACATATTTTTATATGAAGTAGCCGTGTAATTTTGGTGTTTTGTGGTTCAATGAAATGATCAAAAAATCTTTTCAGTGGTGCAAAGCTATAACTTAAAATACTAAAAACCAAAAAAATAACTTTCGATAAATGAAAATTAATTATCTAATATCGAGTAAATTCTTGGACTCTTAGAATATTTATAATTTACCATTACATTCATGAAACGAGAGACAAGGGGAAAAGGTTGCCCTTTTAAAGTGAAAAGTGAAAGTATCGAGAATAAGCCGCCACTCGAACTGACGTTGTTGGAATAAGGAGCAAAGAGCTGAGACTGTTTCGCTGTGAGAGTAGAGACTAATTACTAATCACTGTTTACTAATTACTAATTACTGAGATGCACAAGTCCTCAATTTCGACTTTGAACTTTTCACTTTGGTTTCAGCGTAAGCAGAAACCAAGAAGTGTATCAATAAACAAGTCCGGTGCCTCTGCATGCACCCAGTGACCGGCGTTGGGAACGGTGACTAATGTGGAGTCCGGGAAATAATCTTCCAGCTGATCGATGTCTTCGTCGAGGATGTAATTGGAAAGCTCGCCGCGAATAAACAAGGTGGGCGTAAATACTTCGGCTTCAGGAATTGCTCCCAAAATGTCTTTCATCTCGCGTTCCAGCACCTTCAGATTCATGCGGAAAGCCAGCTTTCCTTTCTCTTTCCAATACAAGTTCTTCAATAAAAACTGAATTACTCCTTCGGAATCGATGTACTTTCTCAATACTGCATCTGCCTCACTTCTGGCTTTCATATGCTCTAGATCCAACGCATGTAAACCGGCCAGAATATGTTGGTGATGCATCGGGTATTCTTTGACTCCTATATCCACCACAACCAGCTTCTCTAATAACTCTTCGTGTTGCTGTGCAAACAACATCGCCACCTTTCCTCCCATGGAATGCCCGACCAGTATAAACTTCTCTAATCCCAGATCTATTGCGAGCTCGTGAATGTCATCCGCCATCAGCTGATAGGAAAACTCTTCACTCCAATCGGAATGACCGTGATTGCGCAGGTCAACGAGAATTACACGATAATACTCAGACAGCTTCTTGGCATGCGTCTGCCAGTTGTCAGAAAAACCAAACAATCCATGCAGGATTATCATTGGCTGACCCTCGCCCATCTCACGGTAGTGCAATTTCATGATGCAAATGTACCGAACAAGAAACAAAGAGCAAAGAGCAAGGAGCAAGGAGCTGAGACCGTTATACTGCGAGACCGTTTCACTGAGGGAGTCGAGACTAATTAGTGATCACTGTTCACTAATTACTATTCACTGATTACTCGTTCTCGATACAACGACCGTCAATTCGAGTTTTCTTTTTAAAGAAAGTATCGAGAATAGGCCGCCACTCGAACTGACGTTGTTGGAGAATGGAGAATGGAGCTGAGACCGTTTAACTGAGAGCGCCTAGAACAGAGCGTAGAGACTAATTACTAATCACTGTTTACTAATCACTATACACTGATTACTCGTTCTCGATATATTCCGACAAGTCGGAACACACGAACTGACGAGGCTGGTTTTCAATTTTTTAACAATCAAATAAACTTTGCTGTAACTATTTTGTTGTTACTTTGTCTTACAGCCAAAACATCTTTATGAGATCATTTGCCATTTTGACGTCTGGAATTCTTCTACTAAGTGCATGCTCGCATGAGCCTAATGAAGTATTATTAAGAACCGAGAAAGGCGCTGGGGACAAAGTAACCGTAAAGGTTACACCTACTGCCATGATGACGATCGATGTTGAAGGAATGACTTGTGAAATGGGATGTGGTGGAAGTATCCGTAAAGAATTAAAAGGTACGGGTGGTGTTTCCAGAGTGAAATTCGATTTCGAAGAAGGCCGTAAAGTTCAAACAGCATATATCTATTTCGATGAAACTGTCATTCGTCCGGAAGAGATCAAGAACATCATGACCTCCATGAACGACAAGCAGTTCACTGTTTCGAACGACAAGGTAGAAGAGCTGGAAACCGTGGCTTCATTAAATGAAGAGTCAGCTCCTTCCAAAGAAGAAGAATCCAAAGTTCAAATGGATGAAACTTCAGTTAAAGTTCCGAATCTGATTGGAATTTTAAAGGATTTGGTGGTTAATTGATATTTTCTCCCGAGAAGACCAAGAGGGGTGACTCATTTATAATTCTTTCCATTTCTCCCCTTGAGGGGAGATCAAGAGGGGTGACTCCCAGTTAAGCTTGAGACTGTATTTTTTCAATGACCCGATAGACAATCAACGATGTGAAGCAACTTTGCTTCTGTATCCTTCAATTGAAACAGGACTTCACTCTCAGTTAAACGGACAACCGTATAACCCATTTTTTCAAGTTCCTTCTGACGATTCATATCTTCTAACCCTTTATTCAGGTGAGCATTTCCATCTATTTCGATGATCAAAAACAGTTCTGGACAAAAGAAATCTACGATGTAGTTTCCAATAGGTCGTTGTCTTAGAAATCGAAGTTCTTTGAGCTGTTTATTCGATAATACTCTTTTCCAAAGCAATTTCTCTGCTATAGAAACTGATTTAGTCCGAAGTTTTCGTGAGAGTAATTTTAAATCTTTGTTGTAATGATGGTTCGAGTAACGCATTTACTGAATTTACGAAAAATTGGGTAGGATTAGAACTTAATTCTGCACATTATTAGTCACCCACCCTGCCCTCCCTCAAGGGAGGAAGAGTATTTGATATTTCGATTCTCGGGGATAATTGCGTCACCCTCCCTGCCCTCCCTCAAGGGAGGAAAAGTATTCAAAAGATATTTTCAGGTGCAACAATAGTCACCCACCCTGCCCTCCCTCAAGGGAGGAGGAAACTTGGATTTACCGAAAAAATAAAGCGTATTTTTGATGCGATCCAACAACTATTCACATGAAAGCTATCATTACATTTACGATGGTTTGCCTTATGGCAATTTTACCGGTGTTCTCATTCGCTCAACCGTGCGTTGACCCCACATTGATCGATCTTGATGCAGTATGCATCCAGGTATATGACCCAGTTTGTGGCTGTGATGGAATTACATATACCAACAGCTGCTACGCAGTGAACTATGGTGGCGTAACCAGTTATACTGCTGGTGAATGTCAAACGACAATTGCACCGGAATGTACTGATCTATCGAATGTTGATTTTGGAGCTTGTGCTGCTGTTTTAGGTTTTGGGATCGTCAATGGGAATTGTGCACTGATCTCTGGCTGTGGTGAAGTCGTGAACAATGTAGACTATTCATTATCCCTCACGCCAACCTTGGCACAATGTGAAGCATGTTTAGGGGCTAATGTACCTGAGGAAGTTCTTTCCAATATTGCGCTCTATCCTAATCCTGCGAATGAAAAAATTATGGTTCAGTTCGCTGGATCAGAACAAATCACCTATTCGATCCTGGATATTAGTGGAAGAATACTACTAAAAGGAAAGATCAATCCTCAAGATGAGATCAACGTCTCTTCTCTTCTATCAGGCAATTATCAGATCGTATTTGAAACAAATGATGATCGCGTAGTTAAATCGCTGAGAAAGCTTTAATCTGACTTCTATCCTTTGATCAGATCGATCTTTGTATCGCCTTCTACTTCCAAGTCTGTAACCAAAGCTGATGTGCTTACACCGTCAAAGGTGATATCGTTGGCAAGGACCTCATTGCATACATACTGCATGTTTGCTTTGATCGCCTCGCGGATTGCTTCATTGGTTTCAACCTTCAATAAAATGCGGTCGGTTACTTCAAGACCAGAATCTTTTCTTAAATTCTGAACTCTATTTACCAGCTCTCGAGCAATACCTTCTGCTTTTAATTCATCCGAAATCGTAATGTCCAGAGCAACCGTTAATCCACCCTCCGTAGCCACTAACCATCCTGGAATATCCTGAGCTGCGATCTCGAAATCATTCATATCTAGCTCAACTTCAACACCATCGATCTCACCTTTCCATCCGCCATTCGCTTCCACAGCCGAGATCTCATCTCCAGACATTTGCCCTACCATGGCAGCGATCGATTTCATCTGCTTTCCGTATTTCGGTCCGATCGTTTTAAAGTTAGGCTTGATGCTTTTCACCAGCATATTACTTCCTTCTTCAAGTAATTCGAGTTCTTTCACGTTCACTTCTGACAAGATCAGATCTTTCACGTGTAAAATGTTCTCAGCAAACGTTTTATTCAACGCTGGAACCATGATCTTCTGCAAAGGCTGACGAACACGGATCTTTTCCTTCTTTCGCAAAGCAAGGATCAGCGAAGAAGTGCGCTGTGCGATATCCATCTGATCTTCAAGTGAAAGATCGATCATGCTTTCATTTACTGCAGGAAAATCAGCCAGGTGAACTGAATCCACCGAATGACGACCTGAAACTGAATTCAGATCACTGAACAGCTGATCCATAAAGAATGGAGCAATTGGAGCACTCAATATGGCAACAGTTTCCAGACACGTATACAATGTTTGGTAAGCTGACTGCTTATCCTGAAGGTCATCTGATTTCCAGAATCGTCTTCTGCACAAACGAACATACCAGTTCGACAATTGATCATTCACGAAATCCTCGATCAAACGTCCTGCCTTCGTAGGCTCATAATCGGCATACGATTCATCTACTGCTTTGATCAATGAATTCAGCTTGGAGAGTACCCAACGGTCGATCTCAGGTCTGTCTTGTAAAGCAATCTCACCCTGACTATAATCAAACCCATCAATATTCGCATATAAAGAGAAGAAAGAGTAGGTATTGTATAGTGTTCCGAAGAATTTGCGCTGAACTTCAGTCACGCCATCCAAGTCAAATTTCAGGTTATCCCATGGCTGTGCATTCGTGATCATATACCAGCGGGTGGCATCCGGTCCATATTTCGATAACGTTTCGAATGGATCAACAGCATTCCCTAAACGCTTGGACATTTTCTGTCCGTTCTTGTCCAGTACCAATCCGTTTGAAACCACATTCTTGTAGGCTACAGAATCAAAGACCATGGTTGCGATCGCATGAAGTGTATAGAACCATCCACGCGTCTGGTCCACTCCTTCAGCAATGAAGTCGGCAGGATAAGAATTCCCTCCATCGATCAGCTCCTTATTTTCAAAAGGATAATGCCATTGTGCATAAGGCATCGCCCCTGAATCGAACCATACGTCGATCAGATCAGATTCACGTTTCATTGGTTTTCCGGAAGGTGATACCAACGTGATCTGGTCCACATAATTCTTGTGCAGATCGATCTGCGCATAATTCTCCTTTGACATATCACCGGCAGTGAATCCAGCGAGAGGATTAGAAGTCATAAATCCTGCTGCAACTGCCTTATCACATTCTGCTTTCAGCTGTTCAACTGAAGAGATACAAACTCTTTCGTCTCCTTCTTCTGTCGACCAGATCGGAATTGGAATTCCCCAATAACGCGAACGCGATAAGTTCCAGTCGTTGGCATTTTCCAACCATTTCCCAAAGCGACCTGAACCTGTAGATTCCGGTTTCCAGTTGATGGTATTGTTCAATGCGATCATTTTGTCCTTGACGTCAGTCACACGGATAAACCATGAATCCAACGGATAATACAATACAGGTTTATCTGTTCTCCAGCAATGTGGATAGCTGTGGACATATTTCTCAACCTTGAACGCTTTGTTCTCAGTCTTTAGTTTTATAGCGATCTGAACATCCACCGACTTTTCAGGAGCGTCTCCATCATTGTAGTATTCATTCTTCACATGCATTCCGGCAAGCTCACCCATTTCAGGTCTGAACTTCCCTTGAAGATCTACCAAAGGAACCAGATTTCCTCTCTCGTCTTCTACCAACATGGCAGGCACTCCGGCATCTGCTGCTACTCTGGCATCATCTGCTCCAAAAGTTGGTGCTATATGTACGATCCCGGTACCATCTTCTGTAGTCACAAATTCACCTGAGATCACATGGAATGCTTTTTCAGGAGTTTGAGCCGGAAGTGTATATGGTAACAATTGTTCGTACGCAATACCCACAAGGTCAGCTCCATGGCACTCTCCTTCAACAAAGAATGGAATGGTTTTGTCTCCTGCTTTATAATTCTTTAATTCTTCGTCATTTTCAACTTGCTGATATCCTTTTCCGAACTGGTAGTTCAACAGGTTCTTCGCAAGGATCACTCTGATCGGTTCAAACGTATATTGGTTGAAAGACTGTACCAAGACATATTCGATCTTCGGTCCGACACAAAGTGCAGTGTTCGAAGGAAGTGTCCAAGGGGTTGTCGTCCAAGCCAGGAAATGCACCGATCCATCAGCATCACATAGATGGTTTCTGAATTCAAAAGGCAATGCCTGATCATCCTTGATCTTAAACTGAGCAACAACAGTCGTATCCGACACATCTCGGTAACATCCCGGTTGATTCAATTCATGCGAAGAAAGTCCTGTCCCTGCCTTTGGCGAATATGGCTGAATTGTATATCCTTTGTATAACAAATTCTTCTCATACAGCTGACCCAGCAACCACCAAACCGATTCCATGTATTTTGGTTCATAGGTGATATATGGATCATCCATGTCGACCCAATACCCCATTTTCATAGTCAGGTCGTTCCAGATATCCGTGTAACGCATCACCGCCTCACGACAAGCCTTGTTATACTCATCCACTGAAATCTTGGTGCCGATATCCTCTTTGGAAATGCCCAATTCTTTTTCCACGCCCAACTCAACAGGTAGACCATGGGTATCCCATCCGGCCTTTCTTTTTACCTGGTATCCTTTCAGCGTTTTATATCGGCAAAAAATATCCTTGATGGAACGGGCCATCACGTGGTGAATACCCGGTAATCCATTTGCAGATGGCGGACCTTCAAAGAAAATATACGGGGTCTTACCCTCTCTTGTTGAGATCGACCTTTCAAACACTTTGTTGGTATTCCACTTCTCCAGAACTGCACTAGCTACATTCGGCAGATGAAGTCCTTTGTATTCAGGATATTTTTTCTCCATGGATCTATCAAAAATTGAAGCGCGAAGATAAGGAAACAGCTGAAAGACAGCAAGGATTCTTTGTCTAGAATAGCGTATTACTCAATACATGAAAAAGTTTTTGATACCCAAGGCTGTTCAAATGCAATCTATCCGAATGATACAATGAAGCATTTATTCCCTCTTCCGAAAGAAATTCGGGAGATACATCAATAAAATGAAACCCATTCTTAATGCAAGACTTTTCAAGCCATTTATTCATCCTAATCACCTCTTTTAAAGCAGATGATTCCCGGTTTAATATTGTTCTATCAGAAGGAATGATGCTAATGAAATAAACCTGTGTAGAAGTTACATTGCGCTTAATCGAATCAAAAAGGACACTGAATTGATGCTGAATGTCTTTTATTCTGTATCCGTCTATAATATCATTGATCCCAATTTCAATAATTAACTTTTTTGGGGAGGACTCAAGTACATTAACAATTCTATTTTTCAATCCATTGACATTATCTCCAATAATTCCCCTGTTGGAAATATTCACATCGTGAAAATGCTCATTAAGATTGCATAACTGAATATGAGAATCACCCATGAAAATGACTGAATTAGAATCTATTGTCAACGATTCCAAATATTCATTTCTGTTCAGCCAATAACCTTGAACTGCAGAATATTTCGGTGTTTTAACTTGATTTTTATAGGGCAAATAAAAGCTGAAAATTAGCTTATAGATTACATAAATTGCTGTACACAAATGCAACAAAAGTGAAATCTTCCAATAAACAGGTTTTATTTTCATTCATCTAAAAGTAGGAGAAATCCTGAAAATTTAATTCCAAAAGAAGTATACATGTAACTTTTCATTCACACTAATTGTCTTTAGATTACGTTTCGTAAAAAAACATGCGCCATGAAATATTTTGGAACCCTTTTCTTCATCATGTTAATATTCACCTCTTTTGCACAGGAAGAAAAGAAGGTTAGTATTCACAACGTTTATCTTCTAAACGGATCTAACTATATGACTGCTCCTTTTGAAGATCCTTCTGTATTTCAAGGTATGGCATCTGAATCTCAAATTCTGGCGCAAGATTTAACTGGCTTTACTTCATCCGTTCTTTATCCGGGAATGAGCGGAGAGAACAGTACCACATCATTATTGATTGGATTATCCTTTAAAGACAGGGAAAATCAAATACTTAGGCTTGGCATTAATCATCGAATTGGAATGTATGCCCACACCAATTTGAGTAAAACGACAAAAACGCCATACGATACTTTAACCTCCTCGCAAACCGGGGAACAGTATTTCGTGGACTCCATTGAAACCACCTATATTCAGGGAGATGCACACTCCGAATACCTGGGAATCGAAGCCTCTATGATCTTTCAAACTGCAGACGAATACCGCTGGTCTTTCTTCGGAGGATTTGGTATCGGACTCGGAATAGCATTCAACAATGAGATCAGGATCAATGAATTCAATTATAACTATGCCTCCGGATTTCAATCCTCTTATTACGAATCGAATAGTCAACGATCTGAGATTTTCAAAGCTGACAGTTATCTTTCTTCTACCCTCTTTTTCCCACTTGGAATTGACTTCAGGATAGGGAAAAATCGTCCCTTCTGGCAAAGAGTTCATCTCTTGCTTGAGCTGCGTCCAAGTCTTACGGTTGCGAGCATTCCGGAATACACCACTGTCGTGAACCCTGCCATGAACGGAAACGTCGGATTACGCATTAACTGGTGATTATCATTTCCTGAAAAAAAGTACCTTTAGGCCATTCAAAAAAACATTTTATGGCCGAATTCTTCTATGAGGATCCTTATCCGATCCAGCGAGACAATACGGAATACAGAAAAATATCTTCCGAATATCTAAGAGTTGAACAATGTGGTGATCGTGAGATCCTTCGTATTGACCCAAAAGCACTTGAAGTTCTTTCGGAAGTAGCGATGAGTGATGTCTCTTTTTATCTGAGAACATCCCACCTAGAAAAACTAAGAAGGATCCTTGATGATCCGGAAGCTACAGATAATGATCGTTTCGTGGCCTATAATCTTCTTCAGAATGCCGTTGTTGCAGCTGAAGGTCAGCTACCAAGCTGTCAGGATACAGGAACTGCGATCGTGATCGGTAAAAAAGGTGAAAGTGTTTTCACCGGAGCTACAGATGCTGAATACCTTTCAAAAGGAATCTTCAATACCTATCAGAATCGAAATCTCCGTTACTCGCAGATCGTTCCATTAAACATGTTTGAAGAAAAGAACTCTGGATCGAACCTACCCGCTCAGATCGATATTTACGCGAAAAAAGGGGCTTCTTACGAATTCCTTTTCCTTGCAAAAGGTGGAGGTTCTGCCAACAAAACTTTCTTATACCAGCAGACAAAATCTTTACTGAACGAGGCGTCTTTGGAGAAGTTTATTCGAGAAAAGATCAAAGATCTTGGTACTGCGGCATGTCCTCCTTATCACTTAGCATTGGTCATTGGAGGTACTTCGGCGGAAGCAACTTTATCTGCTGTGAAAAAAGCATCTGCAGGATATTTTGATGAGCTTCCAACAGAAGGAAGTATGGGCGGACAGGCATTCCGTGATCTGGAGTGGGAGGCACGAGTTCATAAGATCTGCCAGGAAAGCATGATCGGAGCCCAATTTGGAGGAAAATACTTTACACATGACGTTCGTGTAATTCGTTTGCCACGTCACGCGGCTTCGTGTCCGGTTGGACTAGGTGTTTCTTGTTCAGCAGACCGAAATATCAAAGCAAAGATAACAAAGGAGGGGCTTTTCGTCGAGCAGCTGGAAATGAATCCACGAAAGTTGCTTCCTGAAACAGCACCTCATCTTGAACCACCGGTTGAAATCGATCTTGACCGACCGATGAAGGATGTATTGGCTGAATTGAGCAAGTATCCAATCAAAACACGATTGAAATTGAATGGTACGTTAATCGTTGCGCGTGACATTGCTCACGCAAAGATCAAAGAACTATTGGATGCCGGACAACCAATGCCGGATTACTTCAAAAATCATCCGATCTATTATGCAGGTCCGGCAAAGACCCCAGAAGGGATGCCTTCAGGATCTTTTGGACCAACCACAGCAGGACGAATGGACCCATATGTTGATTTGTTCCAGAGTCATGGCGGTAGCATGATCATGCTGGCAAAAGGAAACCGTTCGAAGGATGTGATGAACGCATGCGAAAAACATGGTGGTTTCTATCTGGGATCGATCGGTGGACCTGCAGCCATTCTTGCGAAAGAGAATATTGAATCTGTTGAAGTGGTGGATTTTGAAGAGTTGGGCATGGAAGCCGTTCGAAAGATCAAAGTGAAGAACTTCCCTGCGTTTATCATTACCGATGATAAAGGGAACGATTTCTTCTCCAACTTGAAATAAAAACAAAACCCCGGTCTCCCGGGGTTTTTCTTTACAGCTTAAAAGAGGCGGTTTTGTTTCTGCGGATCTTGTCTTTTCCTTCTATCTGTAAAAAGAACGTTACTGTCGTTCCTGGTCTTGCTTGTCTGAGTAAGGTTTGAGCCTCTGATGACAATACATTTCCAGCTCCCTTTGGAGGTGCCCCTGGTAAACCTGAGATCACCATCTCCCATGATTTCACATCAAAAGTTGCATTCAACGGCACGTCTGGAGTATATTTTGCGAATAGATTCTTTTCTCTTGAACTAGCTCTTTCTCCATCTTTTGCGGCACCGAAGTAGATCGTCGGATCAGGTAATCTGCTCACTCTGAAATTGTAGGTGCCAAGAGATACTTTTTTACCACTTACATTGTTCTTCCCCCATACTGTGATGGTAGCGTTCCTTACTTTATGCGGATCAGCAATCCAACGATTACCTGACTTTCGAAGATTCACTCCCGTTCCACTTAGAATAGTCTCATCGTAACCGGAAGCCACTCCTTCTACCTCATTGTCATACCCAAGGTACAACATGTTCAAGTTAGGTAAGGAAACAGTTCCAGATGGCTTCATGATCCTCACAGTCTTTTCCCAGTTTTCTGATTTGGGAATGCCTGATTTGTTCTTGATCGTGATCTTTCCCGACAATTTCATCTCACCTCCTGATCCCGCTTTCATTCGGATGAATCCTTTTCCATCACGAACTTCACTCACACTACCACTATTGATCACTACTTCAGGCTGACGATCACTGTCATACGCTGCCATCAGCACTTGCACCTCGAATTCTTCACCCTGATTAACTACATCCGGTCCGTAAGCCAGCGCCATGATCCTGTTGAACGAGTATTCACCTCCTCCTACACGATTTCTGATCAGCGCGATCGCATCCGCCCTTGCCGTCAGGATCTCTTTCTGCATCGATGTCAAGGAGGCAATTGCTGCTACGGCCGGTGCATGATCAAAGGTCTTTCCGATCCAGTGCACATTCGGCACTTCATTCACGGTCCAGCGTTCTCTTTTGGTCAGCGAAGCATAGATCTTTTTGATCGCTTCCTTATCATCCTGATTGACATTGGATGAATTGATCGCTTTATCGATCATTGCGTTAAGATCCTTAAAATCCTTGAACTCATTAATGCTTGGTGCTTTGAAAAAGAACTTCTTCTGCCCTTTGTCAAGCACCCATGAACCTGCGATCAGCTCGGTTAGCTCCTTTCGGTACCCGTTATATCTGTTCCATAGGTCCATCCCTTTACCTTTCGGTGCCGTCAGGTCCTCGCCGATCATCAGGAACATCGGTTCATCATACTTGTCTTTGCCATTCACATTGGCCAAATTCATTTTTGTAGGTTTCAGCGGATCTTTTGCTGAATAAGCTTTCACAATGATACTTTCCGGAGCACCTACACTTGACAGGTCCTCTCCGATTGCTTCCAGGATCTCCAGTTTCAAGTCATCAATGAATTTGATCTCCTCCGCAGTGATCTTATCGATCTTGTCTACTTCTTTCAGGTATTTTTTTGCTTTGGCACTGAGCTCCTTGTTGTCTTTGTCTTCAGATGCCTCTTTCAATGCAAAGTATTTCTCCTGACCTCTTACATGTTCGTTCTCATTCGCCACCTGCATGTTCTCCTCGATCGCCACAAAAGCATCCAATATCGATTTTGAGACATTCAATGCAAGTAAAGCGGTAAGCACGAGATACATCATGCCGATCATTTTTTGTCTGGGTGTTTCTTTTCCTCCTGCCATGATTTCCTAGTTTTTGGTTTCATGGAGGGAATGGAAAGAAAAAAAGAAAGTAACAGGAAAGGTTCAAAAAAACCTCACTTGAAAATTCTTTCCCGTAGGGAAACTATTTTTTAGCGTAACGGATCATTCGTCTGACAGACAAGGTGATCAACAAAATCCATGGAGCTCCATGCATCGCCAGATCGATCCAGTCCATGCCTAACATGGTACGCCCATGATACAAATTCATGAGCTGTTTCCAAATGTGTGCGTGAGGAAAAAAGGGTGCTAACCCTAAGGTCAATGAACTAATAATTGCCAATCGGAACAAGTCCTTTTCGGTTAAATTTTTCATGCTTATTCCCTGTCTTTAAATGGTTTGATCTGCAATTCAAAAAAGCCTTCCGGATAGGTTTCTATCCCTTCAAATCCCAACTCGATATCTCTTCCGGAATGAGGAATATGATCGGTCTTGAACAGATAATCCCAGATGCTCAAAGTGATCCCGAAATTGATCCCGTAAGGATGCTTAGAAGGCATGTGTTTAGCATGATGCCATATATGCATTTTTGGGTTGTTCAGGATGTATTTCAGGGGACCATAATCCCAACCCACATTCGCATGGTTCAAGTGTCCGACAAGGATGGTGAACGCATGCATGAAAAAGGCGTATTCCAGCTTGAAATTGAGCACCCAAGCCATGAAAATATACAATGCTGTTTTGTAGACAAAGGTTTCCATGAAGTGGTATCTCAAATGGGCTGCAAATCCCATCTCACGAACGGAATGGTGAACTTTATGGAATTTCCATAACCACGGCACTCTATGCAGCATCACATGCACCGACCATTGCACAAAATCAGCCAAAATGAAATAGATTGGAAACTGGATCCAAAGTGATAATCCGCTCAGATCGATCAACCCTTTTTTCGGCAGTCCAATAGCCTGCATCATTTTGCCAAAGTATTCCTCTGTAACGGAAGATAAGGCGATGTAAATGATCAGGTTAAAAATGAAAAAGTTGAAGAACATCCAGAAGGCATCCAACCAGAAATCCTTACGGAATATCGACTGGTTCTTTCTCCAAGGCAACATCAGCTCAAGGATCCATACTGCAAGCGAAACGTAGATGAGATAATAGAAATAATTGTCGTAACGGAAGGGATCTGAAATTGTACCCCAGAGGTATTTTGCATACCCGGTGTAGATGTTCACTACATGATCGAAAAAAGCCATACCTCAGAATTTATTTTACAAAATTAATTCAGTTCTATCCCTTCGATGTAACTGAAGTTGCTTTACTATTTCTCGTTCTTACGATTCTTTTTGCCCAAATGTACACGGTAAGCAGCTAAAGCAGGTATTCCAAAAATGAATAAGAATGCCAACAAGTATCCCTCCGGCAAAAGATAGAATCTCTTGATCCCGATCATGTCTTCTTCGTTGTATCCGAGTCCGAAAAAGTAGGATAAACTCATTGGAGCTTTCACCACTTGTTCAGAAATCCCATTTTCAAGAACAATCTCTCCCTGAAAGAGATTCACAGGAAAAATGCACAGTGGAACAGCAATGATCAAAAGCATTAGAATGAATACTTTGACCGGATTTCTTAACAGCTTTTTCATATGGTGTAAAGTTAGCTATTTTTACAGGGTGAAGATCAAGCTTGGTTATATCTGTGGCACGCAATCCTGGGGAGGATTAGAAATGAACCAATTCAGAAATGCGCTCTGGATGAAAGAAAGGGGTCATTCTGTGGTGATGTTCTGTCAAAAGAACAGTCCAGTTGAAAATGCCTGCCTCGAGAACGGAATTGATGTGATCACCATTCAAAAACACAAGAAGTATTTTGATTTTAAAAATGGGAAAATACTCGCCAAGCTGATTACAAAAAATAAAGTAACTCACCTTATCGTTCGCGCCACCTATGACATGAGCCTAACGGCAATTGCCAAGCGAAAACTTGGCGAAAAACTTCATCTTTCTTACTTTATGGAAATGCAGCTAGGTGTTAAAAAGACGAACTTTTTGCATACACTTCGTTACCGAAACTTCGATCTCTGGTCTTGTCCATTGCCTTGGTTGGCAGAGCAAACACGGACGATGACCCGTTTTCCTCATGATCGCATCGTTGTGATCCCTTCAGGGTTGGATCTATCACAGTTTTCTTCGCCTATGGATAGAACTGAGGCAAGAAAGATCATGGAGCTTCCGGAACAAGGGCTCATGTTTGGTTTGATAGGACGTTTTGATCCACATAAGGGACAGGTTTTATTGCTGGAGGCAATGCATTTATGCAAATCAAAAGATTTTTCAGTCGTATTGCTTGGAGAACCTACTAAAAACGAAGGGACAGCATACTATGACGAGATGCTGAAACTTATTGAAGAAGGTCAATTGGAGGACCGCGTTTTTGTTCGTCCTTTCAGAAAGGATACAGAACCTTTTTACAAAGCGATCGACTGGTTTGTTATGGCTTCAAGAGCTGAGACATTCGGTATGGTGACCATCGAAGCAATGGCTTGTGGAACTCCTACGCTGGGCAGTAATGCTGGAGGAACCCCTGAGATCCTGGATCAAGGAAAATACGGTGTGCTGTTTGAACCCATGAATGCAACTGATCTTGCTCTAAAGATCGATCAGATCATCGAAGAAAAAATCTCGATTGACCCTTTATTGCTCAAAGAAGGAGTAAAGCTCTACGATCATAATGCTGTGTCTGAACAGTTAGAAAGAACCCTTGGATTGATGGGTCACAATTAACTCTGAAAAAATCCGTTATTTTAGCAATTAAGCGAAATGGCAGTAAATCTATATTCGAACAAACAAAAGTGGAAGATCGCATTGATGCTTCTGGCTTTTCTTATGGTTGCTGCTTTCCTGTTTGTTTCGAATACCATTGTCTCAAAAGTAGGTGAACGCGAAAAAGAACGTGCTCGTCAATGGGCGGATGCGATCAAGAAGAAGCTGGAGCTGGTGCAATTGACCAATCGAACTTTCTCCCAGCTTAGAGATAAAGAACGAAAGGAAATGACCTTGTGGATCGATGCTACGAAGGAGGTCTCTAAAGCGAGTCCATTGGACATTGATCCCAATCTTGATTTTCCTTTTAAGATCATTAACGATAACAAGGATATACCTGTGATCTTATTAGACGATGAAGATCAAGTTTCTGGATTTATCAACCTTGACATGGACACTGCAGGTTATCGCGCTGAGCAAGGAACAATGGATTCTAAAGATTTTAATAAACTGCTCAACGATTCACTTGTCAAACTTGCTAATTCATGGAAAATGAACAATCCACCATTTTCGGTTGAAGTATTCGAAGATTTTTTCATGACCTACTATTACAACGATTCGAAAGAGATCGTGAGACTGGAATCAGAACGAGATTCACTTTTGAATGCCTTTAATCGAGAGTTGATCGACAATAAAGGATTGGTGCCGGTATTACTGATCGATGCAAAGGACAGCTCGGTCATTGGAAGTAACTTAGATAAAAAAGAAGTAGGAGAAAAATCACTTCGGGCAACTATTGCCAGACTTGCGGCTGAAAATGAACCGTTGATCATCGACTTCCAGGATGGACAAAAGAACTTACTGTACTATGATGATAGTCCGGAATTGAAACAGCTCCAATATTTCCCTTACATCCAGTTTATTATCATTGGCCTTTTCGTACTCATCGCCTACCTCATCTTTAGTACCTTCCGTAAGGCAGAACAAAATCAGGTATGGGCAGGTATGGCAAAAGAGACAGCTCACCAGCTCGGAACTCCGTTGTCTTCCTTGATGGCCTGGATCCAGTTGCTGGAAGCTCAAGAGATCGATCCGATGATCCCAAGAGAAATGCAAAAAGATGTCGAGCGCCTCGAAAAGGTGACCGACCGCTTCTCCAAGATAGGTTCAGGAGGAAAATTGGAAGAGCTCGATCTGGTGGCCACTACACTTGGTGTTGTTGATTATCTCAAACTGCGAGTTTCAGATAAAGTACATTTCGTTTTTGAGGCAGAAAATCCATTGGTTGTTAGACACAATGCCTCGCTAATGGAATGGGTGATCGAAAATATTTGTAAAAATGCCGTTGACGCTATGGAAGGAAACGGAACCCTGACGGTGACAGTTCATAGCAGTCCGGAATGGGCACATATTGACATAAAGGACACCGGTAAAGGAATTCCTGCCAATAAGTTGAAGACCATTTTTGAGCCAGGTTATACTACTAAACAACGCGGTTGGGGACTCGGACTTTCTCTCGTTAAGCGCATCATCAAAGAATATCACAAAGGAAAGGTTTTTGTCCTTGAATCTCAGGTTGATTTAGGAACTACCTTCAGGATATCTATTCCACTATAAAAGAGCCTGTTTTAAAGGTTACTTCCAACTTTAATTCAGTCCCATGTTCTGCAGATCGACCATACGCATCGCGATAAACGATTTTACGACCTTCTCACCAATCCCAGGAACTTCTACATGGATCAAATACACACCTGATGCGATCGGGATATTCTCATGGTTCGTCAATGTCCAGTCTTGATACGTTATCGGGCTGTCCTTTTTGAACTGCTTCACGAGCTTCCCTTGCATATCATAGATGCGGATCGTGCACTTTTCTGGAAGGTTTATGATCTTGATCCTACTATCGAGTTTGTTGTTCTCATATTCTGAATAGGCCGCATATGGATTCGGAACCACATTGATCATATCCAGTGCTTCTGCCAATGCATCGGCACGATCGGTCTGCGTAGCAATATCATCCATACTCCAGGAATACATTGGCAAACCGCCATTTTCATTCGTGACAACCAAATTCTTATACTCTTTATTTATTCGAAGCTTGATCGTAACATCAGTGGATAAATGTGCCTGTCCGCTGGTCAATAAAGGATATGAAATCCACGATAAACTTCCATAGAATTCACGTTTCGAAGCAGAGTTATTTGCTTCTACTTCTAACATTTTCTGATAGGCAAAATTCCCTGAATTGTTTTCTGCAACGGTTGGTTCATAATAAGGGAAATCAAACCCCTGAGAATAATTGTTGATGGTTTTCTGATGGTGACTGAAAACATAGAAAGGTTGAACTCCTCCCATTAATGGATTTCCCAGGTCATCGACAATTCTATCTGAAGGATTCCAGATCATATCTGCACCATTCTCTGCACCCAAAAATGAATTCTCACCAAACGCCAAGTACAAGCGAGCACCAGTTTCCAGATCGATCGCATACCCAGGGAACCATCCCATACCGGTTCCTGATCCGTCCGGATTTCCATACTTATCTACACTTTGGCTCTTTCGAAGCTGACCAGGTGATGCTCCACCAACGTTCAGATTGACCTCTCGTCCCAACTCGATCACCGGACACCTCGTCCATTTGGATTTATCGGATGTAATGACAATGTCTACACTTGGCAAGAAAGAGATCGACGCATTGGTTTTGGCTGAACCAGGTGACGTTAGGTTGTAATAGGCCAAAGGCATGAAGTCACATTGATATCCAACGAGTCGATGAGGTGCTATACCCCCATCCAAGAGTTTTGCAAAATTTTTATCATCATCCTGCCCTGCTTCATCCCGATAATTACAAGGATCCTGATAGCTTAGACCCGTATTATCACATTCATCAGTTCCAGGAGCATAATCCCCTGACCTGATCCAGTTCGTCGGATAAAATGCATCATTGTCCTTGACAAAAGTCATCCAGCGTTTTGAAGAATCGGCAAATTCGATCGACGCATCGATTATATCTGTCACCTTCACCGATGCATTTCCGGACTGACCATAATACTTGGTTTGCAGGATCTGAACAGAAACTCCCCACTTCGGGATCAACTGTTCATTGTCGTGATCGATGGTCTGCTGTGATGTCACTGAATCGAGAATGGATCCATTCTCAGTTGTTCTTCTATAGATCACCCAACTGGCAGTATCAGCTCCATTCGATGTTGAGGTCCCATAGTCTCTGAATCTTAGTTCAAAGTATCCTTGAGACACATTGAGCGGATCGACCACCTTGACATTGATCGGTCCATTTCCCTGAGTATAAGTGATCTTTTCCCCGATTCCATTCTGAAGAATATACGAACGGGTAGCTGAAGTAAAATCAAGGTATCGTTCACCATTACCTGTTCCATCGTGGCGTGTGATCTCAGGAGTCATTCCATATTCGAGATAATGCAATGTTCCATTTGCTTCGGGCATTGGATTGTGTGGAATACCCTCCAGTGTGCGAACTTCACCTGCGGCAGCCTTTCTTGATGGTAAATATCTTTTCTTCTGACCATCAAGTGCATCCGGATCATTTGGATCGTAATTCTTGTAATTGTTGTAGGCATATGCTACAGCCAGGTAATAATACCTTTTGAAATTCACCAGCTCAGTATTCCCTTGGGCAAACAAGTCGTTCTTAACAGAAAAACTATGCTTGATCCCTTTGTTTTCTCCATTAACTCTTTCCACTGGAATACTGGCGCCTAGATCCTCATCAAATTCAAAGTTGATGATCTTTGAAACACCATCTTCAATGTCGCATTGAGCTACTAATCTAGCTTTTGTAGGATCTCCAATGTCAGAAAGTGTTGATTGCTTATTGGCCATCTGAAAGATCTGATATCCTTGAAAACGATAGAATTTATCTGCATTTGGATCACTGGCAACAATAAAAGGATCGAATTCCTCGTATTCTTCATTGTAATTGTTGCTATTCGAAAGATTACTCAGGGTGAGGATCAGCTCGTTGTTCAATTCCTGAATCTCCAATTCCGGAGCATGAGGTCCATCCAGAACTTTAAAGCAATTCTCAAACAATGCTTGTGCTTTGTCATCTGCTCTCTGAAGTACTTCAACTGAAGCGAAAGGATCGCCATCGGTACTTCTCGCCCAAACAACTCCAACAGTAATGTTGTTGACTGCTCCCGGCTTCAGGATAAATGGTCCTGCTGATTGTACAAATCGTCTATCGTTCGGTGGGTTATTCGAAGTCTGTTCTGTCCATGGATCTTGAGGAACACCTCCTGTTCCCCAACCAAGAGGATCTGTATCTCCCGGAAACATGAATTCACATGGGATTGCCGGATTGGCATCGGGATCTGAAATGTGACCACTCCCTCCATAGTAAAACGGTGAACCGTCCTTCCAGAATCCTCTCAGATAATTGTAATAATCTGACGCATTGATCGGATCGGTCTGGTTCGGATTTGCTCCGTTCGTTGTGTTGGAATAATACAAGAAACGACGCATTCCAAAACGTTCATTATCGATAATCCCATCTCCATAACCTATTCCATTGAGCGCCTCATTCTCTCCAATGCCAAATGCGTTATCAAGACCGTCATCATCCTGATAAGGACCCTCAAAGAAATCCACTCCAACAGCAGGGGGCGCATACCCGTATCCCTTGAACCCGAGATTTTCGCCATCATAATTATCACCATTGTAGTAGTATCCAAGTCCTCTGTTTACATCACACCCGACATAATCGTCAAAAGGATCACCCAACGCACCATCGGTAAAGAATCCGAAGTAGGTATTGTATAAGGTTTGTGTCCCACGATTGATCAATTCATAATTGTAAAAGGTCATGTTGTTGATCTCATCATTGGATGCAAACGCAAAGGCCTGAGCTCTGATCTCCATTCCGATCGGATCTGCACCTGTCTCCGTATGGATGTTCCCTTTGTCGTTCATTACCCACCAGTAATTCATGTCGCCATACAACAATACCTTACGGTCCGTCTTACATTCCTTTGTTTTATTGATGTCGTACCATGGGAAATCACCCTGCTCCCAATTGTAGGTGCCATCTTCATCATTATCATAGAAAGGAGCCAGATAATAGTCCTGACCCTGTGATACATCTCCATGTGCGGGCCATTCTTTCACGATGTTCGGCACTTTGTAATCCGGAAAGAGTTCAGATTGAGTATTCGTTCCATTCTGTTGATCCTCTACTCCAGCCTGATACCAAGCATAGAATTCTCTGATCTCATCCTGCGTAGAGACAAAATGTTTATCGTATTTCGAACAATTCTCGTATGTCGTTTCAGCAAATACCTGAGAAAGAGGGCCGGTCCAGTAATCCTGTCCATCACGATATCTTAATGCTGCCAGCTTCAACTGGTTGTTGACATCTGTACCTCCCAACCAAAGTGCTGATGTAAATAGGCACATGATTCCCGAATTTTTAGGGACTTCGTATTGTGAGAAATTCTGATTCGGTACCTGCCATAAGTTTCCAGCGGTGTGGATCATGGCGCGTACATTATTCAATTCCAGATAGGTCGTTGTAGTTGGAGGCGTACATTGGGCACCTTTCGTTAGATCGCTTTTCTTCAGAACCGGTTTTCCTGAACCTGCATATGGCTGAGCGAAAGCTCCGATGCACGAAATAAGGAATAACAATGTCAGTAAGCCCTTCATAAGTTGCAGTTTAAAAACCAAATTACTCATATTTTGTCAATTTGACTTTATGGTTCAAACCATTGTTCAGGAAAAACATACATGTCTATTAGAGGGCCAAATTTACATTTTGAGGTAAGTTTATTTTGAAGTCAGCTTCTCGGCGAAGTGCACCAGCATATCCGTCATGTCTATAACTTCTGCGAAGCTCAGATTTTCGTAGGAGTCAAACACATCATGGTAATTCTTATTCGGCCCCATCGTGTATATGAAGAATGCCGGCACACCCATCTGTGTAAACCAATAATGATCTGAATTGGCAGCCGGTCCTCTGCTCTTGATCTGAGTCAGATAATTCTTTTCCTTATTGATCTCCTGAAGTAAGGCAAATTCTTTTTCGAATAAAGTTGCATTTACGACAGTGACGCCCTCTTCTCCTGACCCCATTATATCCAGATTGATGAGGAAATCGATCTTTTTTAAATTGTATTGCGGATTCTCAGTAAAATACTTTGATCCAAGCAAACCAGCCTCTTCTCCAGCAAAAGCGATAAACAACACGTTGAATTTTGGCGGATGCTCCTTGAAGTATTTTGCCATGACCAACAGCATCGCTGTTCCGCTTGCATTGTCGTTTCCACCTGGGAAATAAGTATCTGAACCCATTCGTCCGAGATGGTCATAATGGGCAGTGAAGACGATCGTTTTTTTCGAACAACCTTTCCCTTTGATCATGGCCATGACGTTTCGGGAGTTGTAGTTTACCTTGAACTGTTGATCAATGTCCAGTATGATCGATTCTCCTTCATTCCAGGTTCCTGGCTTCAATAGGATATATGGGGCTAACAAAACCTCATCTGATACAGACCACGTAAACTTATCTTCTGTAACAAGAAAAACCGGCATTTTCGAAACCGTAATAAAATCCCTTGAAAATTTTATAAAATCCTTTACACTGTCTTTTGGAGCCGAAGAAAAATCAAAAACAAAAGCATCATGAGTTTTATCTTTTAAAACATGTTTTATGGTCCAGATGAATTGCGGCTCATTTTTAATGAGCTCATAATTGACCAGAATTGGATTTAAGGTTTTATTGCCTCCCGGTGATGATGGATCGATCAGAAAATCGATCCCCGGTTGTAAAAGACGATCCCCGGTTTTCACTTCCATCTTCCCCGGAAAGGTGTTGACATTATGCGTAAAGGATTGAAAATAATTTCCTTTGATCGGGTCCAGTCCTAGCTTTTGGAATTCAGCCGCAATAAATTCAGCGGCAATGGAATCACCTTGATTGACATAGCCTCTCCCATGAAATTCAGGAGAGCAGAGTGTTTGTGTGATCCGTCTGGCCTCTTCCAGCTGAGCAAAGAAGGTGAGCGGAACAAACAGGAGAAGGATCAACAACAATTTATGCATAACGACGGCTCACTTTGGCAAGAAAATCGGCAACCACTTCACTGTCTTTGTCCCAGTTATAGGTTGCAGCCATCTGAGCTACCTTTTCACCCGCTTCAGATTTTGTGGAAAGTGCATCAAGTACTCTCACTCCTTCTGCAAAATTCTCAGATGAACCGCCGAACAATTCATTGATGAACTGTAGTCGCTCATTTAATCCAAAAGCTCCGACCAAAGTATCCAACGGCATATTTAAACCTGATTCCGAATGCGCTTCCATCATGATCTTCTCGAATGCAGATGCTGAACCCGATGAAACATGGGTGGATTCAATTTTAGTATGGACCATCTCCACTGTTTCCTGATGGATTCCATCTTCTTCCTTCTCGGTATGTGATAAAGAGATGTGTTCTTGGATCTCTGGCTCATCGGTGCTTTCATTTGGGGTGTCAAACAAACTGAAGTCAAAAGCTGGCTCTTCTTCTTTTTCCTCTTCCTGCTCCTCAGCTATTTCCTCTTCCTTGGTTGGTTCCTCTGCTACTACAACAGGTTCCTCAACTTTCTCTTCAACAACCGGTTGAGGGGCGTTTCCAAATACTTTTTCTTCGAATGATTTGTATTGTAGGATCACACTTCTTTCGTACAATTCACGGGAGATATTCACCAGATCCTCCACTTCAGAAGATGAAAGTGTTCCTTTTTCCAATTTCCCGATCAATGCTTTGATCTCTTCGATCTTGTTTCCCAGATGGTGTAGATTTGCCATAGCTCAATTGCGATTTTTCAACATTTATTTGAAGTTGCTAACGTGGACTTTGACTTCATTTTCAAAATGACCACTTTTAGCATTGT
This sequence comes from uncultured Bacteroidota bacterium, assembly GCA_937899625.1. GTDB lineage: Bacteria > Bacteroidota > Bacteroidia > Flavobacteriales_D > Crocinitomicaceae > M0103. The sequence goes on from CALCCB010000168.1 coordinate 36,522, forward strand.
AAAATTAACGAATCAACTCGGCGTCGTAACAGAAAATGTCAGAAACTTCTTCTCGCTGCGATGTTGAAAACCAAAACTAACGCAATACCATGTTTCTTGAACAGTTTCCAGGCGAAGGAAGACAGCACGGATGGATCGAAGTGATCTGCGGATCGATGTTCTCCGGTAAAACGGAAGAATTGATCCGAAGAATGAAAAGGGCTCAGTTTGCCAATCAGAAGCTGGTACTCTTCAAACCGATCATAGATGATCGTTACCATGAGGAAAATGTGGTAAGTCATCAAGGAACTTCTTTGAAAGCGGTGCCTGTAAATGATTCCCGAGAGATTCTTGAAAACTGGAAGAACGAGCGAGTGGTTGCCATCGATGAGGCTCAATTCTTTGATGAAGGGCTGATCGATGTGTGTAACACACTTGCCGAGAAAGGAGTTCGTGTCATCCTTGCCGGACTGGACATGGATTATCTGGGAGTTCCGTTTGGTCCGATGCCGCAATTGCTTTCGATCGCAGAATATGTGACGAAGGTTCACGCTATTTGCGTTTCTTGTGGTAACTTAGCTCAGTTTTCGCACCGTACGACGGTAGAAAAGGAGCAGGTGCTGGTTGGTGCAGTTGAAAAATATAAACCTCTCTGTCGTGCGTGCTACAATAAAATAGCACATTGAGACTGAACATCAACGTAAATGAACTTGCTGCAGCTGTTAACGGGAAGATCCTCCAGGGTCCTTCTGATGCTATAATTCAACAGGTTCAATACGACAGTCGAAACATACATAACGGTGCACACAGTGCGTTCTTCGCTTTACAAGGTTCTCACCGCAAAGGCAATGATTTCATCCATGATGCTTACGATAAAGGAGTAAGATGCTTCGTAGCACAGGCATTTCCGAATGTTCACGGACTGGAAGAAGCAACACTGATCCTGGTTGAAGACAGTTTGGATGCTCTACAAGCACTGGCTGCCAGTCATCGGGAGCGTTTTTCATATCCAGTGATCGCCATTACAGGAAGTTCAGGAAAAACAACGGTCAAAGAATGGTTGTACCATCTACTTTCTGGACAGGTTCGCGTGATCCGAAGTCCGAAATCTTACAATTCTCAGATCGGTGTTGCATTATCGTTACTGGAGCTTAACGAAGACTGTGATGTTGCTCTGATCGAAGCGGGAATCTCACAACCCGGAGAGATGGAACGACTGGAAAAGATGATCCGACCAACCTATGGGATCTTTACTTCTTTTGGTCGAGCACACGAAGAAAACTTTAAAAGCACCGAAGAGCAGCTCAATGAAAAACTCAAGTTGTTCAAAGGAGTTCAAAAGACTTATTATCCGGCTTCGATCAATTTGAATCCTGAAATTCAAGAGAGCATAAATGCTGTTCCGCTTTCAGAGAAAGAATTCAAAACGGAGCTCTCACATTTACCTTACGATGATGCAGGGAGCAGGCAAAATGCCGTAACGGTGATCGGAACTATCCGAAAACTATTTCCCGATCTTTTGATCACACCTGAAAGTATTGTTTCCTTGCCGCGCCTTGCACTTCGCTTGGAGACCTTTGAAGGTATCAACGGATGTACCATCATCAACGATACATATAATCTTGATCTCGATGCGCTGACACAATCGCTGGAGTACCAGCTGCGTGTGGCAGAAGGAAGAAAACGAGTTGTTTTACTAGGGTTGGATAAGGAAAGCGAAACGATTCGAAAGAAAGCAGATGCGATCGTTCAGCAATATGCGCCTGATCATTACATCGTGCTGGAGGACGGACAAGAAGCACCAACGAATTTCAAGGATGCAGTGATCCTTTTGAAAGGAAGTCGACAAGCCGATATGCAGCGCTATGTGCGCACTTTCCGTTTGAAGAACCACAAGACCTTTGTGGAGATCGATCTAAGTCATCTGAAGCACAATCTGGATGTCTATCGTTCTTTGCTGCCTGCATCGACAAAGATCCTGGCTATGGTCAAGGCACAATCATACGGTTCAGGAATTGAGAAGGTCTCTGCCTTCCTGGAACGCAACGGGATTGATTACCTAGGCGTTGCATATGCCGACGAAGGAGTAGAATTGAGGAAACAGGGAATTCAGTGTCCGATAGTAGTTATGAATACTGAAGAGGAAGGCTTTGAGGATTGTATTCACTATCAGCTGGAGCCTGCGATCTACTCGTTCAGACAGCTTGATGCCTTCATTCATGAATTGATCCTACACCAGAAAACAGCTTTTCCGATCCATTTGAAACTTGATACAGGCATGCGCCGACTTGGGTTTGAAATGCAGGATATACCACGGATCTGTGAAATGATCCAAGCGCAACCTGAAGTCTGGGTGAAAGGAGTGTATTCGCATCTGGCAGATTCAGACAATCGCCGCGATAAACGATTCACGGATCATCAGATCAGTCATTTTGCCCATGCCGCTTCTTATCTGGAGGAACGTTTACAATACAAACTGATCAAGCATCTATCAAATTCGGAAGGGATCATCAATTATCCTTCTGCGGCTTTTGATATCGTCAGACTGGGCATCGGGATGTATGGGATCACCTCTCATCCACAATTGCACAAGCGCCTGAAGCCGGTTTTGAGCTGGAATAGCTCCATTTCGCAGATCAAATCGATCCGGAAAGGAGAAAGTGTCGGTTACAGCCGAACGTTCATTGCAGACAAGGAAACACGCATTGCAACCATTCCTGTGGGATATGCTGACGGTTTCAGAAGATCGTTGTCCAATGGAAAAGGAGTCGTGATCATCAACGGTAAAAAGTGTCCTACGGTAGGACGCGTTTGTATGGACATGATCATGGTGAATATCACTGGAGTAGATTGCCGCGAAGGAGACCGTGTGGAGATCATCGGGAAGACCCAGACCATCGATCAATTGGCGAAAGCGA
>CALCCB010000169.1 GCA_937899625.1 uncultured Bacteroidota bacterium
CTGTTGTAGATTTTAATGCTACAAGTTGTTCTACTAACGCTCTATATTGTGTGTAAGAAATGCTATTTTTAGTACTTCTTTCTATTAGTTGTTTTATGCTTATTTCTTCAATTAACATCATAAGTATTTTGTGCAAAATTAATTCAACTTTGCTACATATACTGTAACAATTATTACTTATGAAAGATTGATAAATGATAATTGTCATTAAATTAAAACAACAAACGATTTAATTTTGCTTTAGTTTCGGGGTAAATGCTTGCATAATAGTATGTGACATTTATTAACTTATTCAAGAGAGCAAAGGTAATAATCTCTTCCAAGAAAAGGCAGAAACTAAATGTTCAAAAATTGTTTTTTTTCCGCTTCAATTGAACCCTAACCTCCATTTGAAATCCCTAACTTTGAAATCGAACAGATAATCCTAGCGTCTGTCCCAAACAACAAAAACAGATTTTTTTCAATGAGCTATCTCGATGAGTTGAATGATAGCCAGCTCGAGGCTGTCAAATCCATTTATGGTCCAAACATGGTTATTGCCGGCGCAGGCTCTGGTAAGACGAGGGTTTTGACATTTCGAATAGCTTATATGATGGAACAAGGGGCTGATCCATTCAACATACTTGCCCTGACCTTTACCAATAAGGCGGCTCGTGAAATGACCGATAGAATTGGGAAGATCGTTGGCCCTTCTGAAGCGAAGAACATTACCATGGGTACTTTCCACTCCGTATTCTCAAGAATCCTAAGATTTAACTCAGACCGACTGGGGTACCCATCCAATTTTACGATCTACGATACACAAGATTCTAAGTCTTTATTAAAGGATATCATCAAAGAATTTAACCTTGATGATAAGGTCTATAAACCAAGCATGGTGCTTGGGAGGATCTCATCAGCAAAAAACAACCTGATCTCGGTTGAAGCATACGAGCAGAATACGGAGATCATGAATGAAGATATTCAGTCCAGAAGACCTGAGATCGCAAGGATCTATAAGGCATACAGTCAGCGATGTTTTAAAGCTGGAGCAATGGACTTTGATGACCTTCTTTATCAGACCAATGTACTTTTACGTGATTTCCCTGATGTTCTCCATTTCTACCAGCAGAAATTCCAGTACATCCTTGTGGATGAGTACCAGGATACGAACTACGCTCAGTACCTCATCGTGAAGAAACTGGCTGCCATGTATGAGAACATCTGTGTGGTGGGTGACGATGCCCAGAGTATTTATTCGTTTCGTGGAGCGAACATTCAGAACATCCTGAATTTCAGAAAAGATTATCCTGATTTCAAGCTGTACAAACTTGAGCAGAATTATCGAAGTACTAAAAATATTGTTGAGGCAGCAAATCACGTGATCGCCAAAAATCAGGACCAGATCAAAAAGAAGGTATGGACTGATAATTCGACCGGGAATAAAATAAAAGTAATCCGAACACTTACGGATAATGAGGAAGGAAAGATGATCGTGAACAGGATCTTTGACCTGAAGCAATCAGGCGTTCCTTCTTACAACGATTTCGCGATACTCTATCGAACAAATAAACAATCAAGATCCTTTGAAGAGGCATTGAGAAAGTTAAACATCCCTTATAAGATCTATGGTGGTGTTTCTTTTTATCAGCGAAAAGAGATCAAGGACCTTCTTGCCTACTTCAGGTTGACAACCAACCCACGAGATGAAGAAGCACTGAAACGAGTGATCAATTATCCGAAGCGAGGAATTGGGAAAACATCGATCGAGAATGTGATCATTGCAGCAAACAACTACGGCGTGAGTATGTGGGATGTGATCAGTAATCAGTCGCAATTTCCGTTGAATGTGAATGGACCCACGAAAACCAAGCTCTATGAATTCGTGACCATGATCAAGAGCTTTAGTGCACAGGTCAACAAAATGAATGCATATGATCTTGCTCAAACCATCGCTCGATCATCAGGAGTACTGAAGGAGCTGTACAATGAAAAAGATAAGGGTCCCGAAGAAGTAGAACGCTACCAGAACATTGAGGAATTATTGGCAGGTATTAAGGAATTTACTGTTTCAAGAGCCGAAGATGAAGATAAAAGCTTGAGTGAATTTATGTTGGATGTGGCTTTGTTGACTGATGCCGATGAAGACAAGAACGAGGAACGAAATCACGTTACCCTCATGACCATTCACTCAAGTAAAGGACTTGAATTCCCTCATGTTTTCCTGGTTGGACTTGAAGAAAACCTCTTCCCTTCTCAAATGTCATTGCATACGAGATCTGATCTGGAGGAAGAACGGAGATTATTCTATGTTGCCGTAACCAGAGCTATGGAAACGTGTACGCTTTCTTTTGCCTCATCGCGATTCATATGGGGAAATCTGGTTACATCAGAACCTAGTCGATTTATCGATGAGATCCCGGAAGAATACATTGAATTTGATTCACCTTCAAGAGGTACATCCGGAAAATCACTTATGGGCAAAAATGCCGGATTCGAGCGTCCATTCACTGGAGGTTTAAACAAAGGACTATCTCAGCCACCGCCACGATTCAAACCGGTAGAGAAATCTATTCCCCCAGCAAACACTGGTTCCGGATCTGCAGCCGACCTAATAGTTGGATCGAATGTGATACACGACAGATTTGGAAAAGGAAAAGTCACTAAAATGGAAGGTGATGGACCTGATAAAAAAGCGACCATTTTCTTCCCACATCACGGTGCAAAAACTGTTTTATTGAGATTCGCCAATCTGACGATCGTGGAAGATTAATTCTTCAGTATGACCTTGATCGCCTGAGCGTTTTTAAGATCAGTGGTAAATATGATCCTTTTGGAGGATTTTCCATCCGTTATTTTTAATGCAAGCGTATTGGGTGGCCTGCTCCCAATATTTAGTGCATGGACCACCAATAGATTATCATTTCCGGAAAGCCCAAAATTCAAGGTTTGAACCGTCTTTTTTATACCAATCCCTTCTGTAAGTACATTTCCATTGATAAGGATCCGAACACTATCTCCGTCCTCAACATTGTTATCCCAAACTTCGATCGTTAACTGATTTGATCTGGCATAAAACACATCTCTGATCTTTACATTTAATTCAGTTTTAGGAACAATTACCAGAGAATCAACCGGATCTACTTTCTGAGGTTCCGAGGTCTTTAGTACAGAGACCTCATCCAAAAGCATATATGATCTATCCGGACGTATACATGCATTATTGAAGATTTCTTTTTTGGTCGAACCATCGTTGCGAAAATTCCCAAGAGTAATATACTTCTCACCTCCTTTGGCTGTATATTCTCCTGATATGGAAACCCATTTACTGGTATCATTGAGCATCCGGTCTTCGGGATTCGTGATATGTGGTTCCAATCGCAAAGCCCTCAAATTTCCTTGCCCCTCGATTGCTTCTTGTGAGAAATGTGCACTGAAGGAATTAATACCTGTTCCATATCCTGCGGCAGGTCTTACCCAGAATTCAACAGAATAGATCTCTCCCTCTTTCATTGGCTCGGATAGTTCAGTCGTGCAGAATTCCCGAAGATCGTCACCGGCACAAAACAATCCAATAAAGCCCTCTCCAGCTTTTGGTAATTGATTCGGTGCAATTCTATTCTTACCAATTCCGTTATACACACAATCCTTCCAGAAAAGATCAGGCGTCCCTTGATGATTTTGAACGGATGACCAGTATTTCGTGTTATTTAAAAAAACCGTAGCACCCGGACAGCCAGTATTCTCTTCAAATCCTGAATTGCGAACAATATTCTGTGCATTGAGCTGATGAGCACAACAACTTAATAGTACTAAGAAATAAAGGGAAACCAGTTTGTTCACCATGTGAATTTGAATAGTAAGTTAACGAATTTAACTTAGAACGGATATCCTATCCCGAAATGGAAGACCGGTTTAAATGGCATTGGCATCAGCTTGTATTGCTTGATGTACTTCCATGAATCATTGAAATCCGGTGGCGTCGTAAGTGTTGGATTATCACTCATATACATATCTATGGCCTTCTGGCCATACACCTCCATTCCTTCTCGGTAATAAGTCTCTCTGTTTCCGCGGTCCTCAAAGATCCATTTCGCCCCTGACTGATAGGCCGGGTTATAAATTGGAATACCAACATCAAATCGAAAAACAAAGAATTCAAAGTCATAGCGCAAACCAAATCCGGATGCAAGTTTGATCTCTTTATACCAGTTTCCGGTGAATTTACTTCCAGACCTATTCTCATCCTCATTGATCGTCCAGATATTCCCTGCATCTGCAAAGAAAGCGCCTTTGAAGTTGGTTCCCATATTGAATCGATATTCAAAGGTTGCTGCAAGTTTTATATCTCCGATCTGAGTGTTAGCGGCATTGGTATCCACATAAGACTTGTAAATTCCCGGTGCCATTGACCGCGCTCTCCATCCTCGATTGTCGTTCGATCCACCTGCAAAAAAACCATAGTCATAGGGCATGGAAGTCGTTGTATTTCCATAAGGAAGGCCTATACCTGATAACAATCTTGAATGGATACTCATTTTTCGGTTCAATGGTCGTGAAAAAATGAAGTCATTGTCCACTCGTGCAAATTGAGAATATGCTACTCCAAAGATACTGCGCTGCCCATTTTCCAATGTATCAAGAGAACCCTTGAACATGCTCAAGGTATTCCCCGCAAGATCAAAGTTAGCATTGAATAAAACGAGATTTTTAGATGTTCTATCATCCTTATCCTTGTTGTTGTAATCCAGTTTCAACTTGAAGTCTTGCCACACAAATTGATTGGAATACGCATTCTCAAGAAAAACGTCATTCAATGCATCAATTCTATCCTGAAATTCGGGAGATTTATCGATCAAAACAAATTTAACAACCGAAAGAAAGGGAAGCCCCATCTGAAAGATCTGCGTTTTTGACACATAGAACTTATACAGGTAATTGAACTGAAAGACATATCTCTCGAAGTCGTCACGGTTTTGGTAATTTAACGCGGTCGATAGTTCTGTTCTCGGTCGCTGACGTTTACCTAAGCTAGTCACTTTTGAAGGAAATAACCCTGGTAGATCGAATTTCAAACTGGGTCCAATTTCAAAAGTATTAAAGCTCCTACCCTGATTTGAGCTTGATGATCCATCCTGAATGACATTTGGTTGTGATTCGAATCCTCCTCCAATTGAAAAAGTCATTTTCTCTCCACCTCCAAAAAGGTTTTTATTGGTATAGTTAATTGATGAAGCAACTCCCAGGAATCCATTCGATGTCGTAAATCGAGGCTCAAAA
>CALCCB010000170.1 GCA_937899625.1 uncultured Bacteroidota bacterium
TTGTTGATTTCCACCAATTCATCAAGATCTCTGAATACCTTCACTTACAGCATTTAAAATGCAAATGTAGTCAATATGCACTCAATTAACGAAAGCAAGAAACCTTGAGATGTCCTTCAACGTAAATTAAATTTTAAATTACTTAACTAATAAATGTCTTGTCAAATACCATAAAAGTGGTATTTTTGCATCAGATTTCAGTCTTATTTAAAATTAATCTAAATAAATCGACAGCTGATGATCACAGTTACAGATAATGCCAAAAAACAAGCCTTACGACTTATGGAAGATGAGGGTAAGACAGGTTATTTCATTCGGGTTGGAGTTCAAGGTGGAGGTTGTTCCGGATTAATGTATCAATTAACCTTCGATAATGAAATGAAGGAGGATGATAAAGAGTTTGAGGATAATGGTGTCAAGGTAGTTGTAGACAAAAAGAGTTATCTGTATCTGATCGGAACGACATTGGATTTCTCCGGCGGACTGAATGGAAAAGGATTTGTGTTTATTAACCCCAATGCTGACAGAACTTGTGGATGTGGAGAATCCTTTTCAGTTTAACCGAAATTGATCAATGAAAAAACAGTCTTATACCGAAAATGAGCTTGCCAAGGATCTTGAAAACCAGGAATACAAGTTCGGTTTCGTAACCAATATCGAATCAGACAAAGCACCTAAAGGATTAAATGAGGGCATCATCCGTTTCATTTCTGCAAAGAAAAATGAGCCGGATTGGTTGCTTGAACATCGCTTGAAGGCTTTCGAGATCTGGAAGACTATGACTGAACCTGAATGGGCTCATGTCGAGTATGTAAAACCTGATTTTCAAGATATCACCTATTACTCAGCTCCTAAGCAAACAAAGAAATACGAATCATGGGATGACGTTGATCCTGAATTGAAAGAAACCATGAGCAAACTAGGGATTTCCATGGAGGAGCAACAGCGTCTTACCGGAGTAGCAGTAGATTTCGTGATGGATTCAGTCTCGGTCGCTACTTCATTCAAGGAAAAACTGAAGGAGTTGGGAATTATATTTTGTTCATTCTCTGACGCCGTTCAAGAACATCCTGAATTGGTCAGAAAATATATGGGATCAGTTGTCCCAATGACCGATAATTTTTACGCAGCGTTGAATTCGGCTGTATTTTCAGATGGATCTTTCTGCTACATTCCAAAAGGTGTAAAATGCCCAATGGAGCTTTCAACCTATTTCAGGATCAACGAGGGTGGTACCGGACAATTCGAAAGAACATTGGTTGTTGCAGACGAAGGATCTTATGTTTCATACCTTGAAGGATGTACAGCGCCTCAAAGAGATGAAAATCAGTTGCACGCTGCTGTGGTTGAATTAGTTGCTCTTGAAAGCGCTGAAATCAAATATTCGACTGTACAAAACTGGTATCCGGGTGATAAAGAAGGAAAAGGCGGAGTTTACAACTTTGTTACGAAAAGAGGTATCTGCGAACGAAATTCGAAGATCAGCTGGACTCAGGTAGAAACAGGATCGGCAATTACATGGAAATATCCAAGCTGCATTCTTAAAGGAGACAACTCAATTGGTGAATTCTATTCAGTTGCAGTTACCAATAACTACCAACAAGCCGATACCGGAACAAAAATGATCCATCTTGGGAAGAATACGAGAAGTACGATCATTTCAAAAGGTATCTCAGCGGGTAAAAGCCAGAACTCATACCGAGGTTTGGTTCAGATCCATAAAAATGCAGATAATGCAAGGAACTTCTCTCAATGTGACTCGTTATTGATGACTGAAGAATGCGGAGCGCATACTTTCCCATACATTGAGTGCAAGAACAGTACGGCTAAGATCGAGCATGAAGCAACTACTTCCAAGATTGGCGAAGATCAGATCTTCTATTGTTTACAAAGAGGAATCAGCGAAGAAAAAGCGATCGGATTGATCGTCAATGGATATTGTAAAGATGTATTAAATCAGCTTCCTATGGAATTTGCCGTAGAAGCTCAAAAATTACTGACAATCAGCCTTGAAGGCTCTGTAGGATAACATTATGAAAACACTCATTAACATTAAAGATCTCCACGCTTCGATCAATGGTAAGGAGATACTAAAAGGACTTAATCTTGAGGTTAAACCTGGAGAAATACACGCGGTCATGGGACCAAATGGTGCAGGAAAAAGTACTTTGGCGTCTGTTCTTGCAGGTAGAGAAGAATATGAAATAACAGAGGGTACCGTTGATTTTGATGGTAAAGATCTACTTGAATTGTCAACTGAAGACAGAGCGCGTGAAGGACTTTTCCTTGCATTCCAATATCCAGTTGAGATTCCGGGAGTTTCAAACGTCAACTTTTTAAGAACTGCCTTAAACGAGATCAGAGAGTACAATGGTCAGGAACAGATCAGCGCAAAAGATTTCATGGCACTTGTCAGAGAAAAATCAACTTTAGTTGAATTGGACTCCAAGCTTGCGTCTCGTTCGGTGAATGAAGGATTTTCGGGAGGGGAAAAGAAGAGAAATGAGATCTTCCAGATGGCCATGTTGCAACCTAAACTTGCAATTCTTGACGAAACGGATTCAGGACTAGATATTGATGCCCTACGCATCGTTGCAAATGGAGTAAACAAATTGAAAACTCCAGAAAATGGCGCAATTGTGATCACTCACTACCAGCGCCTATTGGATTATATTGTTCCGGATTTTGTTCATGTACTATACGATGGTAAGATCGTGAAATCAGGATCTAAAGAGCTGGCTCTTGAACTTGAAGAGAAGGGATACGACTGGATCAAAGAAGAATTAGAAAAAGCACATTAACAGGATGAGTCAGACATTGATGAATACAAAACTTGACCAATTCAGAAGCAAGCTTACTCCATCAAAAGTAAAGATCGATCAGACTTTGCTCGATCAAGCTGATGCTTATCTAAATGGTAGAGAATTTCCTACTAGGAGAGATGAATTCTGGAAATATACCCGTTTAACAAAGATCTCCAACTTGGAAGTCAACGTAAACGCATCAATCATCCAATCCGTTCCAGAAGAGGCGATCATCAATCCCAATGCTCAGAAAATTGTATTTGAGAATGGCGTGTACAGAAAAGACCTTTCAGACGACATTCATCAAGTTTCAGGAATTGAATTCAAAGAAAAAGGAAACTCAAACTTCAAGTTTCAAGAAGATGTTTTCTATGCTTTGAACTACAAATATTCTACCGATGCGATCACCATCGACATTGAATCTAAAACAATCCTTAAAGATCCGATTCATTTGATAATGATCAGTACAGGACAGGGTTCTGTGAGTATGCCTCGCATCGCTATAAATGCCGCAAAATTTTCTGAGTCAGAATTCATTGTTTCGACACATGATGTGAATAGTCAGAATTGTCTGTCAAATGTTGTGATCGAGGCGGATGTTCACGAAAATGCGAAATTGACGATCAATAAGATTCAGAATGAAAAGAGCTCCAATTTCTCTGTCTTCAATGAACGTGTTGATCAGGCGCTGAATTCTTGTTTCACGATCAATACATTGACCCTCAATGGAAGCTGGATAAGAAACAATGTTCGAATAAATGTAAAGGGCCAAAATGCCGAGACTCATTTAATGGGCGCATATGTTACGAATGAAAATCAACATTTAGATAACCATACGTTGATCGATCATCTTGCTCCAAATTGTCAGTCAAATGAACTTTATAAAGGAGTGCTAGACGGAAAGTCAACTGGAGTATTCAATGGAAAAGTATTCGTAAGAAAAGATGCTCAAAAGATCAATGCATTTCAATCGAACGGTAATGTTCTCTTATCAGATGACGCAACCATCAATTCTAAACCTGAGCTGGAGATCTATGCAGACGATGTAAAGTGTTCACATGGTTCAACTACAGGTCAATTGGATGAAGATGCTGTATACTATCTTCGCACGAGAGGTCTGAGTGAAAAATCAGCCAGACATTTGTTGGTTGCGGCCTTCATTGGAGATGTACTTGAGAAAATCGAGGACGAACATGTAGTGAAATATGCTGAAAACGCCTTAAGCAAGCGTTACGGATGGTCGTTCTAACCTTCCAGTTCCTGATCGAAATCTTTGATTAGAATTGCAATCTCACTCATGATTTGAGCTTTTTGATCATCTTTCTTTTCAGATGACTCAATATAGTCTCTTAAATGTAGTTGAGCTTCAAGAATGTGTCTTTCTTCAAACGGACCTTCAAGATTTTCCAGAATTGTCAAACAATCAAGAGCTTCCATGAAGTCTCCTTCAACAGCCATTTCTACAAATTCTGCTAGAAAATAGCTGTAGTCAACCTTACTACTCCAAATCGTTGACAAAAGTTCCTTTCTGATCTCTCTGAATCGATCGTCTTTCAGGATCTCAATCATTACCGGGGCACTTGCTGAGTCTTTCAGATCAGAAAGAAATTCAATGATCTCATTTCCAATTTTATTTCCATTCTCAACCAAAAGGATTTCTGCCATCGGTTCAAGAACAGAAACATCCCCATGAGCTTGCAATGACTTGATCGCACCAAGGATCTTATCCTTATTTCCAGATCGTAAGTCAGCAACCAGCGCTGTGATTTTTTTGTTTTTTGTATTCGATGCGCTCATAAGGTTCTTTTTTTTTGCAAAAGTACAAATTCAGCGCCTTTCATTCTCATATATTTGTACAATGAAATCAGGAATGAAGGTACTTCTTATAGTTGGCGTGATCGTCCAGTCCCTGTATTCATGCGGAATAGATAAGGCAAGCCAAGCAAATGAAAATCTGATCTACATTGCCTCTGACTTCCTATTCCAGAAGGACACTACTCTTTTCAATGAATTCAGCACAGGAACTTCAAGAATACAGATCGTACATCTGGACGCTGATTCTATCAAAAAGAAACTGAAAGCCGAAGGTTATTCAACCATGATAGATATTGTACTCGTAGAATCTTCGATCGATCTTGTATTACTGTCGAATGAAAATCATCTTCAAACGATCTATGGAGAAGAGAACATTCCAAATATTCCCTACAACTTGAAAGGTAAAAATCAGGACTGGTTCGGATTAGCTATTGATCCCATTGTGATCGGAACATCGAAAAGGAATGAGCAACATATCCTGAACTATGGCGATCTTAAAAAAAGTTCCGGATGGTCCGCTGGACTGAATGAACGATGTAATCTGTCAATGCTCTGTGGTTTTTTACATCGATTAAAGAATCATTCTGATAAGAAAAGCTGGATCTCAGGAATGATCGCTAGCAAACAACCTTTCAGAATGATCAATGACTCAACAGGCGTTAGAATTCCATTATTGAATACTTATTCAACCTTCTATGCAGACAGTTCGCTGTATAGAAATTATGTGCTTAAGGGAAAGGTCGTATTTCCCAATCAACGAAAGGGAGGGGTGAATTACGTTTTAAGAGGAATCGGACTAGTAAAACAGTGCAGAAACTATGACCTCGCTTGTCAATTCCTTCAGTATTTATTCAGAGACGATCAAAATCAACGGATCAACAATTGGTGGAACACTTTTCCAGTTACTTACGGTTCAAGGAGGTCCTACAACTACCAGCAATCCCGATTTAAGCGATATCCGGCCAGCATGGAATCCCTTTCCAGTTACCTGGGGGATTCACGAAAGCTGTACGGTTCTTATTTTTCAAAGAAAAAGGCAAATCTATAAGCCGGGTTCTGTATCCCTAAGAATGCTTATCATTTATCTAGCACTGTCGTCACCAACAGCGTCCATCGACCTACCCTCCGAGTAAGGCGAGTAACCCTCAAACCCCGGTATATTTAGTCTTTCAGCCCGTAAGGTTTACCTTGCCTTTGACATCGCTGCCAAAGCGGTAGGCTCTTACCCCACCTTTTCACCTTTTCCCCAGAGAAGACGAACTTCCCGGGGTAGTTTTCCTTTCTGTGGCACTTTCTGTTCCTGATAAGTTTTTCCATCAAGACCTTCCCGTTAGGAAGTACGGTACTCTATGCTGCCCGGACTTTCCTCTCCTCTTTTCAGAGCAGCGATAAGCCGATTTGCCTTATGCAAAGATACGGAATGAATATCACTCCTTGATAAAAAGCTTTGTGTTCTTGTTAGATTCACGATATAGTGTGATGAAGTAAGAACCTTTAGACAGGTCTACAATATCTATCCATTGTGAATACTGACCTGTTGAGATCAATTTACCTGATGCATCCCTGATATCGTATTGTTCCCATATTCCATCAGCAAGGATAAACAACATGTCCGCAGTAGGATTCGGATAAAGGACCATCTTAAGATCATTTTCAAGAATTCCAGCATCCATTCCACGGTAGATATCTCGGTATTCGATTGCCGTTACTGTTTCATTTCCTCCAAATTCTGAGGTAGAGATTCTTAAAAGAGGTTCTTTCTGTCCATTTGTCCACCATTCGTATTCGTGAACAGCAGGAACTGGAATTGGTATCCATGTCCCGAATCCATTAAAATCAATGTATAACGAATCCGTTTCAAGAATTAAATGATGAATCCTTAGCGCATTAAACGTTCCTAATGGTGTAGTAATAATCCCATATCCATCTACTTCTGCTGCTCTCGAACGATGCTGGATCCATTGGGCATTCTGGATTGGATTCAAATCCAGATTGGTATACCCTCTGGAAAAATAATTCTGGTTATAAGAGAGCGGCAATTCATACCTCATTTCGATCGTATCTGATTTCACTGGGATATTCGTTCCACCTGTTGTTAGAATATTTCCAATACTCGTCACACCTGTTGAGCTAACTCTGCTTACTTGATCAAAAGGCTCGATTGGCAGGCCGAGTAATTGAGCAATCTGATCCAGGGGTATAGATGATGAATTTATAAAATAGGAACCCTGATAGGAAGGCGATGCAAATGGTCCAAATAGAAATAATGCGAGGGTACCTGCTTCAGTCATTGGAGTAAAATCCTTTAGTACTTGTGAGGTGGCTACCAAAGTAGAATAATCCCAGGTTTGATTAGGACCTGTTGTAGCAAAATCTATCGAGGGATCATTCGTTTGACTCATCCTGACAGTGTCACCACCAGTCGCAAAATCAGAAGAAGTCAGCGAAATTTGGGTATTACCTTTCAATATTATAAAAAGCAGGCCGATAAAAGCAAGTGTCCTCATATGATCAGTTAGGTGGGGCAAAGGTACGACCTTAATCTTTTATTTCTACCCCTAACTGAGTATTGAAGTTTAAGGGTATCTGACTTCCATTTGAAGGATCGGTCACAAAACAATTCACTGAAGCATTGCACTTAAAGACTTGATTGCCTGAACTGTTCAACCCAAAATAATTCATATCATTTACAATGATGGTAGCATTGGAATTATCAGCCTCTGCTGTACTGTAGGTTATACCATCCTTTTTAAACTTGATCGATACTGTGTAATCCCAAAACACTTCATTAATGATCTCGTTTTCAAAAATGCTAAAGTCTTCTATGAATTTACCTGACAAACTTCCATCCACTAGTATTGATCTCGTTCTTACCACGCCGTTTGTAAAGGTTACCCGTGACGTGATCTTATACGACTTAAGTCCAATTTCACCAATGTTCAACATTTCACCCGGACAATAAAGAACATCATCAACCAGCCATTCTACAGAACTAATCGGTTCCGTGGCCTCATCTAACCATACCTTTAAATTACCGGTTTGATTGAGATAATGAGTCAGTTTATAACTGGCATTCAAATGATACCCTGCGATCATTTCATTACACAAGGTCGACTGCATTCCATCAAAAAAGACCACCTCAGCACAAATGTTATATTTTCCTGGGTAAATGATCTCGACATCATCAATTCCTGCAAATACACCATTCACATACCATTTAATCTGGTCGATCATCATAGCATTCGGCAATAATTCTTTGGAAAGCATTAATAGCGGTTCAGATGGGATTCTTGCAAATTGAAGTGACCCAGAAAAGTGATTAAGATTAGAAATAGAAGCTAAATCAATATTCCCTTCGTGGATCCCAAACTCAATACTTTCATTGTTATTTCCAAGAATCCCGGTATATAACTTTACTCCATTTTCCAATCGAGTCATGGTTTGCATGGTAGCATTCTCCTCTCCGGCAATGATCTCGAAACTATTTCCATTCAAACTCCCATTAGCAGTAAAGACAGGAGTCTGTTCTGGAATAGGGTCTTCAATTGTTTCCTTTTTACAGGAAGAAAAACCAACTATTAACAACAAGAAAAATATTGTCTTAAAACCTTTCACAATTACCAATTTAAAATGTGTTTTAATGAAACCGTTCCAGAAACGGGGAATGAATTTCTTTCGCCTTTCATCCTTAATGACTGAACTTGTTCATTCAACTGAACATTGAATGAGGTTCCAATCTCCCAGTTTGGACTTAGGTTGTATGAATAGCTAATCCCAGCTTGCATCCAAATCGGTGAAAATAAAAATGCACCAACATACCCCTCTGAACTCGATTCAACTACTCCGTCCACGAGCTGTGATTTCTCGATCTTACAGCTTAAAGGAACATTAAACTGAGCATTTATACCTGCATGATGACGACCAAAAGAATAATCCAATTTAGCTGGGATCGAAAGAGCCATGACACGATTAAAGTCATATTGTCTCTCAACCATGTTCGAAGAATATCCGTATACTTTAGTTCGCTCCTTAATCAAAACATTATCCATGAAGTAGTTGGTCATTCCTGCACCAACAGAAACTCCAAATTTTCCCATTCCGAATGAATAACCTGCCTGGATCGAGGTCGTTTTCATAAAGTTGTTACCTCCCTCGGTATACATCATTGGCGACTCGGCTATACCGGCATTCAACTCAACAAAAAAGTGTCCTTTTTTCAATGGTTCTAATGAATAATTTCGATGCTCAAATTCAGCCTGGTCATGCGAGAATTCCTTTAGATCAAGTTTCTCCAAATTTGAATTTCTTTCTGTATTGGCAGCTATTCCTTGATCAAAGGAAATCGATGAATTTGAAATTTCAAAAGTATTCGATGCATTCATAGTTCCATTTTCAATCAAATTTGACTCAACCTTTCGTTGATTGGTAATTGCCAATTTCACTCCATGATTTTCCGTTACTTCGTCAAACTCGCTGCTTGCAATCTGAGATCTATTTGTCTTAGCATTCTCACCTTTTTCTATTTCAGTAATGATCGTCCCCTTGTGATTAGATTCTTCTTGTGCATTAAAAGATTCAACGTGCACATTTTTGATCTGCGCAGGAACCATCATCAACAATACAGCAACTAATCCTCCCAGGAAGTATAACCCATTGTTTTTACGTTGAATCGGCAGCTCCTTTTCAATATCATTCCAGAATTCTTCCTTGAATTCAACTGAGCTATGATCTGTCGCATCCGAAAAAAGTCTATCTATATCCTCATCCGTCCAACTCATATCACCAATCTTCTTGTTGTTCTTGTTTCTATTTGTTCTAGTTTTTCTCTAAGTATCTTCCTTGCCGTAGAAAGGTGCCATTTTGAAGTTCCTTCTGACATATTCAGCATGTCACCTATCTCCTTGTGGTTGTAACCATCAATCACATAGAGGTTGAACACTTTTGCACTGACCTCCGGCAATTCATTTACCAGTTTCATGATGTTTTCAAATCCAATATTAGATTCAGCATCATTATTCACATTATCTGCTTCAAGATCTAACTCCCTCTCCGTTTCCTTTCCACTAACTCTTGATTGATAATTGCGCCTCTTTCTGTATTCATCGATCAAGGTATTCACCATGATTCTTTTTGACCATGCGACAAAATTCAAATTCTCATCGGTACCTTCTAGATTCTTCAAAATCTTCATGAAGCCAATGTTCAATGAGGATCTTGCATCTTCCTCATTGTTATGATAACGGCAACAGACAGGCATGAACATCTTAAAGCAATGTTCATATAAGACCTTGATCGCTTTGCGATCATCACGTACACAGGCCTGAAGCAAATCTGTGGTGATATTTATGGTCTTATGCAATTGTCTTATGTTGAGGTTATTATGCAATATACCACTCTTTTTCCAAATCCTTCATTTGAAAGGAATCTGACAATGAATGTCCTTATATTTGTATAACGCACAAATACAAATAAACGTTGGCTGAACATTCAACAATTTTTCTTCATCTGATCAGACATGCCAAAACAGAAGTCAATTCTGAATCAGGAAAGGACTTTGACCGATGCTTACACCCTAAAGGAGTGATTCAGGCAAACGTTCTGGGAAATTACCTGGCGCTTAAAAAAGCTAATTTTTCAAAGTGCTTCGTGTCATCAGCGAAAAGAACAAAACAGACCAATGAGATCATTCAAAGTATGTGCGATCTTGGGAAGGTCCATTTTTATGATGACCTCTATTTATGCGGATATGAAAAGTTTCTGGAAATCCTGTGGGAGGAAAAATCAAATCAGGACTTGATGTTTATAGGACACAACGATGGCATTTCTGAGATCGTTTCCTACTTTATTGACGACCATTTCATGATGAGAACTTGCCAATACGTCTGTCTTGCCTTTAGTTTGGATTCCTGGGATCAGGTTTGCAGAGGTGCAGCAGTTATTTCGGATGATTTTCGTCCGAATGTGGTTGATCCGGACCATCTTGTCTTTTAAAATGATAGATCACTTTTACTTGATCCTGATCCTTTTGGTCTTTTAAACGCTCCTCTTCTTCTCTCGCTCTTCTTACTTTCTCCAGCCAGATTCCTTCCAGATCAGGAGGTTCAATGCCCATTTCTTTTTCGATTTCAAACTGATATTTAGGTCGCTGAGGACCTTCCTTCCTATAAAAAACCGCGAGGATCAATCCAACAACCAACCCCATGAAGTGTCCCTCCCAAGATACACTTTGTTGCATTGGAAAAATTCCCCATATCAAACTACCATAAACAAAGACAACGAACAAAGAGATTCCCTGCAGTGGCAAATATTTCCTCAATACTCCTGAAGCAAATAGAAAACCAGCCAAGGCATAAATCACCCCACTCATTCCTATGTGGTAAGCACCTTTATTCTCTGCATAGATCCAAACCAGAAAGCCAGTCATTAACCAGCTGATCACAAAGACACGGAGAGCAATACTTCTATAGAAATAAATGAGCGCAGCTAAAAGAATAAAAATGGGGACTGAATTATTGAAAATATGTTGAATCTCCCGATCAGAATGGATAAAAGGCATAAATACAATCCCCTTCAATCCTTCCAATGTTCTCGGCAATACTCCTAATTTGTGAAATGGGAATAAGAAAAGGTGTTCTGCCCAAAAGACAAGCCACATAACAATTAATAGTAATGTTGGATATACTATTGCCTCAACGGGCGAACCAAAAGGTAATCTGGTCTTACGCATGGGGGCTTGAAGTCAAAATCCATGCCCTCAGAAAAAGACTGACAACTTGTCTTATTTCTTTGATTTCTTTAGATGAAGCGTACGTTTGGGCATCTCATTCGTTTTGAGCACCAACCTTTCATCATCCAATTGCACGATCATGTAACTTTCCGGAATTTCGATATCAAAATACACGGAATCCTGCATTCCACTCATTCGATATTCTCCTTTGCTTACAGTCATTTTATCCAGAAAATTCGGAGCATGAAGCTCCAATTTTTGCTCCTCAGTGAATACAAAAAAAGTTCTGCCTTTGATCCTTTCAAATTCGCTTGCCATTCGCTGCTCTATAATCCCTTTTACTTCATCTGGAACTCCTTTAAAGTGTTCAGAATAATCGATTTCTTCAAGCATCCATTTACCGACCAATGCATCTGAACGATCAGAACAAGAAAACAATAACAACGCGAAAAGACAAAACAGTAAGTGCTTCATAAAATAGATTTGGACAAATATATAGACTACATTGATATTCTTTACTTTTACAGCATGAATGAGATCAAAAATAAGGTGAAAGAAAGTGGATTGATCCAACTTGACCTTGCTGACGTAAAACCAAGGATTGAGATCGTTGGGATCGATATTTCATCAGTGCTGTGGCAGGGATTGATCCTTAAGGAAAAGGAATTTAGGACCTGGGTAAAGGATCACGACTGGAACACTTACCATGGGAAAGCTGTTTTTGTTCACTGTTCTGCTGACGCGATCATTCCTACATGGGCATATATGCTAATTGCTTCAAATCTAAGCGGCATTGCGCATGAATGGATCATTGGTTCGAAAGAGGAACTGATAAAAAGTCTGATCGTCAGTAACGTTAAAAAGATCGACACCACTTCCATGAAAGATGGTCGAGTGATCATTAAA
The DNA here is from genome assembly GCA_937899625.1 of uncultured Bacteroidota bacterium. Classification (GTDB taxonomy): domain Bacteria; phylum Bacteroidota; class Bacteroidia; order Flavobacteriales_D; family Crocinitomicaceae; genus M0103. The sequence goes on from CALCCB010000170.1 coordinate 12,253, forward strand.
GGTTGTTCTGATATTCCTTACCCGGATTTTGCAATGGTCGAACTTATGAAATGTATTCAGCCAGTAGTGAAGAGTATCATGTATGGCGAGCCATGTTCTACAGTTCCTGTGTTCAAGCGAAAGTGATCGCCTGAAAAGCAAACCCCCTTTCTTTGAGGTCTTTGATCAGTACTGGAAGTAATTGCCTGATTCTATCCTCTACTTTTACATTATCATGAAGTACCAGGATATCACCATTCTTTATGGTCTTTGCATTTTCAAGGATCTCTTCAACACTAACTGATCGATCATAATCATAGGATAACCAGCTCCACATAATGATACGATACTTTTTGGATAGCATCCTGCTTTGATTCCAGGTCGCTCTGCCGTATGGTGGGCGAAAAAGATCCGACTGAACAAGGTTTGCACATTCTTCTATCGAATCGAAATACTTCTTGTTGGACACTTCGGTTCCCTTCTCATGGCGCATCGTGTGATTTCCCACGGAATGTCCTTCCGATAACACTGTTTGATAAAGATCGGGGTACAAACGAACATTTTCTCCGACACAAAAGAAGGTGGCCTTTATTTCTTCCTCCTTTAGAGTATCTAGTACGTAAGGAGTAATTCTCGGATCAGGCCCGTCATCGAAGGTTAAATAGACAACCTTTTCAGAAGTAGAAAAACCCCAGGTTCTCAATGGAAACATCCACCTGAAAACTACTGGGGTTTTAAAGATCTTCATTTTATTATTTGATCACCGAGTCTGGAATTGCCATCTGTTGCATCAACTGCTGCATCTCCAGTTCTGAAGGAGCACCTCCTGGCTCAGGACCTTTAGTGGCAACCTCCAAATACCCATAATGAGCACCCATAGCTTCGAACTGATCCTGCAGCTGGAACAACATTGAGGCATATCTTCCTGCTTTCGTTCCTCTTCTTACAGCTTCTCCGTTGTCCTTGGCCTTTTCCTCCAACGCTTTATAGATCGCCGGCATTGTTTTGTTGTACATGCGATCAATTGTCGACTTAAGTCTAGTAGCAAACTCTCCTTTTGGATTACCTACTTCTTCATCAGCTGCTACAACAAGCATTTTGAAGTATGAGTCCATAGCTGCGAACAGATCTCCCTGGTTCTCCGGATTACCAGCAAAATAAGCGTCTGATTTCTCAAAGAAGTTGAATACCGTCTCAAGTTGTCTTGCGACTTCCTTACCTAGTTCTTCAGCTGCTTTTTTATCTCCTGCACGATACAGCATGCCAACATAATCGTGTAGAATACCATCCTGATGAGCAGATATCTCAACTCCTGTCGCTCTGTATTTGTCTCTGCTTAAGCTCGGTTCACCATAGTCTATCACAATCGTAGCTGGCATTACTTCCAAGGATCTCTTTAAAAGATCAGCTGCTTTTTTACGATTCGTTTTTATACGGGTTGGTGCTCCTACCATTGATTTCTCTATTTCAGCAACTCGATCCATTTGACCTGCATTTTTGAGGATCTCAATGTTTCTTTCAGCATTTACCATCGCCTCTACCTCCTCATCTGCTTTGTTCAGGTAATAATCTGCCAGAGAGGCGAAGTGAAGTCTGTACTGAGATGTATGGCGTCGTGTATAATAATCAGAAAGAACGTCCGGATTATTCATTGCTCCGTACGAGTATACTTCCATGAGGTTCTTATACATTTTATCAGCGCTGAATCGACTTCTTACATCGTTCAAAGGTGATAATTCGAATGCCATACCATTTTGTTTGATGTATCCTTTGTAATACAAGGCCAATGAAACATCTGAACCACCTGGAGATGAGAAGAATATACCTCGCTTCCAGTCGTTGTTTGCAAGGATATCAAGCATCATTACCTGCTCTCTGGTAATCGCTCTTACATCTCTGAAATTGAAGTCGAATCTCAATTCACTCAAACAATCCTTTTTCTGATCTGCAGAAATGATTCCTGATTTAACAGCATTGTCTTTATCCACTTTCAAAATGAAACCTGTACTAGGAAATACTCTGACTTTTCTTCGAGCATCGTAATTCAACAAGTTCTTGTCGTCGCGAACGAACGCCATTGCATCATCAAGGTCTGTATAATCCCAGTTCGTCTCCATATCCATTAACGATTGCTGAAGTCTTTGTCCCTGGTTCCCTGGTAAAGTTACCAGACCGCTTTGTAAACCGCTTAGTATTTCAAATCCGTTACGATACTTCGAGTAGATCGATTCGACGAGATTCGCTCCTACTCCTGTTGAAAGTTCGATCTTGATCTCCTCAAGACGTCCGATCACATTTGGCTGAGGAGAAGAAATACCGTTTAGTACTTCCCCGATTTGAGCACTGAAATTATTGACAGCTGTCGTAGCAGTAGCTCTATTGTTCTTCACTCTTAGCTCGATCACTTTCTTGATCATTTCGTCACTTGCATTCAAGTAGAACAATTCAAACATGTTTGTAAAGAGTACCTGGTCCGTATTCCCTGCATACATCATGATCTGATCTTCCTTGAATTTGATCGGCAGTGGGTCTGAGTCATAAGCACGCATCATCATTTGTTCGGTATACCAGTCCGTCTGCATTAACGATAGGTTACATACTCTAACATCTGTGCGTTCTCCTTCCACTTCCTGAAGATACCAAAGAGGGAAAGTATCATTATCTCCATTCGTAAAGATGATACCATTCTGAGTACAAGATTCAAGATAGTTGAATGCTAGATCTCTTGCAGAAGTCTTCAAGCTTCTGTCGTGATCATCCCATCCCTGCATTCCCATGATCACAGGAACAAAGAGTCCAAGCAAGGTGGCCACTACTGCTCCCTGAACTTCTCCTTTTAAAACTTTTCGCAGCCCCATCATCAAGCCAATTGCTCCGATACCGATCGCACTTATGATCAACCATGACATTGTGTTTGGCATTGACACTTCACTGCTCATATCAATAATTAAGGCAAGTAGTAAGCCACCTCCAGCAGTAAACAAAAGTTTCTGAAGATCTTTCTTCACCCAAGAAGTAAATGCTTCGTACAGCGCATAGACCCCTATTCCTATCCAGAAGGCAAAGAAATAGAATGAAGCTGCATAGGCATAATCTCTTTCACGCGGCTCCATTGGTTTTTGATTCAGATAAACGACAATCGCGATACCGGTAAACATGAAGGCCAGGAATACGATAAATGCATCTTTAGGTGCCGCATAAAAATGGAAGAACAATCCGATCAAAGCGATGATCAGCGGTAGGAAGAAAAAGTTGTTGTTCGTTGGATTCTCTCCTGTATAATAAGGGGCATCTGCTCCCTGAGCACCAAGTCTTGCCTCATCAACCATACTGAATCCTGACAGCCAGTTTCCACGCATATCATCTCCATGTCCCTGGATATCATTCTGTCTACCAGCAAAGTTCCACATGAAGTATCTCCAATACATGAAATTGACCTGATATCTGAAGAAGTAAGTTAAGTTTTCTCCAAAGGTTGGTAATCGCTTACCGTCTTTTCCTTTTTCGGTCATGGTTCCATCATTCGCATCATAGCCTGACCATTTCTGATATCCATCGATACGTGCTGCTTCCATTCCCCAGTACATTCTTGGGAAGAAGGTGTTTTGAGCATACGTTGGCACACTGTTTTCGCGCTCTCCAGCATTGGATTCAAAGTATTTTTCACTTACTTCTCCTCCGTTCTCCTTAGCAAATGCATTCGCATCAGATTCTTTTCTGAATGCTTTCAGGACTTTATCTCCCTTTTCAACAACGAAACGACGCAGATAAAAAGGTGAACGACTGTCGTATGCAGAAGGATCATTTTCCTGCGAGTTCCAGTGTGGCCCGTACAATAACGGCGCAGATCCATATTGCTCACGCTTTAAGTAGGCATGAAGCGTTACAAGGTTTTCGGGATCATTCTCGTCCAACGGTGTATTTGCATTAGAACGGATAACGATCACAGCGAATGAACCATACCCGATCATTAACAGGATCAATCCCATTGTGGCGTTATAAAGGATCGACTTTTTATGCTTACGAGCATAGCGGATCGCCCATACACAGGCCGCGACCAACAATCCAAAGAAGAAGATCGTACCTGAATAGAAAGGTAACCCTAATGAATTTCTGAAAGCAACTTCAAAAGAAGATGCCAAAGAAATTGATCCTGGAATTACTCCCTCCTGAATAAATCCTAGAACGACAATTCCCAACAAGCCTGTTATGATAAAACCTCCGAAAGTGACCTCTTTCCAGAAACGGAAATAGATCATGAATGCCATTGCTGGCACAACAAGAATCCCCAAAAGGTGAACCCCGATCGCAAGCCCTAAAAGGAACATGATCAATAGCAACCAGCGATTAGGCGCAAATTCCGGAGATAGGGTCTCTTTTTGCATTTCAGCCATTTCCTCATCCCATTTCAGGATTGCCCAGAATATTGCTGCTGTGAACAGTGAAGACATCGCGTAAACTTCCCCTTCTACTGCTGAAAACCAGAATGAATCTGAGAACGCATAAGCAAGTGAGCCTACTGCTGCACTTCCGAAGATCGCGACCATATCACCACATGTTAACGCTTCTTTCGATCGGAGAGCCAGCTTTTTCAAAAGCAAGGTCAATGACCAGAACATGAAAAGAATGGTCAATGAGCTGGACAAAGCAGAGAGTCTGTTGATCCAAACTGCAACATCTGCAGGATCAGCAAAAAAGGAGAACAAGCGTCCCAACACCATGAATAAAGGAGCACCTGGAGGGTGACCAACTTCCAGCTTGTAAGCCGCAGTGATGTATTCACCGCAGTCCCACAAACTCACTGTGTCTTCCAATGTTATGAAATAAACGGCAGTTGCGATAGCAAATACAAGCCACCCCAATAACATGTTCCATTTTTTGTACGTCATCCGATATGATTTAATAGCTGACAGCCCGAAATTGAATGGTTCTGTCGGTTAGTGTTGCGAATTTAAACATATCTAAGTTGGCATTGACCTTCAAAAAGTGAAAAAATGCCAAAAATGAACAACAGTCGAATGTTCAAAAAGAGGTGGAACTTTATTTTTTTGATTAAAATTCTTTGAAATTAATTT
>CALCCB010000171.1 GCA_937899625.1 uncultured Bacteroidota bacterium
CCATGAAACGTATAGCTTTAACTTCACTCATTTTAATCCTTGTTCTCAGTAGCTCAGGGATCAATGACAAAATCAGTCCTGTAGAAACTTCCTTGAAAATTCTCTGGAAAAAACAAGTTGGTAATGTCTCCCATCGGACTAAGCCCGTGCTTAAGGATGGAAAAATCATCATAGGTTCGAATGGCCAACATTTTATGGACTTTAGGACTATCGATAATGGTAACGGAGTTTATGTCTTATCGCTCAATAACGGGAAGCAAATCAGACATTTTGCTGGTGAAAAATTCGGTGATATGGATGTCAATGGCATTGTTTCCATAGATGATAAAATTTTATTCGGCAATGACAATGATGAAGTACTTTGTTATGATATTGATGGTAAACAAAAATGGCAAATTCTATTTTCAGGTGACGTTGAACATGCTCCGGCTATTGTATCGATCGATGGAAAAAAAATACCGGTATTTGCCACAGAAACAGGCGAAGTCAGAGCAATTAATCCTAACGACGGAACAACCCTATGGTCATACTATCATCCGACTTTTTCTGGATGGAAAACCGGGGATAATCGATTTGTTTTTAAGGTTAAAATGCACTTTTCTTCTCCTCAGGTATTTTTCAATGAACCAGCGTTAATAGATCTGAATCAAGATGGAACTGATGATCTGATTTACAATTGTGATCAAGAAAGTCTGATTGCGATTAATGGTTTAAATGGCAAGAAAATGTGGAGCTACAAGCCTGCTAATGGAAGAATGTATATGGGGCGAGAAAAGCCAATAGTTCTAAAACAAGAGAAGAGAATAGTCTTTAACGTCTATAAATCTTCTGAACAAACGAATTCAATTGAGTATTTAAGCTTCAACGGTAAACACTTGCATTCATTCGACTTAAACCATTCAGGATCACCATTATTATCACATTTTGACCATACTCTTTTTACAACGAAAGGAATCGTGCTTCTTGATAAAGATCGAGTGTCATTTAAAACAGATGAAGCCCTATTTGTATACGATAATACTAAAAAGAAAAAGCAGGTAAGATATAGTGATGGACAAGTTTCACAAAGCTCATTTATGTTTTCAGGCGAAGAATGCGTCGCTGTTGTCTTTCAGAATGACTTGAAACATTATAATCAGGGAACTTTGGCAATCATGGGAACCAAATCAGGACAAATTCATTTCGAGACAGCACTGATTCAAAATTCAGAATTCACTCCTGTGATTGCAGACGTAAACAAGGATGGGACTCTAGATATACTCGTGGCATGCTATGATGGAAATTTGTATGCCTACGAACTGAAAATCCCTTCAAATAAACTAATTCTTTAAATCTGAAATTATGAGCGCAAAGAAAATAAACAGAAAAGTATTTTGGGTTAGTCTACCTTTAGTTACTCTGATGGTATCTGCATTTGTATATTACCTTTATTTGATCAGTTATACTCCTGGTATTATCTATCCTTTAGGCGAGAAAATTAAATTTTCGGAGTTCACATTTGATGCAGAGGAAGGAACCATAGTTCATTTGTTAACTGGGACTCACATTCAAATACCGGGAAACATACTCATAGATAACGAAGGGAGATCTGTCCAAGGACGTGTAACTCTAAAATTCAGAGAATACCACACTGCCAATGACATTTTTCTTTCTGGAATTCCAATGCAAATGAGGGATGACAGAAATCAATTCATGGAGTCCAATGGTATGATGGAAATGAGAATTGAAAAAAATGGAATGCCTTTATCCATAAAAAAAGGAGAAAACATTGAGGTTGATTTGGCTAATTTTAATACTCCCACCGACGGATTCGAATTATTTTATTTGAATAATGATGAGGTTTGGGATGAAGGTAAACCATTTCAATCATTAAATAATGATCGACGTGATAGCTCTCTTGCCGCATTACCGCCGAATCCTTCAACTCCAATAAATCCAATTCCTGGGGAGACGGATAGAATTTTCACACTAGCTATCGACTCCAAAAAATCGATTAATCTTAAAGCGTGGGAAAACGTAAATTTCCGTTTCCTTGAAGATATTGAAGGACTGGAATTCAATGACGCAGTTAGAATTAATTGGGATAACACTACAATTTCAAGATCTGACAAAGACAAAAATCTATTGTATTTTAATTTTAACTGTACACTTCGAGACAATAATGGAAATATTATTAAACATTTCTCAAAAATTTTGGCAGAACCCCTATTGTCCGGAAAAAAACTGGAACGTGCTATGAAACAGTACGATAAAGATCTAAAACTGTATGAGAAGGAGCTTGCAAAAATAGAGCAAGAACGGACTCGATTGGAAAATGAAGCGGCCTTATTAAGTCGATTTACAGTGAATGAATTTGGGATTTTCAATATCGATTTTGTCTCAAAATTAGACGAAAGCGTACTTGTTGAATTAGATTTTGATTTTGAAAATGAAATAAATCCGCTTATCAATCAGGTGATGCTCTACGTGATCTTAGAAGATAAAAAAGGGGTTGTCAAGCTGAATGCCTCAGACTGGAATAAAGTACCCGCGAGTGAAAGTGAGACCTCCCTTGCAGCAGTTTTGCCTGACGGAACCGTAGCATTCGTTGATGCTGATTCATTTAAGAAAAAGGTTGCTCCTGAATCCCTGAATAAAAGTTTCGCCTATAAGTTCTATTTCAAGACTCAACGGATAAAATACGAAAACTTTGTAGAGAGAATTAATTCGAGTGCAGGCCCAAAATTTATATGAAAATTTTAAAAACATTTTAACTCAAAATTTTTCGTCTTAATAGATCAGCCGGCACACGTACAAAGTAGTTGCCGGCTGTTTTTTGTTACCTTTTTCTTATTTAAAGTTTATACGGATAGAACATAATACTCTTATTTCAAATTCTCTCCGTCTATGAAAACACAACTGGAACTTATTTCAGAAGAGCTCCCTTTTTTCAGAAACATTGTTCACAGGAATCTACCGCCTAGATATCATTACCTGGCAGAAGATATTGCTCACGATTCCATAGTGAAGGCTATTGAAAACCTTCCAAAATATGATTCTCATAAAGGAAATTTTAAAAGTTGGCTTTATCGTATTACTCAGAACATTTGTTTCGATCATTATCGAAAACTTGAACGCATGCAAACGGCGCCGTTACAAGCAGATATTTATCGAATACAGGAAGAAAACCGAAGCCTAAACAGAAAAGACATCAAGCTTGCGAGAAAAGCACTTCGTTTCCTTTGTGAACGAGATCGGGATTTGATCATTTACCGAATTATGTTTGGAATGACAACAAAAGAAATCGCTTCTCTCATGGATATACCTGAAAATCATGTCAACGTGTATTTCAAGAGGGCAAAATCAAGATGGCAAAAATATTTTACTTCGGCCGCTTGATCATGTCATATGACTAATAATTTCCTTCAGAAGCAACCTTTTCATTTTTATAGTGTATTCTTAGATATTATTTCAATTTAAAATCTGTAATACTTTCAGTATGAAGATAAAACACCTTCTAATAAGTTTACACTTAATCTTTTTCAATTACGGTCTTCATTGTCAAAAAATAGTTAGGCACATCGTATATTTTCAGGTAGATAGTTACACCATCTCAGCAGATGAGAAGCTCAGACTATTAAACTTTATTACAGAAGAATCATTAAAAGATTATATCGGCAGAGTATACATCAAAGGGCATACTGATTCAGATGCCAGCGACTCCTATAATCAAAGGTTATCCGAAAAACGAGTTGCTGCGGTAATCAAACAATTCGAAAATACAAATCTGATCACCTATATCGAAACAGATGCATTGGGCGAATCCAGCCCCCTAAATAAAAACCTAACATCCGAAGAGAAAAAATTAAATCGAAGAGTTGAAATCACCGTTGAACAATGGATTCCGGACATTGTTGAAACAAATGGGACGATCAAGGACCTTTACAAAATGCTTGAACAGGAAAAGCAGAGAAATTGCATAGATCCGAATAGGGATACTGTCATTCGGTTGGAACAAGGTACGATCATATACATTCCTGCCGGAGCTTTTAAGTCCGACAATAATGAATGTATAGAGATCCGGGCAAAAGAGTTTTATAAGACTTCTGACATCATCATGGAAAATCTATCGACAACGTCAAATGGAAGACTTTTAGAAACTGCGGGCATGATCTATCTGGAAGCAGCTACCAAAGAAAGAATACTTGACCTTCAACCGGGAAAAGAAGTGACCATCTTAATGCCTACAGATGAGCTTAGAGATGATATGCAATTATTCTATGGGAATAGAGATCACGACGACGTCATGAACTGGCTCAGTGACAATGCTCCAGCTCTCGAAAAAATAAATTTGCCTCCTGGAGTTGGATGTGAGAACTACCCATTTGACAATATTGCGGATGATTGTGTTCGATGTAAACTCTTTTTCTGTCGTTTCAAAAGAATTGGCAGCAGGATCGCCGGAACTTTCTCTTCAGACAAGAGAACAGCAAATCGTGAATTCAGACAATGTCAGCGAAGACTTCGGAAAAATAGAAGGCAAAACGTTGTAGAAGCGATCGAGCAGCCAAACTTAAATTGTCAAGAACTGGATTCTTTATTTGAAAAATATGGCGTTACCTCGAAAAGAGAACTCATTGAAAAGATGAATGAGGGAATCATGAAACAATACGGAGTTAAAACTCTTGAACAATTGGCTGACACACTTAGAAAGATCAAAATGAATGAAGTTGAACAACGACTTTCAAGTGGCTATGTGAGTCAACAAGATCTGCGTTTTTACATGTTTAACTCAAATCGACTTGGATGGATCAATTGCGATGCTTTCGGAAGGATTGAAGGTCCAAAAGTAAACATGATCACCAATGTACCTTTTACCCCCCAATACGATTGTAAAGCAGTATTTAAAGACGTAAAAGGGATCATGCCAGGATATGGAAACACCGGTATGTTTTCATACAACGATATTCCGAAAAATAAAAGCATATGGCATGTGGCACTAAAATTCGAAAATGATCAAGCCTACTTGTCACTGATCGAAGACAAAACCAAAGAGAACTTTGTTATCCCGGTTTTCGCTCCCATGAAGGTTTCTGAGATCAAAGAGCAACTGAAAGTACTTGACAGGTAGGGTGTTAGTGTTAATGTTTACTAAGATTCCACTAAATCGGATAATCGGGTATCTTTTATGTTTACCTTTGTAAAAAAACAACAATATCAAGCATCTAAGATTTAATCAGACTTCAGGAGCAGAGTTTTCTACTGAGCTGAAAAAAAGAATAAATAGTTATTTCAAAGAAAATAATATATCACGTCAGGGAGGATTTTCAATGTACTTGAAAGCCTCAATAATGGCCGCAATTTTTACCGTCCCTCTTATTTTACTGAGCTGCAATGTAGTATCACATCCATTATTAGTTATCCTATTTTACTTGATTAGTGGAATTGGTATGGCAGGAATTGGAATGGGGATCATGCATGACGCTAACCATGGCAGTTTATCTAAGCGATCAACTGTAAATAACATCTTCAGCAGAAGTTTGGACTTTATGGGCTGCAGTTCGGCTGTTTGGAAACTGCAGCACAATGTAAAACACCATACATACACAAATATCCATGATCATGACGAGGACATTGAAGCACCTTTTTTCCTTGCATTCTCGCCGAATTCAAAGATCTACTGGATCCATCGATTCCAACACATCTATGCATGGTTTTTTTATATGTTGACCACGCTTAACTGGGTAACGATCAAAGATTTCATCGCTTTGAAAAAGTACTACAATGAAGGGTTGATCACTTCAAAAAAAGAATACCGAATTGAAATTCTTCGAACAATCGGATGGAAACTTTTCTATTATTCTTATGTATTGGTACTTCCTCTGATCTTTAATGATGCATCTGTTGGAGTTATCCTTTTGGGATTCATGTTCTCCCATTTCCTTACAGGTTTCTTGATCAGTGTGATCTTCCAGCTCGCGCATGTTATGCCAGATATGAGCTTCCCTGTGACAGAAGACAAGGAATTGGATATCAACTGGTATGTTCATCAGATGGAGAATACAGCAAACTTTTCTCCTAATTCTGGACTTCTTTCCTGGTTTATTGGCGGTTTGAATTTTCAGATCGAACATCATTTGTTTCCTAATGTTTGTCATGTCCATTATAAAAAGATCTCAAAGATCATTGCTGACACTGCAAAAGAATATCAGGTTCCTTACCATGTGAATAGATACTTCGTGGTTGCACTTTGGAGACATATGAAAACACTACGCAGTATTGGTAGAAATAAAGTGGCCTTACCTCAAGTCTGATAAGTAAACCTCTTTTTGAAATTTGACTTTACAAAATTGACTTCTTACTCTGTAGAGTGCATTTCAGTCAATTTTCACTGCTGTTTAGGTAATATTTTCTTCTTGAAAAAGATCTTATTGTAGATTTAAAACAAAAAACTATGAAAAAGATATTCGTCTTATTTAGCCTTTTGATCGCTTCGCAATCGTTTGCACAAGAAGGAAACAAACAGATTACAAAAGTAAAAGAAGAAACGGCTCAAGCTATCATTATAGACGCCTCCTATCCGGGAGGACAGGATGAATTGATGAAATACATTGCTTCTTCAATGAAATATCCACAAGATGCAATGGACAATGGATTTCAAGGAAAAGTTTATGTCGGTTTTATCGTGAACGAAGATGGAAGCATATCTAATGTCGAAATCAAAAGAGGAGTTCAGGAATCACTGGATCAGGAAGCGCTTAGGATCATTAAAAATATGCCAAACTGGGAACCGGCAGAACAGGATGGACAAGCAATCAAATCCTCATATATGCTGCCAGTATCTTTTAAATTGAATTGATTAAAGCCCGGTCGATCCGGGCTTTTTTATGCTTTCGGCGTGTCTACTTCAAAAGTAATGTTGCTGTGGGGTGCGAATGAAACGAATATCATATCTCCTTCAGACAATATGGTGTATAAAGATTTATCGACATCCACATTCCTTTTACTTTTGAGCCGTAAACGATAGATCAATTGTCCATTTTCTTTTTGAGCGAACTTACGAACGATCTTCCCTTTTTCCTTCTGTTTCCTTCCTGAACTTAAGTCCTTTTGAACATTTCTTGTCATAAAATAAAAACTCATCAATGCGATGGCAAACGCTATTGTCTCAATCACAATCAAACGTAAGACAGGAGGTCTTTCAACGACCTCAATTCCTGTCAGCACATCCATAAAATGAAATGCTAGATTAACGAGGGAGATCATCACAAAAAGACTGAGGGTAAATATAAAAGGAGTTTTTAGATGCTTTCGCAACGCGATTTTATCCAATGAAGTAAGTGGTGAATAATCAAGTCCATTAGTTTCCATAACTTGTTTTTTATGAATGCAAGGTAATTAGAGCTTAATGAATGAAATGTGATTTACATTACTCTTCTGTTTTCCTTGAATCGTTTTATCTTTCCTATTCAAATCTCAATTATGAAAACTTTTCTCGTTTTTTGTCTGACGTTCTTAACCATGTACCTTTCTGCACAACCGGAAATGCATACCCGTCCTACCGAAGATCAAAAGGACGTAATAAAAGTGATCCAATTACTCTTTGATGGAATGCGCAAAGGTGATAGCACCTTGGTGAGGATCTGCTTTCATCGGGAGGCCCAATTACACACTACTTTTTTCAACGACAAAGGAGAAGCAGTGTTGAGAGAAGAGTCCGTTGAACGATTTATTCAGGCCGGCGGAACACCTCATGAGGAAATCTGGGATGAGCGCTTTGAATCCATCGATGTAAAGGTGGACGATAACCTTGCCGTAGCATGGGTCTCATTTGTATTTCATTTAGGTGAAACACCATTGCATCAAGGAGTGAATGCTTTTCAGTTGGTCAAAACGAATGAAGGATGGAAAATCATCCAATTGACG